>NZ_CP015079.1:937865-1250487 GCF_001653335.1 Nocardioides dokdonensis FR1436
CCCGGGCGGTCAGCAGCAGCGAGGCACGCACCGACGGGTCGGCGACGACGCGGCGGTAGGCGTCGAGGGACCACTCGGACTCACCCACGACGGGGGCGAAGCCGAGGCTCTGCAGGACGGCCTGGAGGACGCCGCCGACCACGAAGACGGCGACGACGAGCAGGGCCGGGGCCAGCAGCAGCGCGATCCTCAGCCGCGGCCCGGGACGCCGGCGAGGTCGCGGGTGCCGGTGGTCGACGCGGCTCATCCGGCGCTCCGCAGGACCTCGGACTTCCAGTCGTCCTCGATCCGGGCCAGGGTCGCGCTGTCGAGCTCGGGCAGCGCGTCGGCGGTGAGCTCCGCGGGGGTCAGCACCGAGGGGCCGGCGTCGACCGAGGCGAACTGCTCGGCGAGGGCGGGGTCCACGGTGTCGAGGTCGACGACCGGGAAGATGCCGGTCGCCTCGAAGAGCCCGAGCTGGACCTCGGGGTCCTGGAGCACGTCGGCCAGCACCATGGCGCCGGCCCGGTCCTCGGCGTTGGCGGGCACGCCGAGGAAGCTGACGTTGGAGATGTTGCCGACCGAGAGCACCGTCTCGCGGGTGGACCCGGGGAAGACGCCGTCCTCGACGAGGCTGCCGACCGCTCCGGGGCCGTAGGTGAGGAAGGCGCTGATCTCGCCGTCGGCGTACAGCTTCTCGACCTCCTCCTGGCTGACCGGGTAGGTCTCGCCGTCGCGCCAGAAGCTGCCCGAGGCGTCCAGCAGCCGGGTGAACGTCTCGTCGCGGGCCCGCTCGTAGTCCTCGTCGCTGAGCCCGCCGCCCTCGGCGGCGGCCCTCACGGCCTCGGCGCCGAGGGTGTCGTAGAGGAAGGTGCGCACCGCCATCGAGCCGGTGAAGTCCGGCGGGGCGGGGTAGGTGAAGCGACCGGGGTCGCTCGCCGACCAGGCCAGCAGCGACTCGACGGAGGCGACGTCGGCCTCGTCGAGCACCGCGCTGTCGTAGACGAGCGCCGAGCTGGCCTGCTGCCAGGCGGCCTCGCAGCCCTCCACCGGGACGCCGAAGTCGGTGGCCACGGCGGGGTCCTCGAGGTCGACGTACTGCGCGTTGGGCAGGTCGGCGGCCCAGCCGCAGGCCCAGAGGTCGGCCTGCACGCCGGTGGCGAAGTTCTCGCCGTTGACCCAGATCGCGTCGACCGAGCCGCCGGTGGTGCGCCCGGCCTGCTGCTCGCCGAGCACCTTGTTGACCGCCTCGGCGGTGTCGGTGATCTTGACCTGGTTGAGCGTGACCCCGAGGGCGGCCAGCCGGTCGGCGACCTCGCCGTTGACGAACTCGTTGAGCCGCTGGTCGCCGCCGTACATGTACCAGTCGACGCTCTGGCCCTCGGCCTCGGCGAGGACGGCGTCCCAGTCGGAGGTGTCGACCGCGACCGCCTCGGCCCCCGGGTCGCTGCCGCAGGCGCTCGCGACCAGGGCGGTGGCGGCGAGCAGGGCTGTCACGCGGGCGGGGCGGTTCACGAGGTCTCCTCGGAGCGGGGGCGGTCGGGGGTGGTTCGGAGCGGGCCCTGAGGCCGGATGTCCTGCGGCCCGAGGTCCTGCCCGCGGGTGCCCAGGCGCTGGATCCCCAGGCCGACGCGCTGCAGCGCGGTCAGGGCGACCATCGCGGCGAAGACCCAGGCCACCGTGGCGGCGTGCTCGGGGACCAGGCAGAACACCGCGTAGGCCACCACCGTCTCGGTGCCCTCGGCCAGACCGCCCACGAAGAGGACCGAGCGTCCGTCGCCCCGGTCGCCGCGCTTCTCCAGCAGCGGGGAGAGGGTGAGGAACGCGGTGCCGGAGAGGTAGTAGGCCAGCAGCAGCACCGCGCAGGCGAGCCGCGCCTCGGGCACCGCCACGGCCACGGCCACCACGAAGCCGCCGTAGATGCTGAAGTCGGCGACCAGGTCGAGGTAGCCGCCGAGGTCGGTGGCGCCGTGGCGGCGCGCCAACGGGCCGTCCAGCCCGTCCAGGAGCCGGTTGGCCAGCCACAGCACCAGCGCGAGCCCCCAGTGGGAGGTGGCCACCGCGACGCAGGCGGCGACCCCGACCAGCCAGCCCACGCCGGTGACGGCCAGGGGCCGGACGCCGACCCGGTCCAGGCCGGCCGCGGCCGCGTCGAGACCCGGTCCGAGAGCGCGGCGCACAGGGGCGTCGAGCACGGCGGGGTCCTCCTCCTCGGTGGGGGCAGCGGCAACGGTGCGGGGGTGGGGATCGGGGGGTTCTGCGCCGGTAACCCGCCGAGGCCGCCGGATGCATCCCGCACGCCACCCGGACCTCGCCGGGCCCAGCATGGCGCAGGGGCACGGCGACGCACACCCCTCCGGGTCTTGGCCGGTAGGACAGGGTGGAGCGGTGGTCGAGCAGCAGCACACCCCTCCCGGCGGTGGCCGCACCCCCGGCGGGGTCGCCGACCTCACACCGTGGCCGGTCGACGCCGGCCCGGACCCCCGACGCTGGCGGATCTTCGCGGTCTCGCTGGTGGTGGGGTTCATGGCGCTGCTCGACGTCACGATCGTCAACGTCGCGATCCCCTCGATCCAGGCGGGCCTCGACACCACCACCGGCACCGTGCAGTGGGTGGTCTCCGGCTACGCCCTCACCTTCGGGCTGGTGCTGGTCACCGGCGGACGCCTGGGCGACGCCTACGGCCGACGACGCCTGATGCTGGTCGGCCTGGCGCTCTTCGTGCTGACCAGTGCGGCGGTGGGGCTGGCCCCGACCGCCGGACTGGTGATCCTCGCCCGGCTGCTGCAGGGGGCGGCGGCGGGGCTGCTCACGCCGCAGAACTCCGGACTGATCCAGGACCTCTTCAGCGGAGCCGAACGCGGTCGCGCCTTCGGCATCTTCGGGCTGGTGGTCTCGATCTCGGCGGCGCTCGGCCCGGTCCTGGGCGGCGCGATCATCAGCCTGGTCGGCGAGGAGTCGGGGTGGCGCTGGATCTTCCTGGTCAACATCCCGATCGGCCTGGCCGCACTGGTGGCCGTCGCACGCCTGGTGCCGCACTCCGTGCCCCGCACGCGCGGCGAGGCGCGACCGCGGCTCGACCCGGTCGGCTCGCTGCTCCTGGGCGGCGGGGTGCTGTGCCTGCTCTACCCGCTGGTCAGCGTCGAGGGTGGGCAGTACCTGTGGCTGGTGCTGCTCGGCGCCGCCCCGCCGCTCTTCGTCGCCTTCGTCCGCTGGGAGCGTCGCGTCGTACGCCGCGGGGGTGCGCCGCTGCTCGACGTGACGCTGCTGCGGCGCACGCCCGGCTTCGCCAACGGCATCGCCGTCGGGACGCTCTACTTCACCGGCTTCACCGGGCTGGTGCTGGTGCTCTCGATCCACCTGCAGACCGAGCTGGGCCTGGCGCCGTTCACCACCGGGTTGCTGCTGACCGGCTTCGCGGCCGGGTCCGCGGTCTCCGCACCGCTCGCGGGGCGCGTGGTGTCCTCGGTCGGACGGCCGCTGACCGTCGGCGCGCTGGTCACGATCATCACCGCCATCGCCGTGATGACGGTGCTGGTGCCGGGTCGCGAGGCCGGCACGCTGTGGATGGTGCTGCCGCCGCTGCTGTTCCTGGGCGGACTGGGTGGTGGCGCCGTGATCTCACCGAACTTCACCCTGACCCTCGCCGACGTGCCGACCCGGATGGGCGGCGCCGCCGGAGGCGCCCTGCAGACCGGCCAGCGCATCGGCTCGGCGATCGGCTCGGCGCTCGGCGTCACCGTCTACACGCTGGTGCTGGGCGCCATCGGGCCGGCCGCCGGGTTGCGGGCGACGTTCCTGACCGCGGCCACGATGCTCGCCCTCGCGCTGGTGGCGGCGGTGGTGGCGCTGCGGGCGGAGCGGGACGAGCGCGACGAGAGGGCCGCGCGCGGGGTGTGATCCCCGCGCCCGGCCCTCTGGTGGGACAGGTGTCTCAGGTCAGGCGCCGAGCTCCTCGAGCATCCGGCGCGCCAGCGGCCCGGAGGACGCCGGGTTCTGGCCGGTGAACAGGGAGCGGTCGACGACGATGTTCTCGCCCCACGCCTCGCCCTCCTGGAAGTCCGCGCCCAGCGCGACGAGGCGGTCCTGGAGCAGCCACGGCGCGCCGTCGGCGAGCCCGGCCTGGGTCTCCTCCTCGTTGGTGAAGCCGGTCATCTTGTAGCCCGAGAACGGCGAGCCGTCCGGGCCCTCGGTCGCCAGCAGCGCGGCGGGCGCGTGACAGACGATGCCGAGCGGCTTGCCCGACTCCAGCGTCTGCACCAGCAGGCGGGCCGAGTCGGCGTCGCCGGACAGGTCCTCCATCGGGCCGTGCCCGCCGGGGTAGAACACGGCGTCGTAGGCGGTGGGGTCGACGAGGTCGAGAGACTCGGGCGCGCGGAGCTGCTCGATGCCGTCGATGGCCTCACGCAGCGCGTCGGCGTTCTCCTGGCCACCGTTGGCCTCGGGGGCCAGGCTGCCCTCGTCGACGACCGGCTGCACACCGCCGGGGGTGGCCACGACGACCTGGTGCCCGGCCTCGGTGAAGGCGCGGTAGGGAGCGACGAGCTCCTCGGCCCAGTAGCCGGTGGGGTGCTGGGTGCCGTCCTTGAGGGTCCAGGCGCGGGCGCCGGTGACGACGAAGAGGATCTTGCTCATGGGGATTGCTCCTTCGATCAGCTGAAGTTGCGTACCCCGTCCCAACCCCGCCCCCGGCCGGCCCATTCCGACCGCAGGGGTGAGACCCGGACCCTCAGGGACGCTGCGAGCAGCCCAGCCCGCCGGAGTAGCGGGGCGGGACCTCTCCCCGCGCGGCGGTGCGGGCGTACTGGAAGACCACCTCGGGGTACGCACCCTGCCGGTTGACCTCGCCGCGCAGCAGGGGCCAGTCCCTCGCGGTGGCCAGCACCGCCGAGGCGCGCTCGACTCGTCGCGGGTCGCCTTCCTGCAGGGCCTCGTCCAGCTCGTCGAGCCACTGGCAGGTGATGCTGCCGGCCACGTCGACGGCCAGCCCGTAGGGCGAGTTCTCCTGCGAGTCGATGGTCGGCCTCCCGCTCGGCGACACCGGCAGGTCAGGGCCCACGGCGGCCGCGATCCCGTCGAGCATCTCCTCGATCCGGGCGGTCCGCTCCTCGGTGGTGACGTAGTCGTCGGGCAGGGCTCGCTCGAAGACGGCCTCGCTGACCAGCCGCAGCCGGCCGAGGAGCTCTCGGTAGTCGGCCTCGCCCATCCCGGCGGCACGGACCTCGAGCCACCGACCGCCCTCGACCTCGCGGATGACCGTGTGGTCGTCGCCGGAGTAGGACCACAGCTGCGCGCCGAGGCCGAGGACCTCGATCGGCTCGCCCGCTGCCGGCGGGTCGACGATGCGCCGGCGGTCCTCGACGTAAGAGGCGTAGGTGGCGGCGGGGTACCAGCTGATCTCCAGCGAACGGCCTCCCGCCGCCTCGTAGGCGATGCTGCCCCCGGGGTCGGCGCGGCCCACGTGGGACACCTCCCAGCCGGCCTCGTCGAGGAGCACCAGGCCCCCCTGCCCCTCCTCCTGCGCCCGGGTGCTCGCCGGGCCGGGGTCCGACGACGGGTCGCCGGGACCGGCCGACCACCAGGCCACCGCGCCGGCGAGCACCGCGACGGCCGCCGCGGCGGCGAGCGGCGCCGCCCAGCGGGGCCGCTGCGGCTGCAGCGTGGCGGGCGTGAGGGGTGCCTGTGCTCCACCCAGGGCGATGATCTCCTCGAGGAGGTCGGCTCGTCCCGCACGGACCGGGAGGTCGGCGACCGCCCGGTCGCTGATCGGTCGCTCGCAGGTCGGCTGGTGCTGTCCGGTGCTGCTCATCGGCTCTGCTCCTCGCGGACGAAGTGGGGGTTGCTGCCAGGGAGATGTCCGGCCGGGCTGGACGCGCTGCCGTCGGGCGCAGCGGCACCGAGGAGGGCGCGCAGCCGGGCTCGGGCGCGGGAGAGCCGGGGACGCACCACGACCGTGGTCACCCCCAGCACGTCGGCGATCTCGCGGGGTTCCAGCCCCTCCCACAGGTGCAGGCGCAGCACCTCCTGGTCACGCCCGGAGAGCCGGCCCATCGCCGCGCTCACGTCGGCGCGCACCACGACGTGCTCGCTGCCGTCCGGCTCCCAGCCACGGAGGTCCTCACGCAGCCGGCGCCCCAGCGCCGAGCGCCGCCCGTCCCCGCGGCGCTGGTTGGCCAGCACCCGCCGCGCGACCCCGTAGAGCCACGGCCGGGCGTCGGGCGGGCCCGGCAGGTGTGCGCGACGACGCCACGCCACCAGGAACGTCTCGGCGGCCACGTCGGCGGCATCCTCCGCGCGGTCGACGCGGCGCAGCGCGAACCCGAGCACGGCGTCGAAGTGGTCCGCGTACAGCGCCCGGAAGTGGGCCTCGTGGTCGAGGGTGTCGCTCATGCCTGACTCATGTCCGGCCCGACCACGATCGTTGCAGCCTCAGGTCACAGGATCGCGCCGGGCTCGTACGCCGCCGCGGCCGGGTGCTGCTCGGCGAGCGCGGCCACACGGCGTACGACGGCCTGGGTCTGGGCGACCGCGGCACCGGTGAAGGCGATCGGCTCGGCGACCAGGCCGGCGAGCTGCTCCTCGGTGAGGCCGAGGCGCTCGTCGGCGGCGAGCTTGGCGAAGACGTCGTTCTCGGCCTGGCCCTGGCGCATCGCCAGCGCCGTGCCGACCGCCGCCTCCTTGATGGCCTCGTGGGCGCTCTCGCGGCCCACGCCGTTGCGCACCGCGGCCATCAGCACCTTGGTGGTGGCCAGGAAGGGCAGGTAGCGGTCCAGCTCGCGCTGGATGACCGCGGGGAAGGCGCCGAACTCGTCGAGCACGGTGAGGAAGGTCTGGAAGAGCCCGTCGACGGCGAAGAACGCGTCGGGCAGCGCGACCCGGCGCACCACCGAGCAGGACACGTCGCCCTCGTTCCACTGGTCTCCGGCGAGCTCGCCGACCATGGACAGGTAGCCGCGGGTGACCACGGCGAGACCGTTGACCCGCTCGCAGGAGCGGGTGTTCATCTTGTGCGGCATCGCCGAGGAGCCGACCTGGCCCTCCTTGAACCCCTCGGTGACGATCTCGTTGCCGGCCATCAGCCGGATCGTGGTCGCGAGGTTGGAGGGCCCGGCGGTGAGCTGGACGAGCGCGGAGAGGACGTCGAAGTCGAGGCTGCGCGGGTAGACCTGGCCGACGCTGGTCAGCACCCGCTCGAAGCCGAGGTGGGCCGCGACCCGCTGCTCGAGGTCGACCAGCCTGGACTCATCGCCGTCGAGCAGGTCGAGCATGTCCTGCGCGGTGCCCATCGGACCCTTGATGCCACGCAGCGGGTAGCGGCCGAGCAGGTCCTCGACCCGCTCCAGGCTGATCAGCATCTCGTCGGCCACCGTGGCGAAGCGCTTGCCCAGCGTGGTCGCCTGCGCGGCGACGTTGTGGGACCGACCCGCCATCACGGTGGTCTCGTGCTCGGCGGCCAGGCGACCGAGCCGGGTCAGCGTCGCCACGGCGCGGTCACGGAGCAGCTCGAGGGACTGCTTGACCTGCAGCTGCTCGACGTTCTCGGTCAGGTCGCGGCTCGTCATGCCCTTGTGGATGTGCTCGTGCCCCGCCAGCGCGGAGAACTCCTCGATGCGCGCCTTCACGTCGTGGCGGGTGATCCGCTCCCGCGCGGCGATCGAGGCCAGGTCGACGCCCTCGACGCCCCGGGCCACGACCTGCTCGTAGGCCTCGACCACGCCGTCGGGCACGGTGATGCCGAGGTCGCGCTGGGCCTTGAGCACCGCCACCCACAGCTCGCGCTCGAGCACGATCTTGTGCTCGGGCGACCAGATCTGGGCCAGGTCGGCGGCGGCGTAGCGGGTGGCAAGGACGTTCGGGACGGTCACGCCCCCATTCTCACCGATGCTGCCTGGCGGCACTCACTCGCCATCGACGGCGGACCGCGGAGCTCAGGCTTCGTCGGCGGCCCGGGCCGCGATGTCGGTGCGGTGCTGCGCGCCGTCGAAGGAGATCTCCGCGACGCCCTCGTACGCCGCTGCGCGGGCCTCGGCGAGCGAGTCGCCGCTGCCGACCACGGCGAGCACCCGGCCGCCGGCGGTGACGACGTCGCCGTCGCGCACCGCGGTCCCGGCGTGGATGACGTGCACGTCGCGCAGCGCCTCGGCGGCCTCGAGGCCGGTGATGACGTCACCGCTGGAGGAGGTCTCGGGGTAGCCGGCGCTGGCCAGCACCACGCCGACGGCCGCGCCCGGGCGCCACGCCGGGGCCGGGACGTCGGCCAGCGTCCCGGTGGCCGACCCGAGCAGCAGCGGGGAGAGCGGCGAGTCGAGCAGGGCCAGCAGCGGCTGGGTCTCGGGGTCGCCGAAGCGGGCGTTGAACTCCACCACCCGCAGGCCGCGCGAGGTCAGCGCCAGGCCGGCGTACAGCAGGCCGGTGAAGGGGGTGCCGCGGCGGGCCATCTCCTCGACGGTGGGGCGCAGCACGGTGGCGAGCACCTCGTCGACCAGGCCCTCCGGGGCCCAGGGCAGCGGGGTGTAGGCACCCATCCCGCCGGTGTTGGGACCCTCGTCACCGTCGCGGATCCGCTTGAAGTCCTGGGCCGGCTGCATCGGGTGCACGACGGGACCGTGCGTCTCGTCCCAGCCGCAGATCGCGAAGAGCGACACCTCGGGCCCGTCGAGGTACTCCTCGATCAGGACCCGCTCGCAGCCCGCGGCGTGGGCCACGGCCTCGTCGCGGTCCTCGGTCACCACGACGCCCTTGCCGGCGGCGAGACCGTCGTCCTTCACGACGTACGGCGCGCCGTGCAGGTCGAGCGCCGCGGCGACCTCGTCGGCGGTGCGGCAGCTGGTGGCGGCAGCGGTCGGCACGCCGGCGGCGGCCATCACGTCCTTGGCGAACGCCTTGGAGCCCTCGATCCGGGCGGCGGCGGCCGACGGTCCGAAGACCGCGATCCCGCGCCCGCGCACCACGTCGGCGACCCCGGCCACCAGGGGCGCCTCGGGGCCCACGACGACGAGGTCGGCGCCGAGGCGCTGGGCGAGGTCGGCGACCGCGGCACCGTCCATCGGGTCGACGTCGTGCAGCGCGGCGACCGCGGCGGTGCCGGGGTTGCCCGGCGCGCAGTGCACCGCGGCGACCCCCGCGTCGTGGGCCAGCGCCCGCGACAGCGCGTGCTCACGCCCACCGGTGCCGATGACGAGAACGGTCAGGGGGCCGTGCGGCGGGGTGCTCACGGGTGCTGATGTTCTCAGATCAGGGGGTGGACGACCACGGTGGCCTCACGATCCGGACCGACCCCGACCGCCGAGATCCGCGAGCCGGACAGCTCCTCGACCCGCTCCACGTAGGCCCGGGCGTTCGCCGGCAGGTCGTCGAGGGTGCGCGCCCCGGTGATGTCCTCGCTCCAGCCGGGCAGGTGCTCGAAGATGGGCTTCGCGTGGTGGAAGTCGGTCTGGTTGACCGGCATCTCGTCGTGGCGCACGCCGCCGACGTCGTAGGCGACGCAGACCGGGATGGTCTCCAGGCCGGTGAGCACGTCGAGCTTGGTGAGCACGAAGTCGGTGACGCCGTTGACGCGCGCGGCGTAGCGGGCGATGACGGCGTCGTACCAGCCGCAGCGGCGCGGACGACCGGTCGTGGTGCCGAACTCGGCACCGACGTTGCGCAGGTGCTCGCCGGACTCGTCGAAGAGCTCGGTGGGGAACGGGCCCTCGCCGACGCGGGTGGTGTAGGCCTTCACGATGCCGATGACCTGGTCCATCCGCATCGGGGGGATGCCCGAGCCGGTGCAGGCGCCGCCGGCGGTGGCCGAGGACGAGGTGACGAACGGGTAGGTGCCGTGGTCGACGTCGAGCAGCGTGGCCTGGCCGGCCTCGAGCAGCACGGTCTCGCCGCGGTCGAGCGCCTGGTTGAGCAGCAGGCCGGTGTCGGCGACCATCGGCCGCAGCCGGTCGACGTACTGCAGCAGCTCCTCGAGCGTCTCGTCGACCGAGGGGGCACGACGGTTGTAGATCTTGGTGAGGACCTGGCCCTTGAGCTCCAGGGCGCCCTCGATCTTCTGGCGCAGGATCTTCTCGTCGAAGATGTCCTGGACCCGGATGCCGATGCGGTTCATCTTGTCGGCGTACGTCGGCCCGATGCCGCGACCGGTGGTGCCGAGACGGCGCGAGCCGAGGAACCGTTCGGTGACCTTGTCGACGGTGCGGTTGTAGTCGGCGATCACGTGCGCGCTGGCGCTGACGACCAGCCTGCTGGTGTCCACGCCGCGGGCCTCGAGGCCCTCGATCTCGTGGAACAGCACGTTGAGGTCGACGACGACGCCGTTGCCGATCACCGGGGTGCAGCCGGGGGTCAGGATGCCGCTGGGCAGCAGGTGCAGCGCGTACTTCTGGTCCCCGACGACGACGGTGTGACCGGCGTTGTTGCCGCCGTTGAACTTCACGACGTAGTCGACCCGGGAGCCGAGCAGGTCGGTGGCCTTGCCCTTCCCCTCGTCACCCCACTGGGCTCCGATGATGGCGATCGCGGGCATCGGCTCGCTCACTCTCCACGCTGGCTGCGCTCTGACAAAGGAAGAACCCCGGCACAAGTGCACCGGGGCCTCTTGCGGCGCCACGCTACCAAAACGCCAGGGCGGGACCCTTTTCGCGCCAACGGCACGACCCGAGGGTTAAGGTCCTGAGCGATGGAACCCTTGCTCGTGATCAAGAACAGCGACGCGGGCACCGCGGACGAGGAGACCCTCGAGCGGGGTCTGGCCGTCCTGCGTACCCGCGCCTCGGTCGAGGTGGCCGGCACCGCCGACCCCGGTGAGCTCAACGGGGTGCTGCACCGCGCCGGGTCGAGACGCATCGTCGTCGCCGGCGGCGACGGCAGCCTGCACGCCGTCGTGTCGGCGCTGCACCGGCGCAACGAGCTCGCCGGGCGCACCCTGGCGCTGCTGCCGCTCGGCACCGGCAACGACTTCGCCCGCGGCAACGACATCCCCCTCGACATCGAGGAGGCCGCGCGGCTGATCCTCAGCGGGGAGCCGCGCCCGGTCGACCTGATCCTCGACGAGGTCGGCGCCGTGGTCGTCAACAGCGTGCACGTCGGCGCCGGCGCGCAGGCCAGCCGCCGCGGCTCGGCGTGGAAGGAGCGCCTCGGCGCCATCGGCTACAAGAAGGCCAACCTCGGAAAGCTCGGCTACCCCGTCGGCGCCTTGCTGGCTGCCTTCCGGCCGCCCTTCGTGCGCCTGCACGTGGAGGTCGACGGCGAGAGCGTCGTCAGCTTCGACCAGCCGGTGCTGATGGTCGCGGTGGGCAACGGGCCCCAGGTGGGCGGCGGGACCGAGCTCGTGCCGGGCGCCGACCCCGAGAACCGTCGCCTCGACGTGATGATCTCCTGCGCCATCGGGCCGCTGGCCCGCTTCGGCTACGTCGCCGGCCTGGTGCGGGGGCGCCACCCCGAGCGCGACGACGTGATCACGCTGCGCGGCACCGAGGTGTCGGTCTCGGGCGAGGAGTTCTGGTGCGCGGCCGACGGCGAGATCTACGGCCCCGAGCGGCGACGCACCTGGCGCCTGGAGCCGGCGGCGTACTCGATGGTCCTGCCGCGCCAACGGCCCTCCTGAGACGTCGGCGACTCAGAGCCACCCGCGGCGCGCCGCCTCCACCCCGGCCTGGAAGCGCGAGTCGGCGCCGAGGTCGCTCATCAGCTCCGCGACCCGGCGGCGCACGGTCCGCAGGCTGACCCCGAGCCGGCGCGCGATCTGCTCGTCCTGGGCCCCGGTGGCCAGCTGGTCGAGCAGGAAGTCGCGCATGTCCGGCCTGGTGTCGCGCGCACCCTCCA
This sequence comes from Nocardioides dokdonensis FR1436, assembly GCF_001653335.1. Taxonomy (NCBI): domain Bacteria; kingdom Bacillati; phylum Actinomycetota; class Actinomycetes; order Propionibacteriales; family Nocardioidaceae; genus Nocardioides; species Nocardioides dokdonensis. The sequence continues at coordinate 949,656 of NZ_CP015079.1, forward strand.
GGTCCAGGGGCGCGGCCCGGTCCCACATCGACTCGAACCACAGGATCATCGCGTCGACCCAGCCGCGCTGCCGCATCAGGGAGCGCGGCTCGTCGAACATGCCGAGCGGCTCCGGCAGGATCACGTGGCTGGTGCCGATGATGAACATCCGCGTCGGCAGGTCGGGCAGCAGCCGGATCTCCTCGCCCACCTCGCTGCGCAGCCGCAGCGTGTCCGGGACCTCGGACATGGCCCGGACGGGGTAGATCGCCCGGGACCGGCGCCCGGTGCGCACCGCCTCCCCCACGATCTGGGCCATCGCGTCCTCCCGCGGCTTGCGGAACTGGTCGGGGCGCAGCCACAGCAGGTCACCCCGGCTCTCCCGGATCATCGAGGTCAGCAGCTCCACCGGTTGGCCGCCGGAGCTGATCTCGCCGTCGATCTGCTGGAGGTTGTGCACCGCGCCCGGGGCCGGGCGCGCGCTGCTCGCGGTCAGGTGGGGGATGGCGTCCGCGACCGCCGTCAGCTGGGCGTGTGTCGCGGCCGCGCTCGCCGCACTCGCGGCCACCAGCCGGGTCACGGCCTCGGCGGGCGAGACCACGAAGAGGCGGGGCCCCTCGACGGTGACGATGCCGTGCTCCACCAGCGGGGCGAGGTCCTTGAGGAGCTCGTCGGGCGTCTGCAGCAGTGCCGCGGCCACCGAGACCAGCTCCCGGCCCGACTGCCCCAGCACGCGGTAGTAGGCACGATTGGCGTTGCGCGAGAAGCCGAGTGCGGAGATCACCGATGACGAGCTCGGGTGCACCATCACTCCACCGTACTGGCAACTTGGTGCCACCGACAGTTTTACCTGGCCTGGCAGGCACAGGTCAGGTGAAGATCAGCCCAGCGGTACCCCGCCGTCCTCGGTCGGGGGTGGAGCAGCGTGACATCGGGGGATGGCGCGGCTCCCACCACCGTGCAGGAGGCGCCGGAGTCGCCACAGGGGACGACTCCGGCGCACTCCTCGCCCTCCGGTAGCGTTGACGTGCCCACCCCCTCCACGCAGGAGCTCCACACCCCATGGCACGAGGCGTCGACGCACGCGGTACCGACCGGCCCGACCCGACCGACTGGGTGACCCGCGCAGCCGACGACGCGATCCGCCACGCGGGCGGCGAGGACGCCGTGCGCGCCGAGGGCCGCACCATCACCTGCGCCTCCGGCGCCAGCCCGTCGGGGCCGGTGCACCTGGGCAACCTGCGCGAGTTCCTGACCGTGCACTTCGTGGCCGAGGAGATCGGTCGACGCGGCCTCCCGGTGCGCCACCTGCACAGCTGGGACGACTACGACCGGTTCCGCAAGGTGCCTGCCGGCGTCGACCCGTCCTGGGCCGACCACATCGGTCGTCCCCTCTCCGCGGTCCCCGACCCGTGGGAGTGCCACAGGTCGTGGGCCGAGCACTTCAAGGAGCCCCTGGTCACCTCGTTGCGCGCGCTGGGCGTGGAGATGGAGGAGGTCTCCCAGACCGAGGCCTACCGTCGCGGCGACTACGTCGAGCAGGTGCTGCAGGCCGTCGAGCACCGCGACCGCATCGAGAGCGTGCTGGCGCGCTACCGCACCAAGGCCGCCCCGGTCGCGGAGTCCGAGCAGGAGGCCGCCGCGCTCGCCGAGTCGGTGACCGGCGACGAGGAGCCGGCCGGCGCCGGCGACCTGGCCCGCTTCCCCTACAAGCCCTACTGCCGCCAGTGCGGCCGCGACACCACCACCGCGACCGCCTACGACGACGACAGCACCGACCTGGCCTACTCCTGCACCTCGTGCGGGTTCGAGGGCACCACCAACCTGCGCACCGACCACGAGGGCAAGCTCGTGTGGAAGGTCGACTGGCCGATGCGCTGGTCGGTCGAGGGCGTCGACTTCGAGCCGGGCGGCGTCGACCACGCCAGCCCCGGGTCGTCGTACACCGTCGGCAAGGAGGTCGTGAAGGCCGTGTACGGCGCCCGCGCGCCGTCCTTCGTCGGCTACTCGTTCGTGGGCGCCGGCGGCCAGGTGAAGATGTCGTCCTCACGCGGCGGCGTGCCCACCGCGGCAGACGCGCTGCAGATCCTCGAGGCGCCGGTGCTGCGCTGGCTCTACGTGCGCCGCCAGCCCAAGCAGGCCTTCAACGTCGACTTCGGGCCCGAGGTCGTGCGGCTCTACGACGAGTGGGACTCCCTGACCCGCAAGGCCGCCGACCCGGCCAAGCGGGACGCCCAGGTGCTGTCGTGGGAGCGTGCCTCCTCGACGGCGGCCGCCGGCACCCTGGCCACCCCGGCCGTGGTGGTGCCGTTCCGGCTGCTCTCGTCGGTGGCCGACGTGACCGCGGGCAGCGCCGACATGGTGAGCCGCATCGTCGGCGACGTGGGCCACGAGCACGCGTCGGTGGCCGACCTGGAGCCGCGCCTGAGTCGCGCGATGACGTGGATGTCGGAGTACGTGCCCGAGTCCGAGCGCACCGTCGTGCGCCGCGGGCCCGACGCGGCCCGCCTGGCTGCGCTGAGCGAGGACGAGGAGCTCTGGCTGGCCCAGCTGCTGGACCGGATGCCGGACCACCTCGAGCTCGAGGCGACCACGTCGTTGATCTACGGCGTGCCCAAGCTGGCCCGGGGGCTCGGCCTCGACGACGCTCCCACCGACGAGGTGAAGGCCGACCAGAAGGCGTTCTTCCGGCTGCTCTACGAGCTGCTCGTGGACGCGGAGCGGGGTCCGCGCCTGCCGACGCTGTTCCTCGCGCTGGGCGCCGAGAAGGTGCGCAGGCTCCTCACGCCCTGACGCACGCCCTGACGCACGGCTGGTCGAGCAGCGACGAGCCCTCGGCCCTCGCTGCTCGACCGCTGGTCAGTGGGTCAGGAGTCCTTGACGAGCTCGTCGTACGCCGTGGGGCTGGAGTCGCGCAGGAAGTCGCGGCACCGCTCCCACTCGTCGGTCTCACCGATGGTGCGGGCCGAGAGCGCCAGCAGCGCCAGGCACATCAGGAAGCCGCGGTTGGGCTCGTGCTCCCACGGCACCGGGCCGTGACCCTTCCAGCCGTTGCGGCGCAGCATGTCGAGGCTGCGGTGGTAGCCGACGCGTGCGTAGGCGTAGACCGTGATCGCGTCCTCCTGCGCCTCCGCCGCGGCGCCGGCGAGTGCGGCCCAGGCGAAGGGCGAGGCCGGGTGCGCCCGCGCCACCTCGTGGCGGTCCTCACCGGCTGCCAGCAGCGCCTGCGTGGGGTCCTCGGGGAGATGGGTGGCCGGGGGGCCGGCCATCAGGTCGTGTCCGATGCTCATGCCTGCATGGTGCCACCCCGGACCCACCGGGCCGCCCCGGGCCTCGGCCCGGCACCGCCCACGGCGCGAGTCGGCCCGGATGTCGCGCCGACCCGGCGCAGATGTCGCGCCGACCCGGCCCGTACCTGCGTGCCTCACCGAGGTCAGGGAACTTTGGGCCGACTCACCAGGAGATCTGCGCCGACTCGCGCTCGGGGTGGGCGGCGCGGGGCGGTCAGCCCAGGGAGCGGCCGGAGGAGCGCAGGTTCTCGCAGGCCTCGAGGACACGGGCGGCCATGCCGGCCTCGGCGGCCTTGCCCCACGCCCGGGGGTCGTACTGCTTCTTGTTGCCGACCTCGCCATCGACCTTCAGCACGCCGTCGTAGTTGCGCAGCATGTGCTCGGCGACCGGGCGGGTGAAGGCGTACTGGGTGTCGGTGTCGACGTTCATCTTCACGACGCCGTAGTCGAGCGCCTCGGCGATCTCCTCGGGGCTGGAGCCCGAGCCGCCGTGGAAGACGAGGTGGAAGGGCTTCGACCCGGCCTCGAGGCCGAACTCGCTGACGACGGCCTCCTGGGCGTCCTTGAGCACGCTCGGACGCAGCTTGACGTTGCCGGGCTTGTAGACGCCGTGCACGTTGCCGAAGGTCAGCGCGGTCATGTAGTAGCCGCGCTCGCCGTGCCCGAGGGCCTTCGCGGTGGCGATGGCGTCCTCGCGGGTGGAGTAGAGCTTGTCGTTGATGGCGTTCTCGACGCCGTCCTCCTCGCCGCCGACCACGCCGACCTCGATCTCGAGGATGATCTTGGCCTCGATGCACTTCTCGAGGAGCTCGGAGGCGATGGAGAGGTTCTCGTCCAGCGCCACGGCCGAGCCGTCCCACATGTGCGACTGGAACAGCGGCGCCTCGCCGCGCTGGACCCGCTCGCGCGAGATCTCCAGCAGCGGGCGCACGAAGCCGTCGAGCTTGTCCTGCGGGCAGTGGTCGGTGTGCAGCGCGACGTTGACCGGGTAGGCCTTCGCCACCTCGGCGGCGTACGCGGCGAAGGCGACCGAGCCGGTGACCATGTTCTTCACGCTCGGGCCGGAGAGGTACTCCGCGCCGCCCGTGGAGACCTGGATGATGCCGTCGGAGCCGGCGTCGGCGAAGCCCTTGAGGGCAGCGTTGAGCGTCTGCGACGACGACACGTTGATGGCGGGGAAGGCGTAGCCGCCAGCCTTGGCGGCGTCCAGCATCTCGGCGTACTTCTCGGGCGTTGCGATGGGCACTGCGGGCTCCTGGGTCACGACGTGGGTGGGCCCACCACCCTAGTCCAGCCCGGCCGGGGGTGGGCCGGGCCCGACGCCGGGGTGGGACCCGGCCCGGGTCGGGCGGCGTAGCGTGCGCCGGATGGAGCGCCGTACGACGTTGACCACGACCACCCGCGCGAGCCGCCTGCCCCTGGACGCCGAGCACGCCTGGGACCTGGTGGCGTCGGCGCGCAGCCTGCCGCAGTGGTACGTCGACGCCGCCCCCTTCGTCTTCCGCGGCGCCGTCGACCGGGTGCTCATGGGTCGTGGCCGCCGCTGGCCGGTCCCCGGCCGGGCCGTCCTGCAGCCGGGTGACACCGCGGGCTTCTGGCGGGTCCTCGAGGCCGGCCCGCACGGGTCCGGCCACCGGCTGCTGCTCGAGGCCGCCGTGCGCGCACCCGGCCTGGTGCTGCTGCGCACCGACGTGGAGGCGGAGGGCCCGGGTGCGTGCCGGGTCGCCCAGACGGTCTCGTTCACCCCCGACGGGCTGCTCGGGCGGGCCTACCTGCTCACCGACCTGCCGGCCCGCGAGGCCCTGCTCGAGTGGGTGCACCGCCGCGTGGTGCGCGACCTCGAGCGCGCCGTCGCCTGATGCCGCCCCGCCCGGGCACGATCAGGTCGGTCGAGCGACGTCTCGTCGGCCGATGACAACCGATCGGCCGCGAGATCCGTAGACAGGACATGGACGAGCAGACGAACCCCCAGCCGGGCACCCCGCACGAGATCGGCCGTCGCATCGACGCCTCCTTCGGCGAGGGGCCCTCGGGCGCCCCGGTCGACGATGTCCTCAGGCAGGGGCGCAGCGCACTGCGTCGACGCCGGGTCGCGACCTGGGGCGGCGCCGCCGCCGTCCTCGCTGTCGTGGGTGTGGGCGCCGCGGTCGCCGGCACCTCCCTGGGCGGCGGGTCCGGTGACGACCTCGTGGCCGACGGGCCGCGCAGCAGCGCGTCGTCCCCACCCAGCACGGAGCCCAGCACGGAGCCCAGCGACGAGCCCGACGTACCGACCTTCTCCAGCGACGCGCCCGCCTCGTGGTCGGCGGGTCAGCTGGCGGGCTACGTCGACGGCGAGGTCGTCGTGCGTGAGGGGCTGAGGGTGACCGAGGTCGCCGAGGACCCGCTCGCGCTGGAGCCCGCGGTGCGCTCGACCGCGCTCGCGCTGGAGGAGACCGACGGCAAGCGCTCGTGGCGCTACCTGTTGTGGGACGACGGCCGGACCCCCCGCTTCGCGCAGGAGAGCTCGACGGTGCCGGCCTGGAGCTTCGCGGAGTGGCTCGACGCCTACGCCGTCGACACCGTGGAGGCTCTCGGGCGCGACCTGGTCCGGTTCGGGGCCGGGCAGACCCTCGAGCCCGCCGACGGGGTGCGGATCGTGGAGCAGCGCCCCGACCCCCAGCTGCCCGAGCCGTTCGCCCCCGCCTCGTCGCGCACCGCGGTGGCGAAGGTCGAGCGCGACGGCGTCACCTGGTTCGTGCTGGCCCGCGAGCTCGAGGGCGAGCGCGACTACGTCGCCACCCCCCGCTCCGAGAAGACCGGCGACGACCTCGACTCGTTCCTCCAGCTGGCCACCGAGCGCTACTCCGGCCAGGGCGGCGCAGGGGTGAAGTGACCCGCGACAGCGACTTCAGCGACTTCGTCGCCGCCCGGCGCACCCACCTGCGCCGGGTGGCCTACGCCTGCTGCGGTGACTGGCACCGCGCCGAGGACCTCGTGCAGACCGCGCTGGTCAAGCTGTACGTCGCGTGGCCGCGGCTGCACCGCGACGGGCGCGAGGAGGCCTACGTCCGCCAGATCATCGTGCGCGCGGACATCGACGAGCGCCGCCGGCCGTGGCGCCGCGAGCTGCCGTCGCCGCACGCCACCGACGGCAGCCTCGACGCCGCCGCACCCGCTGCGCTCGACCTCGGCGAGCGCAGCGCCCTCTTCGAGGCCCTCCAGGAGCTGCCGGGCCAGCAGCGCAAGGTCGTGGTGCTGCGGCACTGGCTGGGGCTCTCGGTCGCCGAGACGGCCGCTGAGCTCGGCATCGGCGAGGGCACGGTCAAGAGCCACTCCTCCCGCGGGCTCGCCGCCCTCCAGCGCACCCTCACACCCCCGGACTGACCGACCCGACGGTGATCTAGGGTTCTCCGCGCGCCGGGACCCGGCGTCCCCACGTCGTGAAAGGCTCCACGTGCTCCACCCCGCCCGCGCGCTCGTCGCCGCGCTGTCGCTGTCCCTCCTGGTCCTGGCCCCGGCGCCGGCCTCCTCCGCCGGCGCCGCCGAGGAGCCCGCGGCCGCGCCCGACCCGATGGCAGGCGCCCCGGCCCCCGGCACCTGCTACCAGCTGACCCACGCCGAGCTGATGGCGGACTCCACGCCGGCCGAGCCGGTCGAGTGCAGCACCCGGCACACCGCGCAGGTCCTCGACGTGGGCACGCTGCCCGACGAGGTCGACTGGAGCAGCTCGGACGCGCGCGTGACCCGGGCCATGGCCAAGCACTGCGGACCCGCGTTCGCCGAGGTCGTCAAGGACGACCCGCTGCTGCGGGCCCGGACGGTCGTCCAGCTCGCGTACTTCCTCCCCGACACCGCCGACCGGGAGGCCGGTGCCCGCTGGTTCCGCTGCGACGTGTCGCTGCTGGCCGGCTCCAGGATGCTGCCGCTGCCCGAGGAGCTGCCCCGGGTGCGCCGGGCTTCCAGCATCGACGACAGCGTGGGGCGCTGCGTCACCAAGAAGCTCGCCTACACCTCGTGCGCGAAGCGGCACCGCTACACCCACGCCAGCGCCTTCAAGCTCATCCGGGTCAAGCCCCGGACCGCGCAGCGGCAGCTGGGCGAGGCCGCCGCCCGCGAGTGCCCGCGTCGCACCTCGACCAAGAGGTGGGTGTGGTCCGCGACCCGCCTCAAGAAGTGGCACGAGCGCGTGGTGGTCTGCTACGAGCGCGGGTGAGGCCACCGCGCCCCGGGGGTCGGCCCGCGTGACCCGGGCGGCAAAGCCGCGTTGAGAGGGACACCAGCCCCGACCCCGCCCAGGAGATCCGACGATGACCCGTCGCCCCCGCCCTGTCCGCTCGAGCAGCCCCGGACGCCGTCGTGTCGCCGGTCTCGCCACGCTCGCGGCCCTCGCCGTCGCGGCGCCGATGGCCGCGACCGTGGGCGCCACCAGCGCCGTCGCGGCGCCGAGCGCCCCCTCGGTCTTCGCCCCGCAGCTCGTGCTGGTCGACACCCCCGACCGCTCCGACCGCCTGCGCCTGCAGAAGCTCGGCCTCGACCTGACCGAGCACGCCGGCCGCGACTACATCGAGGTGCTGCTGCACTCGACCGCCGACCGCGACGTGCTGCGCGAGCACGGGTTCACCTACGACGTGCGCATCGCGAACCTCGTCGAGCGGGGGGTGGAGATCGCCGAGCTCAACGAGGCGTACGCCGCCTCCGTCGACGTCTCCCCGCTCCCCTCGGGCCGCGACACCTACCGCACGCTGGCCGACTACGACGCCGACATGACCGCGCTCGCCGGGAAGTACCCCGGCCACGTGCGGATGTTCGACCTGGCCAACCCCACCCTCGACGGCAACACCGTGCATGCCGTCGAGATCGGTGCCGACGTGGACCGCAAGGCCTCCGGCAAGCCGACCTTCCTGCTGATGGGCCTGCACCACGCCCGCGAGTGGCCCTCGGGCGAGCTGGCCATGGAGTTCGCCACCGACCTGGCCACGAGCTTCGGCAAGGACAAGCAGATCACCCGGATGCTGAAGAAGGCCCGAGTCCTGGTAGTCCCGGTCGTCAACCCCGACGGCTTCGACCTCTCGCGCACCGACGGCGAGTACGTCGACCTGCGCGCCCTCAACGGCGCCGACCCGCTCGGCGGCACCGGCTCGGTCCTGGCCACCCCCGGGCAGGCCTACAAGCGCAAGAACTGCCGCGTGATCGACGGCCAGGACATCCCCGACGGCTCCTGCCGCGCCACCCTGACCAGCCCCGGCGGGTTCGGCCTCGGCGTCGACCTGAACCGCAACTACGGCGGTTTCTGGGGCGGGCCCGGCGCAGCCGGCCCGGTGCCGCCCCCGGGCGAGGTCGAGGCCGGCGTGCTCGACCCGACCTACCGCGGCGCGTCGGCGTTCTCCGAGCCCGAGACCCAGAACATCCAGACCCTGGTGCGCGAGCGCCAGGTGACGATGATGATCTCCAACCACACCTTCTCCAACCTCGTCCTGCGCCCCAACGGCGTCGCGCCGACCACCATCGGCCCCGACGGCGACCCGGTCGGGAACGCGCCGGACGAGAAGGCCCTCAAGGCGCTCGGCGCCGAGATGACGAAGCAGAACGGCTACACGAACCAGAACAGCTGGCAGCTCTACGACACCACCGGCACCACCGAGGACTGGTCGTACAACGCCACCGCCGGGTTCGGCTACACCTTCGAGATCGGCCCCAACGAGTTCCACCCGCCGTTCCCCGAGGTCGTCGACGAGTACCTCGGCGCCGGTGACTACCAGGGCCGCGGCAACCGCGCGGCGTACCTGATCGCCCTGCAGCACGCCATCGACACCAGCCAGCACGGTGTGCTCAAGGGCAAGGCCCCGAAGGGTGCGGTGCTGCGCCTGAGCAAGCAGTTCGAGTCCCCCACCTGGGAGAGCTCGTTCGACGACTTCCTCGACTCCTCCATCACGGTGGGCAGGAAGGGCCGCTTCTCGTGGGTGGTCAACCCCTCCACCCGCCCGCTGATGGAGTCGCGCGTGATCGACAGGCTCGCCGACGAGCCGTTCGCCGGCGAGACCTTCGAGGGCGGACCGACCGAGCCCGTCATCGGCAGCGTCGACCACGAGTACGTCGCCACCCGGGACTCCGCCGTGCTGCGGGTCAACCTGGACTGGCCGACCCCCGACGACTTCGACCTCACGGTCTACCGCAAGGACGCCTCCGGCGAGCTGGTCGAGGTCGGTTCCTCGGGCAACGCCCCCGGCGCCAAGGAGGAGGTGCAGGTCCCGGACGCCCCGGCCGGCACCTACGTCATCCGGGTGCTCAACTACGCCTCGGTGAGCCCGACGTACACCGTCGAGGTCGGCCAGTTCAAGGCCACGCAGGCCCAGACCGAGGGCGGTCGGGAGAGCTACACGCTCACCTGCGAGACGAAGGGCAGGACCACCGGGGCCGCGTCGGCCAAGCCGAAGTCCGGCTCGGCAGCCAAGAAGATCTTCATCGACCGCGGCCAGGTCAAGAAGATGAACCTGAAGCGACTCTGCCGCTGACCCAGCGCTGAGCACCACTGAGCCGGTCCCCGCGCACCTGCGGGGGCCGGCTCAGCCGCGCCAGGCCCGTTCGTCGCCGAGGTCGGCGTGGTCGCGCACCCACGAGTGCATCGCGATCGCCGCGGCCGCCGAGGCGTTGATGGAGCGGGTGGAGCCGAACTGCGCGATCGAGAACGTCGCGTCGCAGGCCTCCCGGGCCCCCTCCGAGAGGCCGGGGCCCTCCTGGCCCAGCAGGAAGCAGACCCGCCGGGGCACCGGTCCGGCCTCCAGCGGCCGCGAGCCGGGCAGGTTGTCGATGCCGTGCAGCTCCACCGGGCCGTCCGGCAGCGCGTGCAGGTACGCCGCCAGCGCCGGCACGTCGGCGTGGTGGCGCACGTGCTGGTAGCGGTCGGTCACCATCGCCCCGCGCCGGTTCCAGCGCCGGTTGCCGACGATGTGCACCTCGGCGGCGAGGAAGGCGTTGGCGGTGCGGACCACGGTGCCGATGTTGAAGTCGTGCTGCCAGTTCTCGATCGCGACGTGGAACTCGTGGCGGCGGGTGTCGAGGTCGGCGCGGATCGCCTCGAGGCTCCAGTAGCGGTAGCGGTCGACCACGTTGCGCCGGTCGCCGCCCGCGAGCAGCTCGGGATCCCAGTGCGCGCCCTCGGGCCAGGCACCCTCCCACGGGCCGACGCCGACCTCGGCCGGGCCGTGGGGCATGGGGTCGTACGGCGCGCGGCGTACCTGGTCGTCGGGCTGCTCGTCGGGCTGCTCGGGAGGCGGTGTGGACACGGGCGCACGGTAGTCGGAGGCGCCCGATAGGCTCCCACCGTGCCGGGTATCGAGCTGCTGCTGTTCGGTATCGAGTGGCTCGACCTCGAGTGGTGGCTGGGCCACCTGGGCGAGACCCTCTTCTGGATCGGGCTGCTGGTCGTCTTCATCGAGTGCGGGCTGCTGTTCCCGTTCCTGCCCGGCGACACGCTGCTCTTCAGCCTCGGGCTGTTCATCGCCACCGGGCAGATCGACCTCTTCCCCGGCGGGGTGCTGGCCGAGCTGGTGATCTCGATGCTGCTGCTCGTCGCGGCCGCCTTCGGTGGCAACGTGGTCGGCTACGAGATAGGCCGGCGGATCGGCCCGCCGCTCTACCAGCGCAACGGCCGGTTCATCAAGCGCAAGCACTTCGACCAGACCCACGACTTCTTCGACCGGCACGGCTCGATCGCGCTCGTGCTGGGTCGGTTCGTGGCCTTCGTGCGCACCTTCATCACCGTCGTCGCCGGCGCGACCGGGATGCCGCGCCGGACGTTCTGGCTGTGGAGCTTCATCGGCGCCGTGCTGTGGGTCGTGGCGATCACCCTGCTGGGCTACTTCCTCGGCGGCATCCCCTGGCTGGGCGACAACCTCGACTTCGCGCTGCTGCTGATCCTCGCCGTCTTCGCGGTGCCGCTCATCCTCGAGTGGCGTCGCGAGTCGCGCGCGACTCGACCATGATCAGCAGCACCACCACCGCCGCGCCGAGCAGCGCCAGCAACAGGGGACCCGCCACCGGGTCGTAGGGCGCCAGCAGCGCCCCCGGCCCGTGGGCCTCGCCGTCGGAGGTCGTGCCGGGCGTCGACTGCCAGGGCCACAGCGCCCGCAGCGAGCCGAGCATCAGGGCCACCATCACCAGCAGGGTCGTGCGCCGGCGGTGGTCGAGCAGGTAGTTCAGGAGCTGCACGAACGAGGCCAGGCCCAGCGTCGCGCCGATCGCGAAGACGCCCAGGTAGACCAGGTCACGATCGTGGATGGCGTCGAGGGTGACGGTGTAGAGCCCGATCGTGAGCAGGAAGAACGACCCGGACACTCCCGGCACCACGAGGGCGCAGATGGCCACCGCGGCCGCGCCCATCACCAGCAGCAGCGGCGGGTCCGCCTCGGCGCCGCCGCCGGCCAGGCCGACGACCCAGAAGGTCAGCGCCGCCACGACCGCGACCAGCAGCGCCTCGACCCAGACCGGCCGGTGACCGGGCGGCAGCATCCGCAGCGGCACCACGATCGAGATCGCGACCAGGCCGAAGAACAGCCCGCGCGCCAGCTCGGGGTGGTCGGTGACGAAGGAGCCCATCACGCCCGCGATGCTCAGCACCGCGGTGATCATCCCGAGCAGCACCGGGACGATGAGGAACCAGTCGGTGCGCCGCAGCTCGGCCCGCGCGGACGCGAGCCGGTCCGGGCCGGTGACCAGGCGGCGTACGGCGGAGACGACGTGGTGGGCGGAGTCGATGAGCTGGTCGTAGACGCCCGTGACGAGCGCGACGGTGCCGCCGGAGACCCCCGGCACCAGCTCGGCGGTGCCGATGAGGAAGCCGCGGGCGAGGTCGAAGGGGAGCTGGCCGCGCGAGCGGCGGGTGGCCAACGCGCTCGACCCGAGATCGGCCTCGGCGCCCGTCTCAGCCACGGACGGCGTCCAGCTCGGCCTTGGTCAGGACCGGGCGCACCTCGAGGCCGACGTCGGCCAGCGGGTTCTCGCCCGCAGGGCTGCGGTCGATGGCGCACACGACGACCTCGACGACCGCCCCGGCCTCGCGCAGCGCCCGGGTGGCGTCGCGCACCGCGCCGCCGGTGGTGATGACGTCCTCGATCAGGGTGACCCGGCGCCCGGCCACGTCGGGGCCCTCGGCCAGCTTGCAGGTGCCGTACTCCTTGGCCGCCTTGCGCACGAACAGCGCCGGCCGGCCGGTCAGGCTCGAGACCATGGTCGCGATCGGGACGCCGCCGAGCTCGAGACCGCCGAGCAGCTCGGTGTCCTCGGGCAGCAGGTCGAGCATCCGACGCGCCACGCGGGTCAGCAGCGCCGGGTCGGACTCGAACAGGTACTTGTCGAAGTACTCCGAGGCCACCTGGCCCGAGCGCAGCGTGAAGGTGCCCGTGAGGCGGCACAGCGCGTCGATGTCGGCGGCCAGGCTCGGGTCGGCCGTGGGGGCGGGTGCGGGGTCGTGGGTCGCGTCGATCACGCGGGCCATTCAACCCGACCTGGCCTCGTGGCTACGGTGGGGCCATGGCTGCACCCGGCTCCTCCCCCGCGACCCGGCCCCCGGGCGGTGCGCCCGCGCACCGCCTCGACGGCATCCCCCCGACGATCTTCACGCAGATGTCGGCGCTGGCCGTGCGCACCGGCGCGGTGAACCTGGGCCAGGGCTTCCCCGACGTCGACGGGCCCGCCAGCGCGCTGGCCCGGGCGGCGCGGGCGCTCGAGGAGGGCGCGAACCAGTACGCGCCCGGCATCGGCGTACCGGCGCTGCGGCGGGCGGTCGCCGAGCACCAGCGTCGCCACTACGGCATCGACCTCGACCCCGACACCCAGGTCTGCGTCACCACCGGCGCCACCGAGGGCATCGCCGCCGCCCTGCTCGGCCTGGTCGACCCCGGCGACGAGGTCGTCGTCCTCGAGCCGTACTACGACTCCTACGTCGCGATGATCCAGGTGGCCGGCGGCGTACGCCGCCCGGTCACCCTGCGCGCGCCCGACTTCCGCCTTGACGTGGCCGAGCTCCGGGCGGCGGTCACGCCGCGGACCCGCTTCGTGCTGCTGAACTCCCCGCACAACCCGACCGGCACCGTGCTGGGCGCCGCGGAGCTGCAGGCGGTCGCCGACGTGGCGATCGAGCACGACCTGGTCGTGATCACCGACGAGGTCTACGAGCACCTGGTCTTCGACGACCACGTGCACCGCCCGATCAGCACCCTGCCGGGGATGGCCGAGCGCACGCTGTCGCTCTCCTCGGTCGGCAAGTCGTGGTCGTTCACCGGCTGGAAGGTCGGCTGGGCCACCGGGCCGGCGTACCTCGTCGAGGCGGTGCTGAACGCCAAGCAGTGGCTCACCTTCACCTCCGGCTCACCGCTGCAGCCGGCGGTCGCGCACGCGCTCGACGCCGAGGCCGGCTTCCCCCTCCAGCTGGCCCGCGACCTCCAGGCGCGCCGCGACCTGCTCTGCGAGGGGCTGGCCGCGGCCGGGCTGCCGGCCCGGGTGCCCGAAGGCACCTACTTCACCAGCGTCGACGTCGCCCACCTCGGCTGGGCCGACTCCACCGCCTTCTGCCGGGCGCTGCCCGAGCGGGCCGGGGTGGTCGCGATCCCGCTGCGCGGCTTCTACCCCGACTCCGACGCCGGGAAGCACCTGGTGCGCTTCGCCTTCTGCAAGACCGTGCCGGTCATCGAGGACGGCCTGGCCCGCCTGGTCCGCGCCGACCTCACCGCCTGACCCGCCGACCCGGCCCACATATCCCGCTGACCCGGCCCATATATCGCGCCCAGTCGGCCCAAAGTTCCCCCGGCACATCCAGGCCGGGTCGGCGCGATATCTGGGCCGGGTCGTCAGGGGCGCCAGGTGCGGACAGCCGGTCGCAGCAGCAGGAAGAACGCAGCCGCGACAGCCCCGAGCGGGATCATCATGAGGACCCCGGCAAGCGGGGCCGTCGCGAAGCCGCTCACCGCGAACATGAAGAAGATGCCGGTGGCGGCTCCGGCGGAGACGGTCAGCGTCACGCGCGCCCACGCCACGCCGCGGAAGGCCAGGACGGCGAGCACAGACGCGACGAGGCTCCAGACCACCGACACAGCGGTCAGGAAGTAGATCCCCTGGGTGAGCGCACTCCAGCCGACCTCATCGACATCCGCCTGCAGATCCGGCTGCTGCGCCAACATCTCGCTGAAGTCCGACTGCGACGTCACCGCGAGGGAGAGCGTCAACATCAGCAGCGCCAGCGAGACCAGGGCGCTCATGGCCCAGGTGAGCGCACAGGCCCACACCAGCTGGGCGGGGCGGCGCTGGCGGCGGGTGGCGTGCGTGCCGGGGGGCGGGGCGCCCTGCTGGCGCGCGGCCTCCGGACTGCCGAACCCGGGGTACGCCGCCGGGCCGGGCTGGTCGTGCGGTGCCTGCTGGCCGTGGGGGGGCGGGCCCTGCGGGGCCGGCGGCGCCCACGGCGCGGACGACCCGACCGGCTGGTGCTCCCGGTCGGTGGACGGTGTCGTCGCAGCGGCCGACGCCTTGGGCTCCCGCGCGCGCAGCGTGCCGTCGGGGTTGAAGCGCTCGGGCAGCGGCTTGCCGGCGAACCAGGCGCGGGCCGGCTGCAGCCACAGCATCACGATCGCGGCGGCGACCAGCGCCCCCATGAACCCACCGGTGAAGGCGCCGGTGACGAAGAGCGGCACGGCGAGCACCGAGAGCAGCACCCGGGAGGCGCGCGAGCGCTGGAGCACCTGGATGCCCAGGATCGCGGCGGCGGTCGCGGCGGCCGCGGCGATCATCGCCAGCACCCGCAGCATCTCGATGACGCCGTTCACCGAGAGCCCCAGCCCGTCGGCCGGGGGGTCCGCGAGCAGCGACTCGACCCGCTCCCGGGTCTCGAGCGAGCCGGTCGAGGCGACCTGGTCGAAGGCGGACACGACGACGAAGACCGAGCCGAGGATGATCAGCCAGGCCGCGACGGTCACCTGCCGGGGGCGGGCGGGAGCCTTGTCTGACATGGCTCCATTCCACCAGACGCCGGGTGACCCGTCGGCGGCGGTCAGACGCGGGCCACGCGCCACCGCTCGCGCCCGCCCTACCCTGTGGTCATGTCCTCCCACCTGCGCACCGTCGCACGCCTCCTGCTCGGCACGGCGATGGTCGGCGCCGGGGTGCTGCACCTGACCACCCAGCGCGCGGAGTTCCAGGCGCAGGTCCCCGGCTGGTTCCCCCTCGACGACGACCTCACGGTCCTCGGCTCCGGCGTCGTCGAGATCAGCCTCGGCGCAGCCTTCGTGGCGCTGCCGGGGCGCAAGCGGCTCGTCGGCGGGCTGCTCGCGGTGTTCTTCGTGGCGATCTTCCCCGGCAACGTCGGGCAGTACGTCGAGGGCACGGACGCGTTCGGGCTCACCAGCGACCGGGCCCGGCTGGTCCGGCTGTTCTTCCAGCCCGTGCTGGTGCTCTGGGCGCTGTTCGGCGGGGGCTGGCTGGGCCGGGGCCGAGACCGCGAGGTCTGACCCCGACCCGTCACCTCAGGCCGTCAGCACCAGGCCGTCGTCACCGAGGTCGACGCGGACGGTCTCCCCGTCGGTGACCTCGCCGCCGATCAGCAGCCGCGCGAGCGGGTCGCCGATGGCGGTCTGGATCAGGCGCCGCAGCGGCCGGGCGCCGTACGCCGGGTCGTAGCCGGTGTCGGCGAGCCAGGCGCGAGCCGCCTCGCTGACCTCGATCGTGATCCGGCGCCCCGCCAGCCGCTTCTCCAGCAGCGCGAGCTGCAGGTCGACGATGTGGGTGAGCGCGTCGCGGCTCAGCGCCTCGAACTGCACGATCTCGTCGAGCCGGTTGAGGAACTCGGGCTTGAAGGACGAGCGCACCACCGCGAGCACCGAGGCGCGCTTGGTCTCGGCGTCGAGGTCGGGGTCGACGAGGTACTGCGAGCCCAGGTTGCTCGTCAGCACCAGCAGCGTGTTGCGGAAGTCGACGGTGCGGCCCTGCCCATCGGTGAGGCGTCCGTCGTCGAGGACCTGCAGCAGGATGTCGAAGACCTCCGGGTGCGCCTTCTCGACCTCGTCGAGCAGCACCACCGAGTAGGGCCGGCGACGCACGGCCTCGGTCAGCTGGCCGCCCTCGTCGTAGCCGACGTAGCCCGGAGGCGCACCGACCAGCCGCGAGACCGAGTGCTTCTCGGAGTACTCGCTCATGTCGATGCGCACCATCGCGCGCTCGTCGTCGAAGAGGAAGTCGGCCAGCGACCGCGCCAGCTCGGTCTTGCCGGTGCCGGTGGGGCCCAGGAACAGGAAGGAGCCGGTGGGCCGGTTCGGGTCGGCGATGCCCGCCCGCGAGCGGCGTACGGCGTCGGCGACGGCACCGACCGCCTCGTGCTGGCCGATCAGCCGCTGGCCGATCACCTGCTCCATCTCCAGCAGCTTGGCGGTCTCGCCCTGGAGCATCCGCCCGGTGGGGATGCCGGTCCAGGCCTCGACGACGTCGGCGATCTGCTCGGGGCCGACCTCCTCGCCGACCAGCGGCTCGACGCCGACCTGGCTGCTCTCGGCAGCGGCCGCGGCCTCGATCTGCTTCTCGAGGTCGGGGATCCGGCCGTACAGGATCTCGCTGGCCCGGCCCAGGTCGCCGTCGCGCTGGAGGCGCTCGGCCTCGCTGCGCAGCGTGTCGAGCTGGCGGCGCAGCTCGCCCTCGCCCTCCAGCGAGGTCTTCTCGGCCTCCCAGCGGGCCTCGAGCCCGCGCAGCCCCTCCTCGGAGTCGGCCAGCTCGCCGCGCAGCGCGGCCAGCCGCTCGACCGAGGCGGCGTCGCTCTCCTTGGCGAGCGCGAACTCCTCCATCTTGAGGCGGTCCACGTGGCGGCGCAGCTGGTCGATCTCCTCGGGTGAGGACTCGATCTCCATCCGCAGCCGCGAGGACGCCTCGTCGATGAGGTCGATCGCCTTGTCGGGCAGCTGACGCCCGGAGATGTAGCGGTCCGAGAGCGTGGCCGCGGCCACCAGCGCGGCGTCGGTGATCCGCACCCCGTGGTGCGCCTCGTACTTCTCCTGGATGCCGCGCAGGATCTGGATGGTGTCCTCGACGCTGGGCTCGCCGACGAAGACCTGCTGGAAGCGGCGCTCCAGGGCGGGGTCCTTCTCGATCCGCTCGCGGTACTCGTCGAGGGTGGTGGCGCCGATCATGTGCAGCTCACCGCGCGCCAGCATCGGCTTGAGCATGTTGCCGGCATCCATCGCGGAGTCGCCGCCGGCGCCCGCACCGACGACGGTGTGCAGCTCGTCGATGAAGGTGATCACCTGGCCGCCGGCGTCCTTGATCTCCTCGAGCACGGCCTTGAGGCGCTCCTCGAACTCGCCGCGGTACTTCGCGCCGGCCACCATCGCGGCCAGGTCGAGCGAGAGCACCCGGCGGCCCTTGAGCGAGTCCGGCACGTCGCCGGCCACGACCCGCTGGGCCAACCCCTCGACGACGGCGGTCTTGCCGACGCCGGGCTCACCGATCAGGACCGGGTTGTTCTTCGTGCGCCGGCTCAGCACCTGCACGACCCGGCGGATCTCGGCGTCGCGGCCGATGACCGGGTCGAGGCGGCCCTCCTCGGCGGCGGCGGTCAGGTCGAGGGAGTACTTCTCGAGCGACTCGTACGTCGACTCCGCGTCCTGGCTGGTGACGCGCCGGTTGCCGCGCACGGCGGTCAGCCCCTCGCGCAGACCGGCCTCGGTCAGCCCGGCGTCGGCGAGCACGTTCTGGGCGCTGGACGCGGTGCCTGCCATCGCGATCAGCAGGTGCTCGGTGGCGACGTACTCGTCCTTCATCGACGTGGCGAGGTCGAGCGCGGCCGCGAGCAAGCGGGTCAACGCGGATGAGGCGGCGGGCTGCTGGACGGTCGCACCGCTGGCGCGGGGCAGCGCCTCGAGCGCCGCGCCGGCGCCCGCGACGAGCTGCTGGACGTCGATGCCGGCCTTGGTGACCAGGCTGCGGGCGATCCCGTCCTCCTGGCCGAGCAGGGCGACGAGCAGGTGGACGGGCTCGGTGTGGCTGTGGCCGGAGGTGGTGGCGAGGCGCTGGGCGGTCTCGATGGCCTCACGGCTGCGGGTGGTGAACTTCTCGGCCCCGAACTGGCTCACGATGGGTCTCCTCTGGGCAGCGGTGGAACTGGGGAAGAAGTGCGACGGCACGGGCACGGACCCGCTGATTGTCGCTCTCATGGGTGACAACGCGCCAGAAGTTGAGTCTGTTCCGCTCAACTCTGATGAGATGGTTCTTTAACGAAAACCGTCCCCGGCCACGCCGCTCCGCCCTACGGTGGACGGCGGAGCAGGACCCACCTGGGGAGGAGGGGTCCGGGAGGGGATCCGGTGACAACCTGGGCCGGCGCGCCTGGCGCCAGCACGACCGCCAGCACGACTGCCAGCACGACCGCCAGCACCACCACACGCACAGGCGCCCGCGCGGCGCCGCGCGTCGTGATCGTCGACGACACCGACGACCTGCGCGAGCTGCTGCGGATGGTCCTCACCCGGGGCGGGTACGACGTCGTCGGCGAGGCCGGCCACGGGCGGCAGGGCATCGAGGTGGTGCGGGAGACGCGGCCCGACCTGGTGCTGCTGGACCTGTCGATGCCCGGGATGGACGGCCTCGAGGCGCTGCCCTCGATCCGGCGCAGCGTGCCGGACGCCACGGTCGTGGTGCTCTCCAGCTTCGGCGCCCCGCAGATGTCCGAGCGGGCGCTGGCGATCGGCGCCCACGGCTACGTGCAGAAGGGCGCCTCGCTCGAGTCGATCCTCACCTACGTCGACACCCTGACCTCCCGCGGTCCCGGCCCCCGCGCGCGCACTGCGCCTCCCGCACCGCCGTCACCGGGAGCGGCCACGACGATCTCGTGGTGGCAGGCGCTCAGTGCCGCACCGATGGGCATCGTCGAGCTGGCGGACGAGCCGCTGTTCCGCATCGTCTTCGCCAACCCCGCCGCGCAGCGGCTGCTGGGCGGCACCTCCAGGACCGGCACGCCGCTGGGCTTCGCGTCCGCCCCGCTGGCGAGCCTGGTGGCCTACCACCGCCTCGATGACGATGCGACGTTCGAGGTCGAGCTCGACGGCGCCTCGGTGCGGGCGACGATGCGGCGTACGGGGTCGTCGCTGCTGGTGTTCCTCGACTCCGCCCGCGACGACGTGGGGATGCTGCGCCGCGCGATCGCGACGACGGCCCAGGAGGTCCGCGGACCGGTCGCGGTGATCTGCGGGATCGCCGAGGCCCACGAGTGGGACGACGACGACCTGGGGCCGGAGGCCCGCTCCCGGCTGATGACCTCCGTGGCCCGACAGGCCCGGGTCCTCGACACGATGACCGCCGACCTGGTCACCGCCGCCCAGGTCCAGGCCGGCACGCTGCGTGCGGAGCTGCGCCCGGTCCGGGTGGATGCGCTGGTCGCCTCCGTGGTCGACGACCGGCACCGGGGCGACGCCGACCCGCCCGTGGAGGTGCGCGTCGACGACGGGCGAGCGGTGCGAGCCGACCCGTCCAGGCTGCGGCAGATGGTCGGCAACCTGCTGACCAACGCGCTGAGGTACGGCCGCGCACCCTTCCTGGTGCACGTGCGCGGCGACGGCGACCGGGTCTGCATCGACGTGGTCGACCACGGGCCGGGGGTGGACGAGGCGGTCCGGTCACACCTCTTCGGCGAGTTCACCCGCGCCGCGGGGGCGGTCACCACCGGCACCGGGCTGGGGCTGTACGTCGTCCGCGCCCTCGCCGAGGCGCAGGACGGCTCGGTCTCCTACGAGCCGGGCCGCTACGGCGGCTCGGTGTTCACGATCTCCCTGGCAGCGGTCCCGGCGCCACCACCCCGCGACCCGGCGCAGATGTCGCACTGACCCGGCGCACAGGTACGCCGGGTCGGATGGATGTTCGGGCCGGGTCAGCGCCCGCGGCGCCACACGACCAGGGAGCCGGAGGCATCGGGGGCGCGCAGCACCGGGAGCTTGTTGGGCGCCAGCTCGCCGCGGCGTACGGCGACGGCCTGGCGCAGCGCGGCCCGGGTCGCCTCGAGCTCGGCCACCAGCTCCTCGTTGCGCACCGACAGCGCCAGCACCTGGTTCTCGAGGTCGAGGATGCGGCGCACGCCCTCGATCCCGATCCCGGCGCCGGAGAGCGCGGCGATCTCGCGCAGCTTCTCGATGTCGCGCGTGGAGTAGCGGCGCCCGCCGCCCCCGGTGCGCCCGGGCGTGATCAGGCCCAGGCGCTCCCAGGTGCGCAGCGTCTGCGGGTGCAGCCCGGTGAGCTCGGCGGCCACCGAGATGACGAAGACGGCGGCGTCGGGGTGGGCGTCACCGAAGGGGTTGCCCGACCGCCCGACCATCAGGCACCGGCCTGCTCGAAGAGGTTCGCACGCAGCGGCTTGGCGGCCGTCGCGGCGCGGTAGGCCTCGACCGCGGCCCGGGTCTCGGCATCGAGGACGGCCGGCACCTGGACCTCGACGGTGGCCAGCAGGTCACCGTGCGAGCCGTCGGCCTTCCTGGCACCCTTCCCGCGCACCCGGAAGGTGCGACCGTTCGGGGTGCCCGCCGGCAGCCGCAGCGTCACCGGCGACCCGCCCAGGGTCGGGATCCGCACCTCGGCACCGAGGGCCAGCTCGTCGAAGGAGACGGGCACGTCGATGGTCAGGTTGTCGTCCTTGCGCCCGAAGACACGGTGCGGCGAGACCCTCACGCTGACGAACAGGTCGCCGGCCGGGCCGCCGTTCTCGCCCGGGGCGCCCTTGCCGCGCACCCGGATCCGTTGGCCGTCCTTGACCCCGGCGGGGATGCGGGCCTGGATGGTGCGCGCCGAGCTGCCGCGACCGGTGCCACGGCAGGTGGGGCACGGCTCGTCGTAGACGAGCTGGCGTCCACCACAGGCCGGGCACGTCTCGTTGACGGAGAACGAGCCGCCCATCGACGCGACGACGAAGCCGGCGCCCTCGCAGGTGGTGCAGATGTGCGGCTTGGTGCCGGGCTTGCCGCCCGAGCCCGCGCAGGTCTCGCAGGCCGACTCCGAGGAGAGGCGCAGCGAGATGGTGACGCCGTCCATGGCGTCGGTGAAGCTGATGGTCGCCGAGGTCTCGACGTCGTTGCCCTGGGTGGGCCGCGGCCGCGTCGTACGCCGCCGTCCGCCGCCGGCGCCGCCCCCGAAGAGGTCGCCGAACATGTCGCCGACGCCGCCACCGGCCCCGCCGCTGTCCCGCAGCAGGTCCTCCAGGTTGATGCCCTGCTGGCCGCCGTGCTGGCCGCCGCCGAACCCGCCACCGAAGCCGCCGCCCGCGCCGCCGGAGGCGTAGAGGCGGCGCATCTCGTCGTACTTGGCGCGCTTGGGCTTGTCGCCGATGACGTCGTAGGCCTCGGCGACCTTCTTGAAGGTGTCGTGCTTGGCGGTGTCGCCGGGGTTGGAGTCGGGGTGGTTGGCCCGGGCGAGGCGGCGGTAGGCCTTCTTGATCTCCTCGGCCGAGGCGTCCTTCTTGACGCCGAGCACGGCGTAGAAGTCCTTCTGCGCCCAGTCGGCTCGAAAGCCGTCGTTGTCGCTCACGCGGGGACCTCCTCGCTCGTGTGGCTCGTGGCCGGGACGGGTCGTGTGGGTGGGGCTGGGTGGAGCCGGGGCGTCGCGGGCCGGCCGGAGCCGGCCCGCGACGGGTGCTGCTAGGAGACGTCCTCGTCGGCGTCGCCGGTGGGCTCGCCGCCGTCGGCACTCGCGGGGCCGTCGGCGGGGTCGACCACCAGGACCTGCGCGGCGCGCACCACCCGGTCACCGATGCGGTAGCCGGCCTTGGCGATCACCTTGCAGGTCGTGACGCTCACCTCGGGATCCTCCCCGATGTGGGAGAGCGCCTCGTGGAAGCGGGGGTCGAAGGCGTCGCCGGGCGCGCCGTAGCGGATCAGCCCGGCCTTGCCCACGGTGTGCTCGAGCTGCTCGGCGACGGCCTTGAACCCGCCGTCGAGCGCCGCCCCCGTCTTGTCGGCGGAGTCCCGCGCCCGGTCGATGGTGTCGAGGACCTCGGTGATCGGGGCGAGCGCGGCGTACGTCGCGTTCTCCTTGATCAGCTCGCGGTCCCGCTCGACGCGGCGCTTGTAGTTGACGAACTCGGCCTGCAGGCGCTGGAGGTCCAGGGTGCGCTCCTCCAGGGCGATGCGGGCCAGCGTGAGCTCGTCGTCCGCCGCGTCGACCTCCGACCGCGGGGCCTCGGGGTCGGTGCCGACGGACGGCTCCCCGCCCGACGCACCCTCCTCGACCTCGGTGTCCTCGGTCATCTCGGCGGCCTCCGCGGGGAAGGACCCCTCCGGCGGCGGGATGTTCTGGTCGTCGCGGGGCTCGGTCACTTCGCCTCGCCCTCGGCGGCGCCGTCGGTGCCGTCCTCGTCCACGACCTCGGCGTCGACGATGTCGTCGTCGCCCTCACCGGTGGCGCCGGTGGTGCCCCCCGCAGCGGCCTGCTCGGCCTCCGCGGCGGCGTACATCGCCGCACCCATCTTCTGGCTCGACTCGTTGAGCTTGGTGACGCCGGCGTTGATCTCGTCCGCGTCGGCGTCGTCCTTCTCGAGGGTCGCCTTGAGGGCGTCGAGGTCGGCCTGCACCTCGGTCTTCACGTCCTCGGGCAGCTTCTCGTCGTTGTCGGCGAGGAACTTCTCGGTCGTGTAGACGAGCTGGTCGGCCTGGTTGCGGGTCTCGATCGCCTCGCGACGCTTGGCGTCCTCCTCGGCGTACTCCTCGGCCTCGCGGACCATGCGGTCGATCTCGTCCTTGCCCAGCGCCGAGCCACCGGAGATGGTCATCGACTGCTCCTTGCCGGAGCCCTGGTCCTTGGCCGAGACGTGCACGATGCCGTTGGCGTCGATGTCGAAGGTGACCTCGATCTTGGGCACGCCACGCGGGGCCGGGGGCAGACCGGTCAGCTCGAAGTTGCCGAGCGGCTGGTTCTGCGCCCACATCTGGCGCTCGCCCTGCGCGACCTTGATCTCGACCGACGGCTGGTTGTCGTCGGCGGTGGTGAAGATCTCCGAGCGCTTGGTCGGGATCGTGGTGTTGCGCTCGATGAGGTTGGTCATCACGCCGCCCTTGGTCTCGATGCCCAGGGAGAGCGGGGTGACGTCGAGGAGCAGCACGTCCTTGACCTCGCCCTTGAGGACACCGGCCTGGAGCGCGGCGCCGACGGCGACGACCTCGTCGGGGTTGACGCCCTTGTTGGGCTCCTTGCCGCCGAGCAGGTCCTTGACGACCTCGGTGACCGCGGGCATCCGGGTCGAGCCGCCGACGAGCACGACGTGGTCGATCTTGTCGATCGCGACGCCGCCGTCCTTGAGCACGGCCTTGAACGGGGTCTTGGTCCGGTCGAGCAGGTCCGCGGTCATCTTCTGGAACTCCGAGCGCGTCAGGCGCTCCTCGAAGTGCAGGGGACCGGACTCGCCGTGGGTGATGTAGGGCAGGTGGACCGTGGTCTCGGAGCTCGAGGACAGCTCGATCTTCGCCTTCTCGGCGGCCTCCTGGAGGCGCTGCTTGGCGATCTTGTCGGCGGCCAGGTCGACGCCGTTGTTGTCCTTGAACTTCTTGACCATCCACTCCACGACGCGGGCGTCCCAGTCGTCACCACCGAGGTGGTTGTCGCCCGAGGTCGCCTTGACCTCGACGACGCCCTCGCCGATCTCGAGCAGGGACACGTCGAACGTGCCGCCACCGAGGTCGAAGACGAGGATCGTCTGGTCGTCGCCCTTGTCGAGGCCGTAGGCCAGCGCGGCCGCGGTCGGCTCGTTGACGATGCGGCTGACGTTGAGGCCCGCGATCTCGCCGGCCTCCTTGGTCGCCTGGCGCTGGGCGTCGGAGAAGTACGCCGGCACGGTGATGACCGCGTCGGTGACGGGCTCACCGAGGTAGGCCTCGGCGTCGCGCTTGAGCTTCTGCAGGACGAACGCGCTGATCTGCTGCGGCGTGAAGTCCTTGTCGTCGATCTTCTGCTTCCAGTCGGTGCCCATGTGGCGCTTGACCGAACGGATGGTGCGGTCGATGTTGGTGACCGCCTGACGCTTCGCGACCTCGCCGACGAGGACCTCGCCGTTCTTGGCGAACGCGACGACCGAGGGGGTCGTGCGCGCACCTTCGGCGTTGGCGATGACGGTGGGCTCGCCACCCTCGAGGACCGACACGACGCTGTTGGTCGTGCCGAGGTCGATTCCGACCGCTCGGGCCATGGTTGTTACCTCCAACTAGGACGGATCAGGGAAAGTAGGTGAGCGACCATCGTGCGTCGCTGCCCGCAGTCTGACAAATTTCTTGAGCGGGTTCAACTCAACTTTGCTCACTAGGCTCAATGCAATAGCGGGTCGGTTCATTCCCGTGCTTGGGTGCGACCATGAGCAGACTGGTCCTGCGTCCCCTCCGCCTCGACGACGAGGCCGTCGCCCGTCTCGCCCACGAGGAGCTGGCCGGTGTCTTCGGCTTCCTGATCTTCGCCCGCGAGGGCGAGCCCTGGGCCGCCTACCTCGACCGGATCGAGGGGCACCGGCGCGGCGTCGGGCTCGATGAGGGGATGGTCGCCAGCACCTTCCTGGTCGCCGAGGTCGACGGCGAGGTCGTCGGGCGCGCCTCGGTGCGCCACGAGCTCAACGCCTTCCTGGCCACCTGGGGCGGTCACATCGGGTACGGCGTGCGGCCGGCGTACCGGCGCCGGGGCCACGCCACCGCGATGCTGCGCGGCTGCCTGGAGGTGTGCCGCGACCTGGGCATCGAGCAGGCGCTGGTGACCTGCGACGTCGACAACGTCGCCTCCGCGGGGGTCATCGAGGCCTGCGGCGGGGTCTTCGAGGACGTCGCCCCCGCCGGGGAGTCGGTCGCGGCGAAGAAGCGCTACTGGGTGCCGACCGGGCTCTGAGTGCACCCGTCGCCCGCTGTGGCTAGACGTGCGCCGCGAGCGGTGACCTGCGGAGGTCGGCGCCGGTCTCGACGTACGCCGCCTGAGCCCGCAGCCGGGCGGTGAGCCGCTCCCGCTCGGGGGCCCAGCGGTCGATCTCCCCGGCGAGGAACCTGAGCAGGTCGGCGTCGGCGCTGCGATCGCCCCCCATGTCGATGGCGAGCACCGTGACGCGCACCGTCCCGCCCTCGCCGCTCGCGCGCAGGGCCAGCTGGCCGGCCCGGTTGCGCTCGAGGTCCAGTGCGGCGGCTCGCGCCCAGGAGACGCTGCGGGTCGGCAGCAGCGCGATGCGGTGGTGCAGCGTCCCGTCGCCCGTGTCCACCCACGTGCGACGCCACACGACCGCGGTCACGGCGAGGGGCAGCACCACTGCGAGGAGCACCGCCATGACCCGGTTGGTGCCCGTCTGGGTGGCCACCCCCCAGCCGACGACCGCGATGACTCCGAGGACCGTGACCGCCATCGACAGCCACACCGTGGGTCGCTGCGACACCAGCCGCGGGATCCCGACCTGCTCGCCCTCAGCCACGTCGCGCCTCCTGGCTCAGAGCAGCCCGGCGAGGCGCAGCGAGATGTCGACGACGGAGACCCGCTCGAGCGCGCGCACCTCGTCGAGGGTGAACCAGCGGGCCTCGTCGGTGCTGCCGTCCTGCTCGGCGGTCAGCTCCCCGCCGGTCACCTCGGCCCGGAAGATCGTGCGCACCGCCTTGAGCGAGCGCCCGCTGTCGTTGAGGCGGCGGTGCGGGGGCAGCACGTAGGTGTCGACGCCGAGCAGCGCCCCGAGGCGGACGTCGTAGCCGGTCTCCTCGCGCACCTCGCGCACCACGGCCTGCTCGACGCTCTCCTCGATCTCCACTCCCCCGCCGGGCATCGTCCACTGCCGGCGCGAACCCTCGTTCCACAGGGCGAGCAGGACGCGCCCCTGGGCGTCGGTGATGACGGCGTACGCCGCGAGCCTGGTGTCGTACTCGGTGTAGTGCACGTGAGCATCCTCTCCCCACCGTGGTCGTGATCGAGGAATGACCTGGGTGGTGATGGGCATTGTGGATCCTATGAGCGTTCCCACCATCACCCTGAACAACCAGACGCAGATCCCCCAGCTCGGCTTCGGCGTGTTCCAGGTGCCGCCCGAGCAGACGGCGGACACCGTGACCAAGGCCCTCGAGGTGGGCTACCGGCACATCGACACCGCGCAGATGTACGGCAACGAGCAGGAGGTCGGCGTCGCGCTCGCGAACGCCGACATCGCGCGCGACGACCTGTACGTGACCAGCAAGCTCAACAACGGCTTCCACCGTCCCGACGACGCGCGCCGCGCCTTCGACGACACGATGGCCAAGCTCGGCCTCGACCAGATCGACCTGTTCCTCATCCACTGGCCGCTGCCGACGCTGTACGACGGCGACTTCGTGTCGACCTGGCAGACCCTGGCCGAGTTCGTGGCCGACGGCCGCGCCCGCTCGATCGGCGTCTCGAACTTCCAGCCCGCCCACCTGGAGCGGCTCGTGCAGGAGACCGGGATCGTGCCCGCGGTCAACCAGATCGAGGTGCACCCCTACTTCACCAACGAGGACGCCCGCGCCGCCTCCATCCGGCACGGGATCGAGGTCGAGGCGTGGTCCCCGATCGCGCAGGGCGCGGTGCTCTCCGACCCGACGATCGGCGAGATCGCCACCGCGCACGGCAAGTCGGTCTCCCAGGTGACGCTGCGCTGGCACATCGAGCGCGGCGACATCGTCTTCCCCAAGTCGATGCACGAGGAGCGGATGCGCGAGAACTTCGACATCTTCGACTTCTCCCTGTCCGTCGACGAGGTCGCCACGATCGCCGGCCTCGACCGTGGCGCCGAGGGCCGCCGCGGCCCCGACCCGGACACGTTCGACTACGTGCCTGGCTGAGTCGCTTCGCGGTTTCCCCGGGTACCCGGGGAAACCGAAGGCGTTGGGGTGTTGCAACACCCCAACGCGTACAGATTCCCCGGGTACCCGGGGAAACCGTTGACGCCCGGCCGCCTACGAGGTGAGCCGGGCGGCGACGTCCTCGGCCTCGGCGCGGGTCCAGGCCTCACCGATCTGCAGGGTCGACCCGATCCCGTCGGCCACACGCGGCAGCGCCACCAGCGCCCCGTCGACGACCACCGCGAAGCGGCCCTCGGAGCCGACCAGGCCCGAGGTCAGCCCGGCCATGGCGTCGGTGGCGGCGGGGTCGAGGCCGACCTGGACGGCGTACCCCCGCTGCAGCTCGACGACCTCGACGCCGGCGACACCGCCGTCGACCTCGGTCGGGCCGAGCAGGAAGCCGGCGCCGAGCAGGTCGCAGGCCAGCATCGGTTCGGCGGCGGGCCCGTTGGTCGTGGGCGCGCGGCGCAGGCAGTCGAGCCGCTCGAGCCGGCGCACGAGCGCGGCCTCCACACCGTCGGGCCGTTCGCCCTGCACCGCCAGGACCGGGCGGGCCTGGAAGGCCGCCCCCGGCGCCGGAGCCCCGGTGGGCGTGGCGCCCTGGGCCGTCGGCGTCTCGCCGGCGCCGGCGTCACCGCCCGCGTCACCGCCCGCACCGCCGTTCGTGCCACCGCACCCCGAGACGGCCGCGAGCAGCAGCGGGATCACCAGCAGGGTCGGGCGCATGCCTGGATCCTACGGACCCGCGCGAGGGTGTGTCGGCGGGAAGCGGGTCAGCCGACGGTGACGCGGACGTCGTTCGAGGAGGTGCCGGAGTCGTTGTCGACCACGCGGAACCGGTTGACGCCCTGGCTGCTGGTCTGCACGAAGGTCGTGAACGTCTCGTTGCTGACCACGGCCGTGACGGGGAAGTCCTGCCAGTTGCCGCCGACGAACTTCTCGACCTGCAGCACGCGTCCCTCGCCCCCGGGGTAGACGCCGGTCAGGTCGATCTGGCCCATCGGGGCGACCTGGGTCTGGCCGGCCGACAGGGAGATCTCACCCTCGGCCTTCTTCGTCTTCTTGGGCTTCTTGGGCTTCTCGCTGGGCGCGGACCCCTTCTTGGGGTCCGCCGACAGCGTGAGGAGCGGGCCGGACGGGGCGTCGGTCTTCTGCGGCTTCGGCAGGTACAGCGAGGCTACGTCGGTGGTCGCGGTGGTCGCCGACCCGCCGTCGACGCCCAGGACCCGGGTCACGGCCAGCGCACCGCCGCCGAGCACCAGGCCCACCGCGAGACCGACCCCGACCAGCGCGAGCAGCCCCGTCAGCACGGGGCGATCGTCGTGAGGGGGCACCTGGGTCTCCGGTCGGTCGGCGCGGCGGATGTCACCAGCATTGTCGCGGAGAGGTGACCGCGAACCAAGCTAGACCCCGCGCTTCCACACGATCTGCTCGTGCAGGCGGCGGCTGCGCCAGCCCTGCGC
Organism: Nocardioides dokdonensis FR1436; assembly: GCF_001653335.1. NCBI lineage: Bacteria > Bacillati > Actinomycetota > Actinomycetes > Propionibacteriales > Nocardioidaceae > Nocardioides > Nocardioides dokdonensis. Next base: position 978,171 of record NZ_CP015079.1, read on the forward strand.
GGTCCGGACGAGCTCGTGGTGGTAGATCCCGCCGAACTCGACGATCTTCTCCCCGCCGGCCCCGTCGTCCATCGGCATCGGGTTGTGGAAGTACGCCGAGCAGGTGGCGGTGTCGCCGTCGACGACGGTCTCGAGCTGGCCCAGGGTGTGCATGCGCTTCGGGAAGAAGGCGGGCAGCACCTCGGCCAGCCACGGCTTCACGGTCGCGACGTCGCCGGAGATCCCGCCGGACTCGGTGTAGTCGATGACCGCGTCCGGGGTGAAGACCGTGTCGAGCCGGTCCCAGTCATCGGTGTCGATTGCGCGGGTGTAGCGCACCAGGACGTCGGCGATCTCGAGCCGGTCACTTATCTGCTGCAGGTCCATGGAGGTGAACTCTGGCACAGAACTGAAACACGTTCTAGTGTGTGGCCATGCGTTTCACCTATGCCGAGGCCATGACCCGCACCGAGCTCTACGCGCCGCTCGCCCAGGCGGCCGAGGCCGCCGGCTACACGTCGATGACGGTCGCCGACAGCCTCATCTACCCCGAGGTGTCGGACTCGACCTACCCCTACACCGACACCGGGGGCCGCGAGTTCCTGCTCGGCAAGGACTTCGTCGAGACGATGGTGATGTGTGCGCACCTCTTCGCGCACACCACGACGCTGCGCCTCACGCCGTTCGTCCTCAAGCTGCCGGTGCGTCCCCCGGTGCTGGTGGCCAAGCAGGCCTCCAGCCTGGCCGCCCTGTCGGGTGACCGGCTGAGCCTGGGTGTGGGCCTCTCCCCGTGGCCCGAGGACTTCACCGCGATGGGCGTGCCGTGGGCTCGACGCGGCAAGCGGATGGACGAGTGCCTCGACATCGTGCGCGGGCTGACCTCGGGCGAGTTCTTCTCCTACGAGGGCGAGTTCTTCACCATCGAGTCGATGCAGCAGCGTCCCGCGCCCGGGCGGCCGATCCCGCTGCTGGTCGGCGGCCACGCCGACGCCGCCCTGCGCCGCGCCGTGCGCAAGGGCAACGGGTGGATGCACGCGGGCGGCGACGGCGAGGAGCTCGACCGGCTGCTGACCCGCCTCGCCGAGATCCGCACGGAGGAGGGCGACACCCGCGACGACTTCGAGGTGCACGTGATCTCCTACGACGCCTACGACCTCGACGGCATCAAGCGCCTCGAGGACAAGGGCGTCACCGACTGCATCGTCGGCTTCCGGGTGCCCTACATCGAGGGCCCGGACACCGAGACGCTGGAGACCAAGGTCGCCCACCTGGAGTCCTACGCCGAGAAGATCATCAGCAAGGTGGGCGCATGAACGCCCCCGCGCAGGAGCCCACCGAGGACCCCGGCTGGGACCTCACCGCCCCGCTGCGCGAGGCGATCGCCGAGGCGGAGCGCCTGGTCGCGACCGCGCCGTTCATCCGCACCGAGCAGGACCGCCTCGAGGGCTACGACTACCTCGCGGGGCGCATCCGGATGGCGATGCAGATGGCCTTCGACCACGACCTCGACCGGCCGCTGTTCATCAACGCCACCCACCAGTTCTCCCGTCAGGGCCTGGACAACCCCGACGCGGTCTACTTCAGCGCCTACCTGCGAGAGGGGGTCGAGTACGTCGTGCGCGGGCGCCGCGGCACCTCGGCCGACCTGTCGTTCCAGGTGATGGGCGGCGCCTACACCGCCGACTCGACCGCCACGTCGCTGCTGGCCTTCGACGACCGCGAGCTCGACATCGCCGAGGACGGCTCCTTCGAGCTCCACTACACCGCCGAGCCCGGCGCCAAGACGTTCATCGTGCGCGAGGTCTTCAACGACTGGGACACCGAGGAGCGCGGCACGATCACCATCGAGCGCACCGACACCCTCGGGAAGCCGGCGCGCGAGCTGACCCGGGAGCTGCTGGCCCGAAAGTACGACATCGCGGCCCGCACCCTCACCGGGTCCATCCAGACCTGGTTCGCCTTCCCCCACTTCTTCCAGTACGCCGAGCCCGTCAACACCCTCACCGCCCCGCAGCAGACCCCCGGCGGGCTGGCCTCGCAGCGCTCCTCCATCGGCCACTACGAGCTCGCCGAGGGCGAGGCGATGCTCATCACCGTCCCGCGCTGCGACGACTGCTCCTACCAGGCGGTGCAGATCGGCTCCGACTGGTACGCCTCGACCGACTACGAGACCCACCAGACCTCGCTCACCAAGGCCCAGGCGGTGACCGACCCCGACGGGCTGATGCGCTTCGTGGTCTCCGAGCACCCGCCCAGCGGCCGCGACGACGCGCCGTACCTCGCCAACTGGCTGGAGACCACCGGTCACCGCACCGGCTCGGTGATGCTGCGCTGGCAGCGCCTCGAGCGCGACCTCGGCCCCGAGGACGGCCCGACCGTGCAGGTCGTGAAGCTCGAGGACGTGCCCGGCCTGCTGCCGCACCTCGCCCCGCTCACCCAGGAGCAGTACGCCGAGCGGATCACCGCCCGGCAGCGCTCCGTCGCCCGAAGGATGATCAGTTGAGCCCCACCGCCACCTCCACCGTGCCCGACCACGCCGCGATCGACGCGGCGTACACGCCCGCACCGCTGCTGGCCGGCAAGGTCGTCGTGCTCTCCGGGGTCGGTCCCGGCCTGGGCCGGGCGCTCGGCGAGGAGGCCGCCCGGATGGGTGCCGACCTGGTGCTCGTCTCGCGCACCGAGAAGCGTCTGGAGAAGATGGCGGAGGTGGTGCGCTCGCACGGTCGTCGCGCCCTCGTCGTGCCCACCGACGTCACCGACGAAGCTGCCCAGCAGCGGCTCGTCGAGCGGGCGCTCGAGGAGTTCGGCCGCGTCGACTGCCTGATCAACAACGCCTTCGCGATCCCGCCGATGGACCCGATCAGCACCATCGGCCTCGAGGCCCTGCGCGCGGCCAACGAGACCAACGTCTTCGCGCCGCTGCGGCTCTCGGCGGCCTTCGCGGATGCGCTGGCCGCGGCCCCGGGCAGGCCCGGCGGCTCGATCATCATGCTCAACTCGTGCGTGCAGTACTCCTCGCAGCCGGAGTTCGCCGGCTACAAGCTCTCCAAGGGCGCGCTGGCCCACCTCGCCTCGTCGCTGGCCACCGAGCTCGGCCCGCGCGGCATCCGCGTCAACAGCGTCGCGCCGTCCTACATCTACGAGGACGTCAACAAGGCCTACTTCGACTGGATCGCCTCGGAGTCCGGACGCACCCACGGCGAGGTGTACGCCGAGAAGGCGGCCCCCACCGACCTGCAGCGGCTGGCCTCCCCGGTCGAGATCGCCCGGGCCACCCTGTTCCTGGCCACCGACCTCGCCTCCGCGGTCAGCGGGCAGACCCTGAACGTCGACTGCGGGGAGTTCCACTCGTGAGCGAGGCCGGCGGGGCGAACGTGATGACCCGCGAGCGCGCCGACGTCGGGTCCTACGAGGACATCGTGGCGGCCGCGGAGCGCACCACGGGGATGAGCGACTTCGGTGGCGACGCCCACGAGGAGGGCCTGCGGGTCCTGGTCGAGGACCTCAACAGCCCCGAGGCGGGCCTGACCGGTCGCGGGAACTACTTCCAGCGCTCCGAGGTCAAGAGCGCGCTCGTCGGCCGGCTGCTCACCCAGGCGCAGTTCAACGCCCAGCCCCAGCACGCCGACGTACCCGTCGAGCGGCCGATCTTCGTGATGGGCCTGCCGCGCACCGGCACCACCGCGCTGCACCGGCTGCTGGTCTCCGACCCGGGGCACCAGGGGCTGGAGATGTGGCTGACCCAGTTCCCCCAGCCGCGCCCGCCGCGCGGGACGTGGGAGGCCGACCCGATCTTCGCCGCGATGCAGGAGGCGTTCAGCGCCCACCACGTCGAGGACCCGGAGTACATGGGGATCCACTACATGGACGCCACCTCGGTCGAGGAGTGCTGGCGGCTGCTGCGCCAGACCGGGAAGTCGAACTCCTACGAGTCGCTGGCCAACCTGCCGCGCTACACCGACTGGCTGCGCGGCCAGGACTGGACCGACGCCTACGCCCGGCACCGGCAGAACCTGCAGCTGATCGGGATGAACGACCCCGAGAAGCGCTGGGTGCTGAAGAACCCCTCGCACATGACCGCGCTCGACGCCCTGATGCGTGTCTATCCCGACGCCCTGGTCGTCTACACGCACCGCGACCCGGTGTCGTGCATCGCCTCGTCGTGCTCGCTGTCGGCGGCCACCACCGCGGGCCACTCCGACACCTACGTCGGCGGCGTCATCGGCCACACCCAGCTCGACCTGTGGTCGCGGGCCTACCACTCCTTCCACGACGCCCGGCCGCGCTACGACCAGGCGCAGTTCGTCGACGTCGACTTCGCCGACCTCCAGGGCGACCCGATCGGCACCGTCCGGGGCGTGTACGACGCGTTCGGGCTCAGCCTGTCGGCCGAGGCGGAGGCGGTGGTGCGCGAGATCGACGCCGAGGCCCGCTCGGGCCACGCCCGACCCTCGCACCAGTACTCGCTCAAGGACTACGGACTCTCCGAGACCCAGGTGCGTGACGCCTTCGCCCGCTGACCGCGCGGGACGTCATACGTCTGGCGCCGACGGACGTCCCGCCCGTATGACGTCCTCGGTCCTCAGCCCAGCGGCTCGCCCTCGCAGCAGTTCGCCTTAAACTTGCAGTGCGGGCAGAACCAGCGGGTGGCGATCGGGTCGAACTCGTGGCCGCAGGCCATGCAGGAGTAGTAGCCGCTCATGGTGGACCAGCCTGCCACGCGATCACCCCTCGCCGCGGGCGGCGCGCACCGCACGCTCGGCAACGGCGTGCTCGTCGGTGCGCGCGTCGTAGGACCAGAAGTCGCGCAGCCACAGCGCGGTCGCGCCGACCCCGACCACGCAGGCGACCCCGCCGCTGGTGATCGAGCCCCGCACCGACCACAGGTCGGCGGTGATCCCGGCCCGGACCTGGCCACCGAGCGGGCCCAGCGAGTAGGACAGCATCTCGATGCCGGCCAGGCGCCCCCGCATCCCCTCGGGGATGGTCTGGCTCCACACGATCCCGCGGAAGACCCCCGAGACCATGTCGGCGGCGCCGGAGAGCGCGAAGAAGGCCGCGACCAGCCAGAACGACGGCATCAGCCCGGCCAGCGCGATGCACACGCCGTACGCCGCCGCCGCGAGCACGATCGCCCGGCCGTGGTGGTGCACCCGCCCGGTCCACCCCGACAGCGCGGTCGCCACCAGCGCCCCGACCGTCTCGGCCGAGTAGAGCAGCCCGAGCAGCTCGGGGGCCTCGAAGACCGTCTCGGCCAGCGCGGGGAAGAGCACCACCGGCATCGCCAGCAGCATCGCGGCGATGTCGACGAGGTAGGTGCCGAGCAGGTCGCGGCGACCCATCGCGTAGCGCATCCCCTGGGCGATGCCGGCGAGGCTGGGCGCGGTGGTCTCCTCGCGGTGCGGGTAGGAGGTCATCGCGAGGTACATCAGCGTGGCCACCGCCAGTCCGACGACGTCGACCACGAAGCACCAGCCCAGTCCCACGAAGGCGATCAGCAGGCCACCGAGCGCGGGCCCGACCAGCACCCCGATCTCCATGCCCAGGCTGGTCAGCGCCTGCGCGGCGGGGATCTCGTCGTGGCGCACCGTGCGCGGCATCAGCGCCTCGCGGGAGGGGCGCTGCATCGACGAGGAGGAGGCCAGCACCGCGGCGAGGACGAAGACCAGCCACAGGTGCGGGTCCGGGCCGAAGGCACCGAAGGCGTTGGCAGCGAGCACCGCGGTCGCGACCGCCTGGGCCACGCCCGTGCCGACCAGCAGCCTCTTGCGGTCGACGTGGTCGGCCAGGGCGCCGCCGTACAGCGCGAAGACGACCAGCGGCACCAGCTCGACGAGGCCGACCGCGCCGACCGCGAAGTTGGACCCGGTGACCCGGTAGACCTGGAACGGGATGGCGACGTAGGTGACCATCGCGCCGAAGTAGAAGACCGTCCCGGCCACGAACAGCAGCCGGAAGTCGCGCGAGGTCTGCAGCGGGGCCAGGTCGATGCGCAGCCCCCGCAGCCGCTCAGCCCAAGTCATGGTCGATCACCGATCCAGGTTTCCAGCCGCCCGACCCGCACGCGACCTATTTGCCGGGTGGGCGCGACATCTGCGCCGGGTCGGCGCGACATCTGGGCCGGGTCGGCGCGACATCTGCGCCGGGTCAGCGCGACATCTGCGCCGGGTCGGCGCGACATCTGGGCCGGGTCAGCGGCGGGCGACGTGGATGCGGGCGCCGTCGCGGGGCACCGAGGTGATGTTGCGGACCTTCGGCCCATCGGCGACCGGGGTGGTGACGTCGTGGACGCGCAGCACCTCGCGCAGCACCGCGACCCCCTCCATCTGGGCGAAGCCGGCGCCGATGCAGCGGCGTACGCCGCCGCCGAACGGGATCCAGGTGTTGGTCGGCGGGTGCTGGCCCAGGAACCGCTCGGGACGGAAGGCGTCGGGGTCCGGGTGGTGCTCGGAGCGCTGGTGGGCCACGATGATCGAGGGGCCCACGGTCGTGCCGCGGGGCAGGTCGAGCCCGCCGATGGTGGCGGGGCGCACCAGCGTGCGCACCACCATCGGGATGACCGGGTGCAGCCGCATCGACTCCTTCATCACCGCCTCGAGCCACGCGTCGTCCTCGGGGGTGGTGCCGTCGGCGGCCTCCTGGCTTCGGCGCAGCAGCGCCGGGTCGCGGCCCAGCTCGTAGAGCGCCCAGGAGAGCGAGGTCGCGGTCGTCTCGTGCCCGGCCAGCAGCAGGGTGACGAGCTGGTCGCGCAGCTCGGTGTCGGTGAGCCGGTCGGACTCGTCGGTGCTGCCGGCACCGTGGCGGATCAGCCGGGAGAGCACGTCGCTGCGCTCCGCGAGGTCCGGCGCCGCACGCCGCTCGCGGATCTCGGCGTAGATCAGCCGGTCGAGCTCGGCCTGGTTCTGCACGGTGCGGCGCCACGGCCCGAAGCGCTGCAGCGCCGGGTAGCCCCAGCCGAGCAGCACCGCGGGACTGATGTCGACCGTCGCGTTGACCCGCGGTCGCATCGCGGCCAGGCGCCGCTCGTCGGTGACCCCGAAGACCACGCGCAGGATGACCTCGAGGGTCAGCACGTTCATCCGGTCCAGGGCCCGCAGGGTGACCCCGTCCGGCCAGTGCGCCGCCTCGTCGGCGGCGAGGTCGGTGACCAGCGAGCGGTACTCGCGCAGCGCGGCCCCGTTGAAGGCCGGCATCAGCAGCTTGCGGGCCCGCTGGTGCTCGGCGCCGTCCTGGAGCAGCAGCGAGTGCTCCCCCATCACCGGCCCCAGGATCGCGTTGCCCTTGCCGGCGTGGAACACCGCCGGGTCGGCGGCGAAGATCTCCTTGGTGTGCTCGGGACGCGTGAAGAACACCAGCGGTCGGCCCCCCGGGACCAGCCGCACGGTGAAGACGTCGCCGTAGGTGCGGTGCAGGTAGGGGTGGAACCAGTGCCGGAACCGCATCAGCGCCGCGCTCTGCACCAGCACCGGCCACCGCGGCCCCGGCGGCAGCCCGTCGAGGTCGACCGGCGGCAGGTCCGCGCTGCCCACCGAGGCCCCGCTCATCCGGCGGAACCGCTCCTGGGTCAGGTCACCTGTCTCGGGCAGTGCGTCGAGCTCGGCGATCTGAGAAGTGGCCATGTCACATACTAGGAGTACGCGACCCCGTCTTGTCGAGGCTCAGCCGGCAGCCGTCCCTGGCACCAGGTGCCGGGTGAGGAAGTGGACCTGGTGCGCCAGCACGGCGTCGAAGTGCGCCTTGCCCGGCCACACGTCGAAGTGGTCGCCCGGGTAGTGCCGGACCTCGGCGCGCCCCTTGACCGCCGCCTTGGCCGCCGCGTGCGGCGGCGCCAACCGGTCGAAGTCCTCGATCTGCACCAGCAGCGGGCAGGTGACCTCCGCGGCCCGCTTGCCGGGCCGGTGGCCGCCCAGCTCGAGGGCGACCGCGGCGTCGACCTCGTTGCGGAACGACGGCCCGGCCAGCGCCAGGTAGTCGTCCTTGCAGCCCGCCAGGGTCAAGGCGCCCTGCTGACCGGGCTCGGCGACGACCGGCACCATGACCGGGCCCCGGCGGGAGGCCAGCAGCCTGCTGCGCACCCCGTCGACGGTCGAGCGGCCCAGGGTCAGCGCCGAGTGGTGGCGCAGCGCCAGTCGGCCGGCCGCGGCGCCGTCGACGAGCGGGGTCAGCGAGACCACCGCAGCGACGTCGTCGCGTCCCGCGGCGACCGCCAGCACGTGCCCGCCGGCGAGCGAGACGCCCCAGAGCACGAGGCGGCGCCCGTCGACGCCCGGCAGGCCGGCCGCGGCCTGCGCGGCGGCGCGGTAGTCCTCGAGCTGGTCGGCCACCGAGACCCGCTGGCGGGTCCGGCCGCCGGAGAGACCGAAGCCGCGGTAGTCGAAGGCGAGCACGTCGAGACCGGCCGCGGCCAGGCCGTCGGCGAAGGGCAGCAGCCCGGAGTCGACGGTCCCGGCCAGGCCGTGGGCCATCACCACGACCGGACGCCCGGCCGCGCCCGCGAGCCCGTCGTGGGCGGCCGGCACGTGGGTGGCCACGCACTCCTCGCCCCCGGAGGCGAAGCGCACCTCGCGGTGCCCGGGGGAAGCGGTGGTGTCCGGGGCCGCCGAGGCGGTGGTGACGGTGGTGGTGTCGGTCATGACGTCCTCCCATAGATGGTGCGCAGCCACACCGTGACCACGCCCTCGACCAGCTCCTCGCGCCCGAGCGGCCCGCCGACGGCGATCCGCTCCAGCATCCGGTCGTTGAGCTCGAGCAGCACGGTGGCCAGCGTGGCGGCGGGTACGCCGCCCGGGGCACGGCCGGCGGCCCGCTCCTCGTCGATCATCGCGGCCACGACCGGCACGAAGGACTCCCGGTCGGAGTCCCACAGCTCGCGCACCGCGGGGCTGGTGGCGCGCGCCTCGAGCGTGGCGCGGCACAGGTGCTCGTGCTTGTCCCAGCTGGCGAAGACGCCGCGGATGGTGGCCTCGATCCGCTCCTGCGGCGTGCCTGCGGCGGTGAGGTGCGCCGCGGCGGCCGAGGTGTCGTCGTACATCTGGCCCATCAGCGCCGCGACCGCCGACGCCTTGTTCTCGAAGTAGAAGTAGAAGGCGGAGCGGGTCACCCCGGCCCGCCGCGAGATCTCGGCGATGTTGATGGCCTCGAGCGAGGAGTCCTGCAGCAGTCCGTCCAGCGCGGTGAGCAGGGCGGCGCGGCGCTGGTCGCCGCGCGGGGTGCTCTGCGCGGTGTCGACGTCGGTCACCGGGTGCCCGCGAGCAGACCGCCGCCGAGGCGCTCGGCACGCTTGACCCCTGCCGGGATCTCCTTGGTGCGCAGGTCGTGCTCGTAGAGGAAGTAGTCGAGCTGCTGGGTGTGCCGCGGCCGGTCGAGCACGTGCCCGGTGTACTTCTGCTGGTCGGCGTCGATGACCTGCTCCCGGCTCGCGGCGTCGGGCAGGCGGTAGCGACCCACGGCGTAGGCACCGAGCAGGCGCGCCTGGGACTCGACGAACGGGAAGAGCGTCGGGGTGGCCTGGGCGAAGCCCATGAAGACCACGTCGTCGCGCTCGGGCAGGAACATCCGCTTGAAGAGGCGGATCTGGTTGTCGGGCGCGCTGATGACCGCGGGGTCGAAGAAGGGGAAGGTGATGTTGTAGCCGGTCGCGTAGACGATGATGTCGAACTCGCCGGACGTGCCGTCCTCGAAGTGCACCGTGGAGCCGTCGAGCAGCGAGACGTTCGGCTTGGGCGTGACGTCGCCGGAGCCCAGCCGCAGCGGCAGCTCGACCGACTGCGTCGGGTGCGCCTCCCCGAACTTGTGGTTGGGCTTGGGCAGGCCGTACAGCTCGGGGTTGGAGCCGGCCATGAACTGCATCTTCTGCAGCATCTTGCGCTGCCAGGCCAGCGGCAGGTACGGCGTGGTCACGTAGTACTTGTCGGCCGGCACGCCGCCGGTGTACTTCGGCACGATCCAGGCGCTCGAGCGGGTCGAGAGCGTGACCTCGTTCTGCAGGCTGCGGCTCGAGAGCTCGACGGTGATGTCGGCGGCGCTGTTGCCCAGGCCGACCACGAGGATCCGCTTGCCGCTGAAGTCCAGCGGGTCGCGGGGGTCGATGTAGTGGTGGGAGTGGATCTCGGTGCCGGTGAACTCACCGGGGAAGTCGGCGATGCGCGGGTCCCAGTGGTGGCCGTTGGCGACCACGAGCAGGTCGACGTGGCGCTCCTGGCCGGACTGCAGCCGCAGGTCCCAGCCACCGCCCGCGGCGGGGGCGGCGTGCTCGACGCCGTTGCGGAACTCGATGTGCTCGCGCAGGCCGAACGTGTCGGCGTAGGAGTCGAGGTAGTCCTTGACCTGCGTGTGGTGGGGGAAGTCGGGGTAGTGCTCGGGCATCGGGAAGTCCTTGAAGGACAGCCGGTGCTTGGAGGTGTCGATGTGCAACGAGCGGTAGGCGCTGCTGTGCCCGTTGGGGTTGGCGAAGGCCCAGTTGCCGCCGACGCGGTCGGAGGACTCGTAGCAGGTGTAGGGGACGCCGTAGTCGCCGAGCATCTTGCCGGCGGTCAACCCGCTGATGCCGGCGCCGATGACGGCGGTGGTCGGCGGGGTCGGATCGGGCACGAGGTCTCCTGGGGCAGCGGGGGTGTGACGTGGAGCACGCTAGATCGCCAATTGACGCGCGTCAACTGTGCCCGGGCGCCTACGCTTGCCCGGTGCCCACCCCCTTGCGCCCCGCTGCGCGCCTGGCCCCCGCCCTCGTCGCCCTCGTGCTCGGCGCCACGCTGCTGCCGGCGGCCCCCGCCGCGGCCCGCCCCGCCGGCGACACGCTCTTCCCGCAGCAGGGCAACAGCGGCTACCAGGTGCGCAGCTACGACGTCGCGATGGACTACCAGCCGCTGACCAACCGCGCCGACGCCACGGTGCAGGTGCGCGCGAGCGCCCGGCGCACCCTCGACTCCTTCCACCTCGACTTCTCCGGGCCGCGCGTCACCGAGGTGCTGGTGGACGGCGTCGCGGCGCGGCACCGGCGTACCGGCGCCCACGAGCTGGTCGTCACCCCCGACGAGCCGGTGCGCCGCGGTCGGTTCACGGTGTCGGTCTCCTGGAGGGGCGTGCCGCCCGAGCACACCGACGCCGACGGCAGCACCGAGGGCTGGGTGCGCACCGCCGACGGCGCGATCGCGCTGGGCGAGCCCGTGGGCGCGATGACCTGGCTGCCCTCCAACAACACCCCGGGCGACAAGGCCCGCTTCCACTACGAGATCACGGTGCCGACCGGCTACGAGGTCGTGGCGAACGGCGACCTCGTGGGCCGCGAGGAGACCGCGGCGTCGACCACCTGGGAGTGGGACGCCCGCGACCCGATGGCCACCTACCTCGCGATGGTCGCGATCGGGCAGTTCGACGTGCACGAGTCGGAGACCACCTCGATCGACGGCCGGACCCTGCCGATCTGGTCCTTCACCGACGTCACCACCGGGGACGCCGCGAAGGCCCGGGCGGCCCTGCCCGAGATCATCGCCTTCGGCGAGCGTCTCTACGGGCCCTACCCCTTCACCTCCGCCGGCCTCGTCGTCGACGACGCCCGGGTCGGCTACGCGCTCGAGACCCAGACCCGGGCCTTCTACCCGCCGGGCGCGGCGACCACGTCGACGGTGGTGCACGAGGTCGCCCACCAGTGGGTCGGCAACGCGGTCACCCTCACCGACTGGCACGACATCTGGCTCGCCGAGGGGTTCGCGGCCTACACCGAGTGGCTCTACGACGCCGAGCACGGCGGCCCCCGACCCGGCGAGCGGTTCCAGGCGCTCTACGACCGACCCGCCTCCGACGACCTGTGGAGCCCCGCCCCTACCCGGTTCACCGACCCCGCCGACCTGTTCGGCCAGCCGGTCTACGTCCGCGGCGCGATGACCCTGCACGCGCTGCGCCGCGAGGTCGGCGACCGCGACTTCTTCGCCGTCCTGCGGGCCTGGACCACGCGGCACCACGACGCCAACGTGCGCACCGCCGACCTCGTGCGACTCGCCGAGCGGGTCTCGGGCGAGGAGCTCAGCGGGCTATTCCGCGACTGGTTGGTGCATGACGGCAAGCCGCGGGGCTACTGAGCGGCCGGGGCGGCACTACTGGGGGACGCCGGCGCGGTAGACGTCGCGCACCAGCGGCACCCCGGGCCGGTAGGCCAGGTGCACGTGGCTGGGCGCGTCCAGCACCACCAGGTCGGCCCGTCGGCCCGCCACGAGCGCCCCGACGTCCTCGCGGGCCAGGGCCCGGGCCCCGCCCAGGGTCACCGCGCGCACCGCCTCGGCGGGCGTCATCCCCATCTCGCGGACCGCGAGCGCGACGCAGAACGGGATCGAGCTGGTGAAGCACGAACCGGGGTTGCAGTCGGAGGCGAGCGCGACCTGCACGCCGGCGTCGAGCAGGGCGCGGGCGTCGGGGTAGGGCTGGCGGGTGGAGAACTCCACGCCCGGCAGCAGCGTGGCGATGGTGCCGCTGTCGCGCAGCGCGTCGACGTCGGCGGCGTCGAGGTGGGTGCAGTGGTCGACCGCGACCAGCCCCAGCTCGCAGGCCAGCTGCACCCCCGGGCCGGGACCGAGCTGGTTGGCGTGCAGGCGACCACGCAGGCCCACGGCGGCGCCGGCCTCGAGGACGGCCCGGGCCTGGTCGGCGTCGAAGGCGCCGCGCTCGCAGAACGCGTCGATCCAGCGGGCGTGCGGCGCGGCGGCCTCGAGCATCGGGCCGGTGACCAGCGCGACGTACGCCGCCGGGTCACCCGCGTGCTCGGGGGGCACGACGTGGGCGCCGAGGAAGGTGGTCTCCTCGGTGAGCCGGCGGGCCACGGCGAGCGAGCGGGCCTCGTCGTGGACGCTGAGTCCGTAGCCGCTCTTGATCTCGACGGTGGTGGTGCCCTGGCGGCGCATCTCCGCGACGAGCCCAGCGGCGTGCGCCAGCAGCTGCTCGTCGCTGGCGGCCCGGGTGGCGGCCACCGTGGTGCGGATGCCGCCGGCGGAGTAGCTCTCGCCGGCCATCCGGGCCGCGAACTCGGCCGAGCGGTCGCCGGCGAAGACCAGGTGGCTGTGGCTGTCGACGAAGCCGGGCAGCACCGCCCGCCCGCCGAGGTCGACCGCGGCGTCGGCGGCGGGTGCGTCGGCGGCCGCACCGACCCAGGCGACGTGGTGGCCCTCGATCACCACCGCGGCGTCGTGGACCAGCCCGAGCACACCGCCCTGCTCGAGGCGGGCGGGGTCGTTGGTGCTCAGCTCGGCGATGCCGGTCAGCAGGAGCGAGGCCATCAGGAGTCCTTCCAGAGCCGGTCGATGACGGTGGCGAGATCGCGCCCGATCTCGGGCAGCCGGTCGCGGGTGTGCACGAGGCGACCGTCCACGACGACCTGCGTGACGTCGGCACCGGTGGCAGCGAACACCGCGGTGTGCTCGTCGGCGCCGGTGCCGGCGGTGCGGGGGCCGACGGTGTCGAGGGTGACCAGGTCGGCGCGGGCACCGACCCGGAGGGCTCCGGCGTCGGCGAACCCGAGCGCGTCGTGGCGCAGCCCCGCCTCCAGCAGCTCGGCGCCCGCCCAGTGCCCGCGACGCCGGCTGACCAGCCGCTCGTCGAGCTCGACCGCCCGCATCTCCTCGAAGAGGTCAACCACGGCGTGGCTGTCCGAGCCCAGCGTCAGCGCGCTGCCGGCCTCGTGGAGCGCCCGGGCCGGTCCGACGCCGTCGCCGAGGTCGCGCTCGGTGGTCGGGCAGAAGCACGCGCGGGTGCGGCTGGTGCCGAGGGCGCGCACGTCGGCGGCGTCGAGGTGGGTCGCGTGCACGGCGGAGGTCGCCGGGCCCAGCACCCCCGCCTCGGCCAGCACCTGCGTGGGCGAGGCGTCGTACGCCGCTCGGCAGGCGTCGTTCTCGGCGACCTGCTCGCTGAGGTGCACGTGCAGCGGCCGCCCGCGGGCCGCCTCGACGACCGTCGGGAGCTGGTCGCGGGGCACGGCGCGCACCGAGTGCACGGCCGCGCCGACGACGACGTGGTCGTCGGCGCCGGTGGCGGCGTCGAGGGCCTCGACCCGCTGGGCCCACCGATCGGCGTCCCCGTCGGTGTAGCGGACCTGGGCTCCCTCGACCGGGGCACCGAACCCGGAGGAGAGGTAGCAGGTGTCGAGCAGCGCGATCCGCAGCCCGGCACGGCGCGCGGCCTCGACCAGCACCAGGCCGGTCTCGTTGGGCTCGGCGTAGGCCCGGCCGTCCGGGGCGTGGTGCAGGTAGTGGAACTCCCCGACCGTCGTGATCCCGACGGCCACCATTTCGCGGTAGAGCGCCGTGGCCAGGTCGAGGTGGTCGTCGGGGTCCAGCCGACCGGCCAGGTCGTACATCTGCTCGCGCCAGGTCCAGAACGTCCCGCCCCCGCGCTGGGTGCGCCCCCGCAGCGCCCGGTGGAAGGCGTGGCTGTGCTGGTTGGCCAGGCCGGGGAGGGTGAGGCCGGGGACCCGCGCGGTTTCCCCGGGTACCCGGGGAAACCGTAGGCGAGAGGGTGTTGCAGCACCCGAACCCCTACGGGATCCCCCCAACGCCTCGACCCTGGTGAACCGGCCCGCCTCGATCTCGACCAGGACGTCGTCCACGACCCGGTCCTCGACCCAGGCGCGCTCGAGCAGGTACGACGACACCGGCCCACTCACCGGCCCACTCACCGGCACAGCCGCTCGAGGGTGTCGGCGAGGGCGTCGACGCCGACCAGGCAGTCGGGCACCGTCGCCGACTCGGCCGGGGAGTGCGAGACGCCGGAGGGGTTGCGCACGAACAGCATCACCGTGGGGATGCCCGCGGTCGAGAGGACGCCGGCGTCGTGGCCGGCCTGGGTGGGCAGCACCGGCCAGTCGCCGACAGCGTGGTCGCCGGCGACGTGGCGGGCCAGGGCGGGGTCGAAGGTCACCAGCCCGGACACGGACTCCGCGACCACCCGCACCGCGGTGCCGTCAGTCTCGGCGCGCTGCTGGGCCCGGCGCTCCACGGCGGCGACGAGCTCGGAGAGCGCGGCCTCGTCCTCGCAGCGGGCGTCGAGCCAGCCGGTGACCCGCGAGGGCACGGCGTTGGTGCCGTTCGGCTCGACCTCGATCCGGCCGAACGTGGCGCGGGCCCCGGTGAGACGGGCCTGCTCGTCGGCCGCCAGCGCCGTCATCGCGTAGGTGAGCATCGGGTCGGCGCGGTCCTCCATCCGCGTGGTGCCGGCGTGGTCGGCCGTGCCGGTCATCTCGAACCGGTAGCGCCCGTGCGGCCAGATCCCGCTCGCCACCCCGATCGCGTGGCCCAGGTCGACCAGCGCCCGGCCCTGCTCGACGTGCAGCTCCACGAACGTGGTCACCCCGGCCAGCAGGTCGCGGGCGTCGCCGGCGCCCGGGTCGAGCCCGGGCAGGTCCACCGCGGCCAGCGCGTCGGGCAGCGCCACCCCGTCCCGGTCGCGCAGCTCGCGCGCGTGCTCCCAGGTGGTGGCCCCGGTCAGCAGCCGTGAACCCAGGCAGGCCAGCCCGAAGCGCGAGCCCTCCTCCTCGACGAACACCGAGACCCCGATCGGGCGCGAGGGCACCACCCCGCGCTCGCGCATCCGGTCCACCGCCGCGAGCGCGGAGACCACGCCGAGGGGGCCGTCGTACGCGCCGCCGTCGAGGACGGAGTCGAGGTGCGAGCCGGTCAGCAGCCGCTCGTCAGGCCGGGTCGCGTGCTCCTCGCCCCACCAGCCCACGAGGTTGCCCAGGCCGTCGCCCTCGAGGCGCAGCCCCCGGGCGGTGCAGGCCTCGACGAACCACGACCGCAGCTCGCTCTCGGCCGTGCGGAACGGCTGGCGGAAGTAGCCGCCGCTCTGCGCCGAGCGTCCCACCGGGCTGAGCGCGCCCCACATGGCCTCGAAGTCATCAGCCACGGTGCCATCTGCCTCTCGACTCGCTCTGCTCCCGCTGCTCACAGCCATAATCAGCGCCATGGAGTTCCAGGACGTCGTCCGTCGCCGCCGGATGGTGCGCAACTACGCCGAGCGGCCGGTCGAGCGCGCCCAGGTCGACCGGATGCTCGACAACGCCACCCGCGCGCCCAACGCCGGCTTCAGCCAGGGCTGGTCGTTCCTGGTGCTCGACACCCCCGACGACGTACGCCGCTTCTGGCGTGCGACCTCCGACGACGTCGACGCACCGGACCGCTGGCTGGCGGGGATGATGCGCGCGCCGGTCGTGATCGTGCCGTGCAGCAGCCGCGCGGCCTACCTCGACCGCTACGCACAACCCGACAAGGACGGCACCCGGCGTCGCAACGGCTCGCCGGCGGGCGACCCGTGGACGGTGCCCTACTGGCACATGGACGCGGCGATGGCCAGCCTGCTGATCCTGCAGACCGCCGTCGACGAGGGCCTGGGCGCCTGCTTCTTCGGGCTGCCGCCGCACCGCGAGCCCGAGGTGCGCGACGAGTTCGCGATGCCCGACGACGTCGACCCGATCGGCGTGATCACCGTCGGACACCGCGCCGAGGACCCCGGCAGCACGGGGTCGCCCGCCAGCCGCCGACGCCGCCCCACCGACGACGTGGTGCACCGGGGCGGCTGGGGCTGAGCGCGGATGGCAGGAGGACACGCCCCCAGTCCAGCCACCCGCCCGCCCCCGGTCAACGACCCCCACCGCCCTGCTGTCTCGGATGCGAGACCCGCCTCCCGGCCGCCCGAAACCACCGCGTTCCGCCGCGCCGGACACCCCGCGCGGCGTAGCCTGCCGCCGGTGACCTTGAGGGAGGGCGCGGAGCAGCACCGCGCGGTGGGCAAGCTGCAGGCGCTGGTGCGGATCCCGACGGTGAGCCACCGCGACCCCGCACAGGTCGACACGGCGGCCTTCGACGCCTTCCTCGAGGAGCTCGAGCGGCAGTTCCCGCTGCTCCACGAGCACCTGCACCTGACGCGGGTGCACACCCACGGCCTGCTCCTCCACTGGCGCGGGTCCAGCGACGAGCGCCCCGTGGTGCTGATGGCGCACCTCGACGTGGTCCCCGTCGAGGGCGAGTGGCAGCACCCGCCCTTCTCGGCCGCGATCGCCGACGGCTGCATCTGGGGCCGCGGCACCCTCGACGACAAGGGCTGCCTGGTCGGCATCTGCGAGGCCGTCGAGACCCTCCTGGAGCGCGGGCACACCCCCGCCCAGGACCTGTGGCTCTCCTTCGGCTGCGACGAGGAGGTCTTCGGGCTCGCCGCGCCCCTGGCCGTCGCCGAGCTGCGCCAGCGCGGCGTACGCCCGTGGTTCGTGCTCGACGAGGGCGGCGCGATCGCGTCCGAGGCGTTCCCCGGCGTGGGGGCGCCGATCGGGGTCATCGGGGTCACCGAGAAGGGCACCACCTCGGTCGAGCTGCGCGCGGAGGGCCGCGGCGGGCACGCCTCCACCCCGGCGCGCAACGGCCCGACCGCCCGGATCGCCCGCGCCATCACCGCCCTGGAGAGGGCCCCGCTGCCGGCGAGCCTGCCCGGCCCCACCATCGAGCTCTTCCGCCGGCTGGCCCCGCACGCGCCGCTCCCGCTGCGCCCGCTGATGGCCCGCGCCGACCGGCTGCGCCCGGTGCTGACCCGCGCCCTGCTCGCCGCCGGCCCCGAGACCGCCGCGATGGCGCGCACCACGGTCGCCGTGACCACGCTGTCCGGCTCCCCGGCGCTCAACGTCATCGCCAGCACCGCCCGCGCCGGGGTCAACCTGCGCCTCATGGTCGGCGACACCGTGTCCGACGTGCTGGCCCACGTGCGGCGCACCGTCGGCGACGGCGTCGAGGTGGACGTCCTCGAGTCGGGCGAGGCCAGCCCCGTCTCGCCGTACTCCGTGGTCGACGGCGCCGGTGGCTACACCGAGGTCGACGAGGCGTTCGCGCTGCTCGAGGACACCATCACCGAGGTCTTCCCCGACGCCGTGCCGGCGCCGTACGTGATGATGGCCGCCACCGACTCGCGCCACTTCACCGCGATCTGCGAGCGCGTCTACCGCTTCGCGCCGTTCCGGATGACCAAGGCGCAGCGCGAGTCGATCCACTCCTACGACGAGCACCTCGGCGTCGAGGCCTTCCTCGACGGCGTCGACTGGTACCGCCGACTCATCGAGAGGCTCCCGTGACCACGACTCCCCCCGCCCCGACCCGGTCCGGCACCACGCCCGGCGTCCGCGGCCTGGCCACGCTCGTCGGCTTCCTCGTCGTCGTGGAGCTGGCCAGCGGCATCCTGCAGGGCTACTACACGCCGATCTTCAGCGACATCGCGGCGCACCTGGGCATCCAGGACGCCGACGTCAACTGGTTCGAGGCGGCCCAGCTGCTGGTGTCGGCGCTGTGCGTGCCGCCGCTGGCCCGGCTGGGCGACCTGGTGGGGCACAAGAAGGTGCTGCTGATCTCGACCGCGGTGACCGCGGTCGGCTCGTGGGGGGTGGCGTTCGCGCCGTCCTTCGAGACCTTCCTCGTCGCCTGGGCGCTCCAGGGCTTCTACGTCGTCTGGCTGCCACTGGAGGTCGCGATCATCTACCGCCGCACCGCCGGCACCGGGCGCCAGGGCGTGCTGACCCGGCGCTCGGCCGCGGTCCTGGTCGGGGCCCTCGAGCTGGCCGTCATCATCGGCGCGCTCACCTCGGGGACGCTCGTCGAGGCCACCTCGATGACGGTGCTGCTCGCCCTGCCTGCGGTCGTGGTCACCGTGTGCTTCGTGGTGATCTGGGTCGGCATCGACGACACCCCCGGCGAGGCCACCGGCGGGTTCGACTGGCCCGGCCTGGGCCTGGTCACCACCGCACTGCTGCTGGTGATGGGGGGCCTGATCGCGGTCCGTCTCCAGGGCCCCGGCAGCCTCCTGCCGTGGCTGCTGATCGGCGCCGGCCTGCTGGTGCTGGTGCCGTTCCACCGCGTCGAGGCAGCGCGCGCCGACCCGATGATCGACGTGCGCCTGCTGGCCACGCGCGGGCAGTGGCCGGTGCAGCTGACCGCGTTCCTCTTCGGCATCTCCGTGCTCGGCGCGCAGATCCCCCTGTCCACCTTCGCGCGCACGGACCCCGAGGTGACGGGCTACGGGCTCGGCGCGGACGCCGCCTTCGTCTCCACGCTGGTCGGCGTCTACGTCGTCTTCCTCGCCATCGGCGCCCTCACGCTGCCGCTCAGCGCGCGCCTGCTCGGCCCCCGCGGCGCGCTGGTCGGCGGCGCGCTGCTGGTGGCGCTGGGCTACGGGCTGTTCCTGCCCTTCCACGACTCCACGACCCAGACGCTGCTCAACATGGCGATCGCCGGCCTCGGCTCGGGCGCCCTGGTCGCCGCGCTGCCGGCCACCGCGGCGGCCGCGGCCCCGGCCGACCGGACCGGATTCGCGACCGGGATGACCAACGCGACCAAGACCGTCGGCGGCGCCTTCGCCAGCTCGGTGTTCGCGATCGCCCTGGCCTCGACAGGGTCCCTCGACGAGCCGGGCGCCGGGCAGGCCCCGCTGTCGGGCTACC
This sequence comes from Nocardioides dokdonensis FR1436, assembly GCF_001653335.1. Lineage (NCBI taxonomy): Bacteria > Bacillati > Actinomycetota > Actinomycetes > Propionibacteriales > Nocardioidaceae > Nocardioides > Nocardioides dokdonensis. The sequence goes on from NZ_CP015079.1 coordinate 997,603, forward strand.
TGACCGTGTGGGCGATCTGCTCGGTCTCGGCCGTCGCCGCCGCGCTGGTGCTGCTGATGATGCCGCGTCCGGTCGAGGCCGGGCCCGAGGCGGCGGTCGACGTGGTGCCGGTCCTCTGACCACCTGTCTGGGTACCCGGGCTCACGACTGACCGGGCGTCCACGGGGCAGGCTGTGCCCATGGACTCGCAGACCGGCCCCACCCCGACGACGTACGGCGCCGCGCCGCCGACCGCCCACCCCGCCCAGGTCCGCACGGCCTACCGGATCGCGGCGTGGATCGTGCTGGCGCTCAGCGCCCCCGTGCTGGTCGGCGCGGTGGTCCTGTGCGTGTACGCCGCCACCGACCCCGGCGAGTACTCCTCCTTCGGCTACCTCTTCGCCCTCTTCCTGCTGGTGCCCATGGGTGTGGCCCTGTCGCTGCTCGCGGCCGCGCACTGGCTGCGGCACCGCTCCCCCGTGTTCTCGCTGGTGCTGGCCTGCGTCGCGGCGGCCGGGATGACGTGGCTGGCGCTCGGCGCCCTCAGCATGCTGGTCCCCATGTGAGGCCGCCGCCCGGCTCGGTCGACCGCTCGCCACGCGGCTCCCCCGCGCCCGCCGGCGCGGCGTACGCGGTGCCGGCGCTGCTGGCCCTGGTGCCCAGCTGCCTGGCCCTGGCCGGGGCCGTCGCCCTGTCGGCCCGCGCCTGGGTCGACACCGACCCGTGGGCGGGCGTGGGCTTCGTCTACGCCGTCATCATGGCGGCCCCCGCGCTGACGTCGCTGACCCTGCTCGTCGTGGCCCACCGGTCGCGGCGGCACAGCCCCGGCACGAGCCAGGCGCTGGCCTGGACCGCCCTCGCGGTGATCGGACTGGCCGGCCTCGCCGCGGTCGGACGGCTCGGGTGGGCTGCCTAGGATCGGGTCAGGGAGGTGGTGACCATGTCCGACCCGTCCGACCACTCCGAGCAGCCCCGGCGCGCAGACGGCGCGCCCCCCGCCGACGCCTCGCACACCGCCGACGAGATCGAGCGCCAGAAACGCAGCGGCGAGAGCGCGGCTGCGGCGCGGATCGGCAACCAGGCGTTGTGGGTCGACCAGCAGATCCGGGTGGCGATGGCCCAGGGCGAGTTCGACGACCTGCCCGGCAGCGGCCGACCGATCGCGGACCTCGGCACCGAGCACGATCCCGACTGGTGGGTCAAGCGGCTGGTGGAGCGCGAGCAGATCACCGGTGTGCTGCCGCCGAGCCTGCAGCTGCGCCGCGACGACGCCGGGCTCGACGACCTCCTCGACGCGCTCACGGTCGAGAGCGAGGCCCGCCGCGAGGTCGAGGACTTCAACGCTCGCGTGATCCGGGCGCGCTACACCGTCGTCGACGGCACGCCCCCGCTCATCACCATGCCGCGCGACGTCGAGGCGACCCTCGGCGCCTGGCGCGAGCGGCGTACGGCGCGGGTGGCGGCGATGCGCGCCCAGGCCCAGGCTCAGGCCGCCGCGGCCCGGGCTCCCCGCCGCCCCTGGTGGCGCCGCCACCCCTGACCGCCGAGCGGTCACTTTCGCACCACCGAGCGGTCAGTTCTGCACCCTCGAGCGGTCACTTTCGCACCACCGAGCAGTCAGCTCTGCACCCTCGACCGGTCAGCTGCGTACGACGCCCGGTCGCGGCCGCGGACCCACCGGAGCCGCCCGAGGTGCAGATGTGACTGCTCGCAGGTGCAGAGCTGACCGGTCGGTGGTGCAGAAGTGACTGCTCGTGCGGGGACCAGCACCATCCCGTTCACTGTCAGATCGGTCATACCCAGGGGTAACCGAGCGCTGCTACGTTCTCGCGCATGCCCAGCTCCCACCGCAGCGCCAAGGACTTCTTCCGCCCTCTCGCCGTCGGCGCACCGACCCCGCCGACCGAGATCCCGGCCCGCCCGAGCCGCGCGATCCACTTCTTCGACCCCAGCAACGCGAAGATGGCGGCGAAGATCCCGCAGATGGTCGGCAGCGTCGACGTGCTGCTCGGCAACCTCGAGGACGCGGTCAAGGCCGACAACAAGCTGGCCGCCCGCGAGGGCCTGGTGAAGATCGCCCAGGAGACTGACTTCGGGCCCACCCAGCTGTGGACCCGCATCAACGCGCTGGACAGCCCCTGGGTGCTCGACGACCTGACCACCCTGGTGCCCGCGATCGGGCACAAGCTCGACGTGATCATGGTGCCGAAGGTGCAGGGCGCCGAGGACATCCACTACGTCGACCGGCTCCTGGCCCAGCTCGAGGCGAAGGCCGGGCTCGAGAAGCCGATCCTGGTCCACGCGATCCTCGAGACCGCGCGCGGCGTGGCGAACGTCGAGGAGATCTGCGGCGCCAGCCCCCGCATGCAGGGCCTCTCCCTGGGCCCGGCCGACCTCGCGGCCGACCGTCGGATGAAGACCACCCGCGTCGGCGGCGGACACCCCGGCTACCTGGTGCGCCAGGACCCGACCGGGTCCGGCGAGGACGCCATCAACGCCGAGCGCACGACGTACCAGCAGGACCTGTGGCACTACACGATCTCGCGGATGGTCGACGCCTGCGCCCTGCACGGCATCTACCCCTACTACGGCCCGTTCGGGGACATCGCCGACGTGGTGGCCTGCGAGGACCAGTTCCGCAACGCGTTCCTGCTCGGCTGCGTCGGCACCTGGAGCCTGCACCCGAAGCAGATCGCGATCGCCAACCGCGTCTTCAGCCCCAGCGTCGAGGACGTCACCCACGCCCGCCGCGTGGTCGCGGCCATGGGCGACGGCACCGGCGCGGTGATGCTCGACGGCAAGATGGAGGACGACGCCTCCCTCAAGCAGTGCCTGGTGATGGTCGACCTCGCCGAGGAGCTCGCCGCGATCGACCCCGAGCTGAAGAAGCAGTACGACGCGATCGAGCTGCCCGGAGAGAAGGCCTGAGATGTCCGACGTCACCCCCCTGCGCAGCGTCCTCTACATGCCCAGCTCCAACGAGCGGGCGCTGGAGAAGGCGAAGTCGATCCCCTGCGACGGGCTGATCCTCGACCTCGAGGATGCCGTCGCCCCCGACGCGAAGCCCGCCGCCCGCAGCAGCGCCGCCGCGGCGGTCGCCTCGGGCGAGTACGGCCGGCGCACCGTGACCATCCGCGTCAACGGCATCGGCACCGAGTGGCACGACGACGACCTGGTCGCCGCCGCCCAGGCAGGCCCCGCCGGCGTCGTGGTGCCGAAGGTGAACAGCGCCGAGGAGGTCCGCACCCTCGTCGCGGCCCTCGAGAAGGCCGGTGCGCCCGACCACACCCGCCTGTGGGCGATGGTCGAGACCCCCGAGGCGATCTTCAACGTCCGCGAGATCGCCGCCGCCTCCGACCGCCTGGCCGTGCTGGTGATGGGCACCAACGACCTGGTCAAGGAGCTGTACGCCGAGCACGTGCCCGGCCGCGCGCCCCTGCTGACCTCGCTGTCGCTGAGCCTGCTGGCCGCCCGCGCCGCCGGGGTGCAGATCCTCGACGGGGTCTACAACGACGTCAAGGACGCCGAGGGCTTCCTGGCCGAGTGCGCCCAGGGTCGCCAGATGGGCTTCGACGGCAAGACGCTGATCCACCCCGGCCAGGTCGCGCCCACCAACGAGCAGTTCGCGCCGTCGCCCGAGGCGGTCGAGGACGCCCAGGGCCTGATCCGGGCGTGGGAGGACGGGCAGGGCTCCGGCGTGGTGACCTACAAGAACAAGATGGTCGAGAACCTGCACGTGGAGTCCGCGCGCCGCACCCTGTCGATCCACGAGGCGGTCCAGGCCCTCGAGGGCTGAGGGCCGGCTCAGCCGGCGTCGAGGCGCGCCACCCGGCGCGCCCCGGCGGTGCGGCGGTAGGAGGCGTCGAGCAGCTCGGCGACCTCGTCCCAGTCCGAGTGCTCCAGGTCCAGGTCCACGCCGAGCCACCCCGAGGGCCCCAGGTAGGCCGGCACGAAGACCCGCGGGTCCTCGAGCAGTGCCTGGTGGTCGTCGGGGTCGGTCAGCACCATCACCGACTGCTCGTGCTGCACGTAGCTGCCGTCGACCTTGACGGAGCCGCCGTAGTAGGCGAAGACCTTGGTGGTGAAGAACGCCGGCCGGCCGTGGGAGACCTTCATGGCGGCGTCGGGCAGGGCCAGCGCGAGCGCGCGCACCCGGGCGAGCACCGGGTCGTCGTCGTCGAACATCTGCGGATGGGTCACGACCCCAGCCTGCTCGACCCGCGGGACGCCGTCCACCGGCCCCGCGGCCGGTGGGTGAGGATGGGCGCGTGCGAGCCGTCCTCCAGCGAACCCTGCGCGCCTCGGTCACCGTCGACGGCGAGGTCGTCGGCGCCACCGACGGCCCCGGCCTGCTCGTCTACCTCGGGGTCACCCACGACGACGGCCCGGCCGACGTGGCCTGGACCGCCCGCAAGATCTGGGAGCTGCGGGTGCTGCGCGACGAGCGCTCGGCCTCCGACCTCGGCGCACCGGTGCTCGTCGTCAGCCAGTTCACGCTGTACGGCGACACCCGCAAGGGCCGGCGCCCCACCTGGCAGGCGGCCGCCCCGGGCCCGGTCAGCGAGCCGCTCTACGACGCGGTGTGCGCCGAGCTCGAGCGCCTCGGCGCGCACGTCGAGCGCGGCCGGTTCGGCGCCGACATGGCGGTGGAGAGCCTCAACGACGGGCCCATCACGATGCTGCTCGACAGCCCACGCTGAGCGGCGTACCTGGTCTCGGGCGGCCTGATGCTTCATCGGCCGGCCGATGGACCTGACGGGTGGCCGATGAAGTTTCATCGTCCCGGCAGGAGCTTCATCGGCCGGCCGATGAACCTCCCGGCCGGCCGGCTCAGCCCCAGAGCTCGCGCACCCGGGCGGCGTACGCCGCTGCCTGGGCGTGGCCGGCACGCGCGGATCCCGGACGGGCGGCGGGGTCGAGGACGTTCTTGCCGATCGCGGCCCGAGCGGCGTCGTCGGGGGTGATCACCAGGTGCGGCACCCCGAGCTCGTCGAGCTGCTGGCGCGCGCTGCGCAGCGGCCCCACCGAGCGGTCCAGCGGGGACAGCACGATGACGGGGTCGCAGCCCTCGGCGAGGTCGGCGTTGGCGCCCGAGCGCAGGCCGCCGTCGATGTAGGTGCGTCCACCGATCGCGATGGGCGGGTAGACGCACGGGACGGCGCAGCTGGCGTTGACGGCGTCCTCGAGCCCGACCCCGGCGCCGGCCCGGAAGGCCGCCAGCGCACCGGAGTCGGCGTCGACGGCGGTCACCACGAGGTCCTGCGCGGGCCACTCGGTGGTGGTCAGCCGCTGGCGGACCTGGTCGTAGCGCTCGGGCACGCTCGGCGTGCGCCCGCGCGCCGAGGCCCGCTGCGCCCGGTGCCCCAGCAGCCGACCGAAGGCCTCCGCGTCGCCGCGGGCGCGCAGCACCGCCACGCCGTACGTCGCCAGCACGAGCGGGCCGATCCGGGCCAGCGCCGCCTCGGTCGGCCCGTCGGGGTGACCCGGCTCGAGCAGCTGGCGCCGGTAGAGCTCGTCGAGGGGGGTGTCGCTGGTGATCTGGGAGCCGACGATCGACCCCGCGGACGTCCCGATGACCCGGTCGGCCGTGCTCAGGTCGGTCCCGGCGTCCGCCAGGCCGGCCAGCAGCCCGGTCTCCCACGCGATCCCGGTGATGCCGCCGCCGCCGAGCACGAGTGCCTTCATGGCGCACAGTCTGGACCACTCGACACCGCGACGCGGCGGAACCCGCCCACGTTCTTCACCATCCAGTGGGCGGATTCGCCCGCGCCGACGGCCAAGATCCCGGAGACTGGTCCCTACCAGCCCGGAGGACCTGAGCCAAGCACCACCCTGCCCGCCCAGCACGACGAGCCAGGACCCGTTTCAAAGGAGTCTCATGCCCCCCTTCACCCGCATCACCACGATCGCCTCCGCGGCGGTCGTGACCGCGACCCTCTCGCTCGCACCGACGCTGAGCGCCAGCGCCGAGCCCCGTCCCGACGCGACCGCGCAGGCGACCTCGGCCGCCCGGACCGCCGCTCCCGTCACCCTGGAAAAGCGCACCCCCTTCGTCTTCAAGGGCAACGGCTACGGCACCTCGATCGAGGGCGGCGAGCTGCCCATCGACTCCAGCCGCCTCGCCCTCAGCTCGATGGCCTGCACGACCATCGCGGGCAAGAAGAACCGCAACTTCGTCGAGGAGAGCGAGCTGCCCGGCCTCGGGACCGTGCGCGGCGTCTACTCGAAGGTCGTGAGCAAGAAGAAGGGCGGCGTCACCTTCCAGAAGTCCCAGCACAAGGTCGCCGAGGTCGTCCTCGCCGACACGCCTCTGGGCAAGCTGTCCATCGACGGCGTCGTCTCGACCACGAAGGCCTCGTGGTCGAAGAAGGCCGGCTACCAGGCCAGCGCCGACACCAAGATCGCCGGCATCACCTTCGCCCCGGCCGGCGGCCTGCCGGCGCAGACCATCCCGATCCCCTCGCCCGGCCAGACCATCCCGATCCCGGGCCTGGCCACGATCACCCTGGGTCGCACGATCGAGAGCCCCGAGCCCGGCAAGAACCGCTCGCGCGCCTACGCCGTCGGGGTCGTCATCGAGGTCATCCCCACCGGCACCACCATCAAGCTGGCGCGCAGCATGTCGAAGCTGGAGAAGGGCTTCAAGACCGGCATCTTCGGCGGCAGCGCGATCCCGGTGAAGGCCCACGTGCTCGGCGAGCTGGCCCAGGTCGGCCGCGTCGTGCGCCAGACCATGCCCTGCCTGGGCACCGACGGCGAGCTCGACAAGTCCGACGCCGCCGACGTGAACCTCGCCGACCAGATCGTCGTGCAGGCCGCCAGCGCCCGCCAGAAGGGCAAGCAGACCAAGAAGAAGGCCGTCGGCACCGAGGTAGCCCGGATCGCCAGCGTGAACCTCGGCGGCGGCGCTCTGGTCCTCGACGCCATCGAGTCCAAGGTCAAGGTCACCCGCCTCAAGAGCGGCAAGCTCAAGCGCTCCGCGTCCGCCAAGGTCGGTTCCATCACCGGCGGTGGCGGCGACCCGCAGAGCCTCGAGGACCTCGACGGTCTGGAGATCCCCGGCGTGCTCAAGATCGAGACCGGCCTGAAGAAGAAGGTCAAGGACGGCATCCGGATGATCGGGCTGCGGATCACGCTGCTCGACGGCACCGGTGCGGTCGTCGACCTGGCCACCTCGAAGCTGTCCATCGCGGACCGCTGAGCGCCCAGCACCCGCAGCACCAGCAGCACCCCGGCCCGCGACGGGTCCGACCACCGAGGTGGTCGGCCCTCGCGGGCCGTCTGGTTTCTCACACCTCGAATCCGGGGACCTGGCTGGCCTCACGCCCGGCGACCGCGTGAGATGGGCCGGTGCGCCCCCCGACCCGCCTGATCCCGTCCCCGGCGACCACCCCCGGCCCGGGGCTGCGCTGGGCGATGCTGGGGGCCTCGACGCTGGCCCAGGGCGCCGCCGCGGTCACCATCCACGGCCCGGCCTTCCTGATCCCCACGCTGCGCGACGCCGGGCTCACGCTGCCGCAGGCCGGCCTGGTGGCCGCCGCCCCGATCATCGGCGTGGTGCTGGCCCTGGTCGCCTGGGGCCTGGTCACCGACCGTCGCGGTGAACGCTTCGTGCTGGTCACGGGCCTGGTCCTGACCGCACTGTCCGGCGGCGTCGCGATGCTCGCCGGCAGCCGGGGCGGGCCGGTCGCCCTGTTCGTCACGCTCCTGGTCGCGGGTGCCGCAGCGGCGAGCACCGGCTCGGCCAGCGGCCGCGTGGTGGTCGGCTGGTTCCCCTCCCACCGCCGCGGGCTGGCCATGGGCGTGCGCCAGATGGCCCAGCCGGTCGGCGTGGGGGTCGCGGCAGTGAGCATCGCCGTGACCGCCGAGAGGTACGGCGTCGCCGTGGCGCTCGGCGTACCGGTCACCGCCGCGGTGCTGGCCGCGCTCGTGGTGGTCCTGGTCGTCCAGGACCCGCCCCGCCCCTCGGTGCGCGACGGCGCGACGGTGGCCAACCCCTACCGGCAGGACTCCTACCTCGCCCGCATCCACGGTGTCTCGGTGCTGCTCGTGGTGCCGCAGTTCCTGGTGTGGACCTTCGCCCTGGTCTGGCTGGTCAGCGACCGGGGCTGGTCGGCCGCGGCCGCCGGGAGCCTCGTCGCGCTCGCCCAGCTCGCGGGGGCGCTTGGGCGGATCGCCGCGGGCCAGCTCAGCGACGTCGTGGCCAGCCGGCTGCGTCCGCTGCGCTGGGTGGCGGTCGCCGCCGGGCTGACGATGGGGCTGCTGGGCTGGGCGGCCGGTCAGGGCGCAGCGCTCGCCGTCCCGCTCGTCGTGATCGCCACGGTGCTGACCGTCGCCGACAACGGCCTCGCCTTCACCGCGGTCGCCGAGCGCGCCGGCCCGCACTGGTCGGGTCGCGCCCTCGGGGCCCAGAACACCGCGCAGTACCTGACCGCCTCGGCGGTGCCCCCGCTCGCCGGGCTGGCCGTCGACCGGATCGGGTACGCCGCCGCCTTCGCGCTGGCCGGGCTGTTCCCGCTGGTCGCGGTCGCCCTGGTGCCGGTGCGCGAGGAGCGCCCGCTGTCCTGACGGATCCGGTGCCCTGATTCGGGTTCGGACCGGGCCGGAAGCGGGTAGGACGCATCCATGAGCACCAGCATGATCCTCCTCGTCCTCGCCGTCCTGGTCGTCCTGGCCCTCGTGGTCGTGGCCGTCGTCCTGATCAACCAGCGCAACTCCCGGCTCCGCGCCGCGCGCGCCGAGCAGGCCGGTCAGCTGCGGGCCCAGGCCGCGGCCCACGACGGCCCGATCGCGGCGTCGCGCGACCGGGCCGACGAGGCCGCCGGCCGCGCCGCCGAGGCGCGCAGGGAGGCCCAGATCGCCGAGCGCGAGGCCGCGGAGGCCGAGCGGCTGCTGGCCCAGGACCAGGCCCGCCAGGAGGATCAGCTGCGCACCGCCGACCACCTCGACCCGCACGGCGAGGCGATCCCCGAGCACCCCGCCGGAGCGACCGGGCCGGTGACCGAGGCCGCTCCCGCGCCCGACGACTACTCCCCGACCGACCCCGCCGTGGACCCCGCCATGGACCCCGCTGTGGACCCCGCCGTGGACCCCGCCATCGATCCTGACGGTCGCCACCGCGCCTGAACGGCCCCCGCGTCCCCCGGACCGTCCGGTCTGGGAGGCTGCGACCATGCAGCAGCAGCGCGAGGACGCGGGGACCCCGGGTGCCTCGCAGGTGCCTGCGGCCACGCGCACCCTGCGGGTGCTGCGCTTCCTGGCCGGCCAGCCCGACCCGGTGCCGGTGGACCGGATCGCGCGCGCCTGCGACCTGCCCCGCTCCACGGCCTACCACCTGCTCGCGGTGATGGCCGAGGAGGGTTTCGTCACCCACCTGCCCGAGGAGCACCTCTACGGCCTCGGGGTCGCGGCCTTCGAGGTCGGCAGCGGCTACGCCCGGCAGGTCCCGCTGCAGCGGATCGCGCGGCACGCCCTGGCCACGCTCGTCGACCGCACCGGCCACAACGCCCACCTGGCCGTCCTGCACGGGCGCGACGTCCTCTACGTCCTCGAGGAGCGGGCCCCGGGCCGCCCCCCGCTCGTCACCGACGTCGGCGTGCGCCTCCCGGCCCACCTCACCGCCAGCGGCCGGGCGCTGCTCGCCGGTCTCTCCGCCGCCCAGGTGCGCGCCACCTACCCCTCCGGCGACGCGCTGGTCGAGCGCACCGACCGGGGCCCCCGGACGCCGAGCGCGCTGCGCGAGCTGCTCGTGCAGACCCGGCAGCGCGGGCACGCCACCGAGGACGGCGAGGTCAGCGAGGGGATGGCCAGCGTCGCCGCCGCGGTGCGCGACCACCACGACCACCCGGTGGCCGGGGTCGCGCTCACCTACCCCGTCGCGGAGGTCGACCCCGCCGACGTCGACGCCCTGGCGACGCAGGTGCGGCGCACCGCGGCGCAGCTGACCCGTCGCCTGCGCGGGCGGGCGACCCCGTGAGCAGCGGCCGCGGTCGGATCGGGCTGCTCCAGATCGGCGTCGCCGGCGTCCTGTGGGGCACCGGCGGCCTCGGGGTGCAGCTGGTGCGCGAGCAGGTGTCGATGTCGGTGCTGACCATCAGCGCCTGGCGCATCGTGCTGGCCGCCGTCCCGATCCTGGGCCTGCTGCTGCTGCGTCGCGGCGGCCCGCGGCTGGTCGCGATGGTGCGGCACCGGCCCCGTCGCGTGGTCGCCGTCGGGCTCTCGACCGCCGGGTTCCAGGTGCTCTTCTTCCTGGCGGTGACCTGGGTCGGCGTCACCGTCGCCACCGTGGTCAGCCTGGGCCTGGCCCCGGTGCTGCTCACCGTCGCCGAGGCCCTCGGCGTGCGTCGGGTGCCGCCGCCGAGCCGCCTGCTCGTGGTGGCCGCCGCGCTGGTCGGTCTGGTCCTCGTCAGTCTCGCCTCCAGCCCGGACGGCGAGGCGTCCGGGCCGCGACCGGTCGCGGGGCTGGTCGCCGCGGCCGCCTCGGGCGCGCTCTACGCCCTGGCCACCGCCTGGGGCGGCACGCTCGCCCGCGAGGCGCCGCCGCTGGTGCTCACCGCGGCCACCACGTCGGTCGGCGTCCTCGCGCTGGTGCCGCTCGCGCTTCTCTCCGGCGGCCCCTGGGTCACCGCCGACCCGCAGGCGCTCGGGGTGCTGGTCTACCTCGGCGTCTTCACGATGGGCCTGGCCTACGCCAGCTTCTACGCCGGGCTGCGCACCACCAGCGGCGCCGCGGCCGCCCTGGTCACCCTGGTCGAGCCCCTGTCGGCCGCCGTGCTGGCCGCCCTCGTGCTCCACGAGCGCCTGGCCCCCGCCGGCATCGCCGGCGCCCTGCTGATCCTGGCCGCGGTCGCCGGGCTGTCGCGCGACGACCCGGCCGCCGTCGCCGCCGTCGCCGGTCCCTCGGCGGGCCTCCCGGCCGTGCCCGAGGTCGTCGACCCGCAGGAGTGGTGGGACCAGCACCCGGAGCCGGATCCGGAGCCGCGAGATCACGCAAAGCCCACGCAGACCGGGCAGCGACCGCCCACACTGTGAGCTGAGTCTCGACAACAACGTGAACATGTGTCACTTTTCATGCACGTTTCCCTCCTGGAGGTCCTGCATGCGCCGCACCCAGCCCGCCACCCGTCGCCTGGCCTGGACCGCACTGGGCGCCGCCCTGGTGGTCGGCACGGCCGTGGTGCTGCCCGGCGTCGTCGCCGACCCCGGCACGTCCCGCACCGGCCCCCAGGCGCGCGGCGGCCTGCAGGCGGTCCACGAGGCCGCCAGCGGCCAGGGCACGCTGCCCTTCACCGACGCCGACGGGCACGAGGTCCGCCTCGACGTCGACCCGTCGACCAAGAACGCCGTCTCCCGGGCCGGTGAGATCGGGGCCGAGACCCGCGACCCGACGACCGCGGCCGAGCGCACCGCCGCAGCGGCGTACGTCGCTGCCGAGCGGGCGCGACGCGACCCGAGGCTGAGGACCACCCCGGCCTACCCGAAGCGCACCCAGCACCCGCGCACCCGCTACGCCATGGCCCGCGGCTGCTACACGCTGGTGCCCGGCGGCGACCCGACGTACTTCCAGGCCACCGGCCTGGGCGAGTACCTCCTCCTGGGGCCCGACGAGACCCTGCTGGCGAGCGGCGGCGGCACCGCCACGACACCCAGCGACAGCACCGTGTGGACCGCCACTCTCAAGCGCGGTCGGATGTACTTCAGCAGCCAGGGCCTGCCGCTGCAGATCGACGGCGAGCGCGAGTTCCTGCTCACCCGGGCGAAGGGCTGCGCCACCTGGCCCGAGGCCGGGGTCGACGTCCAGGGCAAGCCGCACGCCGGCGTCACCCCCTTCCAGGAGGTCCGCGGCTACGTCGACGCGCACACCCACCACATGGCCTACGAGTTCCTCGGCGGCGAGGTCCACTGCGGCAAGCCCTGGGACCGGTTCGGCGCCGAGGTCGCGCTGACCGACTGCGACGACCACACCCTCACCGGCGGGTACGGCGCGCTGCTCGAGACCGCCCTGTCCGGCGAGGTCGGTCACGACCCGGTCGGCTGGCCCACCTTCAAGGACTGGCCGGCGCCCGCGTCGCTGACCCACGAGGGCACCTACTACCGCTGGATGGAGCGCGCCTGGCGCGGCGGGCAGCGGTTGTTCACCAACCTGCTGGTCGAGAACAACCAGCTCTGCCAGCTCTACCCGCTCAAGCGCAACTCGTGCGACGACATGGACTCGGTCCGGCTGCAGGCCCAGCGCACCTACGAGTTCCAGGACTACGTCGACGCCCAGTTCGGCGGCCCCGGCAAGGGCTTCTACCGGATCGTGACCAGCCCCTTCGAGGCCCGCAAGGTCATCAACCAGGGCAAGATGGCGGTGATCCTCGGGATCGAGACCTCGGTGCCGTTCGGCTGCACGTTCAAGAAGCTGCCCGGGGGCGACCTCGCCCAGTGCGATGCGGAGAAGATCGACGCCCAGCTCGACGAGATGCACGACCTCGGCGTGCGCCAGATGGAGCTGGTCAACAAGTTCGACAACGCCCTGTCCGGCATCGCCGGTGACGCCGGGGAGACCGGCGTCGCGGTCAACGCCGCCAACTTCCTCGAGACCGGCACGTTCTGGGACATGCGCACCTGCACCCCCGGCGACACCGAGAACCACGACAGGAACCAGACCCTCGCCGCGCCGGAGATCTCCGCGGAGCAGCAGGACGCCCTCTTCGGCGCGATCGGCCAGCTGTTCAGCACCATCAACCTGCCGGCACTGCCGCTGTACCCGCGCACCAACCACTGCAACGCCCGCGGCCTGACCACCCTGGGCGAGCACACGATCAACGGGCTCGTGGACCGCAAGATGGTCTTCGACCCCGACCACATGAGCGTCAAGGCGCGCATCCAGGCGATCGACCAGATCGAGGAGCTCGGCTACCACGGGCTGCTGTCCAGCCACTCGTGGTCGACCCCCGACTCCTACCCCCGCATCTACGAGCTCGGCGGGTTCATCACGCCGTACGCCGGCGACTCGACGGGCTTCGTCAACAAGTGGCGCCAGCACCAGGGCTGGGCCGACCCGCGCTACTACTTCGGGTTCGGCTACGGCGCCGACATCAACGGCCTCGGCGCCCAGGGCGACCCCCGCGGTGCCGACGTCACCAACCCGGTGACCTACCCCTTCAAGGGCCTCAACGGGGTGACCGTGCGCCAGCAGCGCGCCGGCGAGCGGGTCTACGACATCAACATCGACGGCGTCGCGCAGTACGGCCTCTACCCCGACTGGATGGAGGACCTGCGCCGGGTCGCCGACTCCCAGGAGGGCGACGGCCGCGCGGTGCTCGCCGACATGGCCCGCGGCGCCGAGGGCTACCTGCAGATGTGGGAGCGCGCCTACGGCATCGCCCCCGACTCCTGCCGCAACCCCGGCGAGCGGCTCCCGGTCGCGACCGTGCAGCGTCGGCTCGAGCGGGGCATGTCGACCACCGGGGTGATGAAGGTCGTGGGTCAGCCCTACACGCGTCTGGGCCGCTCGTTCGGTTTCTGCGCCCGCCAGGGCGCCAAGAAGGTCGAGATGACCGCGACCTTCAGCCGCGGCGGCAAGCTGCGCGGCGTACGCCGGGGCTGACCCCCCAAGTTACCGCCCGGTACGATCTCCCACACCCCGGGAGGCGCCTGACGGCACCGTCGCGGGGCCCTAGGCTCACGCACGCGTGCAGTAGCTGCGCGCACCAGATCCCGAGGAGCACGTGCCCATGCAGACCTTCGCCATCGTGGTGTCCCTAGCGTTCACGGCCGTCGCCGTGGTGATGACGACCCGGGCAGTGCGCGCCATCCTGGCCACCGTCCGCGTCGGCACGCCGCTGAGCCGCACCGACGAGCCGGTACGCCGCACCGTCACGCTGCTGAAGGAGTCGCTGCTCCACACCCGGATGCTGCAGTGGCGCTGGATCGGGGTGATGCACTGGTTCATCTACGCGGCGTTCATCGTGCTCAGCGCCGCGGTGGCGACCGGGTTCGTGCAGCTCTTCGACCCGCACTTCCAGCTCTGGATCATCGGGCACTTCTTCCTCTACGAGTGGATCAGCGAGGGCCTCGGCCTCCTCGGCACCATCGGCATCGTGTTCCTGGCCGTCCACCGCCAGCTGAACCACCCCCGCTCGCAGGGCCGCAAGAGCCGCTTCTTCGGCTCCACCCAGTGGCAGGCCTACTTCGTCGAGGCGTTCGTGCTCATCGAGAGCGCGGCGATCCTGTTCATCCGTGGGGCGGAGTACAACCTCGGGCTCGCCGAGGGCCAGGACATCAGCCGCTTCAACTTCCCGATCTCCTCCTTCTTCGGCGACGCGCTCTTCGCGACCGGCGCCGACAACGTGGAGACCCTCGAGAACACGATCATCTTCATCGCCATGATCAAGGTCGTCCTCGCGATGACCTGGCTGATGGTGATCTCGTCCAACCTGACCATGGGCGTCGCCTGGCACCGCTTCACCGCCTGGTTCAACATCTGGTTCAAGCGCGAGTCGACCGGCCGCGACACCGACGGCGCGACCACGGCGCTGGGCGCGGTCAAGCCGCTGACCAACCAGGGCAAGCGCGTCAGCCTCGACGACATCGACGACCTGGACGAGGACGCCGCCCTCGGCGTGGGCGCGATCGAGGACTTCTCCTGGAAGGGCATCCTCGACTTCACCACCTGCACCGAGTGCGGTCGCTGCCAGAGCCAGTGCCCCGCCTGGAACACCGAGAAGCCCCTCTCGCCCAAGCTGCTCATCACCGCGCTGCGCGACCACGCCTACGCGAAGGCGCCGTACCTGCAGGCCGCCGAGGGCGACCGCGCCGCGCTGCTCGAGGGCGACACCGCGCTGGCCACCGAGGTCGAGCGCCCGCTGGTCGGCGAGACCGGCGACGACTGGTTCTACATGCCCGACTCGGGCGTGGCCGTGATCGACCCCGAGGTGCTGTGGAACTGCACCAACTGCGGTGCCTGCGTCCAGCAGTGCCCCGTCGACATCGAGCACGTCGACCACATCATCGACATGCGCCGGCACCAGGTGCTGGTGGAGTCGAACTTCCCCGCCGAGCTCAACGGCCTCTTCAAGGGCCTCGAGAACAAGGGCAACCCCTGGAACATGTCGCCCTCGGCGCGCATGGACTGGGCCAAGGGCCTCGACTTCGACGTGAAGGTTGTCGGTGAGGACATCGAGTCCCTCGACGAGGTCGAGTGGCTGTTCTGGGTCGGCTGCGCCGGCGCCTACGAGGACCGCGCCAAGAAGACCACCCGCGCGGTGGCCGAGCTGCTGCACATGGCCGACGTCTCCTTCGGGGTCCTCGGCAACGGCGAGACCTGCACCGGCGACCCGGCGCGACGCGCCGGCAACGAGTTCGTCTTCCAGGGCCTGGCCATGCAGAACGTCGAGACGCTGACCGAGCACAAGGTCAAGAAGGTCGTCTCGACCTGCGCCCACTGCTTCAACACGCTCAAGAACGAGTACAAGGAGTTCGGGATCGAGCTGGAGGTGACCCACCACACCCAGCTGCTGAACCGCCTGGTCCGCGAGGGCAAGCTGACCCCGGTCCAGGACGGCGCCGGCGCGCACAAGCGCTCGATCACCTACCACGACCCCTGCTTCATCGGTCGCCACAACGGCGTCTACTCGCCGCCGCGCGAGCTGCTCCAGGTGCTGCCCGGCGCCGAGGTCGTGGAGATGGAGCGCAACTCCGAGCGCTCCTTCTGCTGCGGCGCCGGCGGCGCGCGGATGTGGATGGAGGAGAACACCGGCGAGCGGATCAACGTCAACCGGACCACCGAGGCCATCGGCACCGGTGCCGACCAGATCGCGGTCGGCTGCCCGTTCTGCCGGGTGATGCTCTCCGACGGCCTGACCATGAAGCAGTCCAAGGGCGAGGCGCGCGAGGAGGTCGAGGTCCTCGACGTCGCGCAGATGCTGCTCGCCTCGGTCAAGGGCGAGATGGCCACCAAGGCCGCCCCGGGCTCGTCCGCGGCCGCTGCTCCCGCGGCGAAGGCTGCGGCACCCGCCGCGAAGACCGCCGACAAGGACTCTGGCAAGGAGTCCGGCAAGGACGAGGCCACGAAGGCCGAGCCGGAGGCCGGTGACGCCACCATCACCGAGGACACGGTCGTCGAGACCCAGGACGCCGGGCCGGCCGCCAAGGCCAGCGGCGGCTCCAGCCTGTTCGACTCGCCGGACGCCGCGGCGGCCGACGACAAGCCGGCGGCAGCCACCTCGGGCGGTTCGCTCTTCGACACCCCGGACACCGCGGCCGCGGACAAGCCGGCCGCCGAGGAGGCGAAGGCCGCGAAGCCGGAGTCCTCCGGCGGGTCGCTCTTCGACCTCGGTGGCGACGCGCCTGCGGCGCCGGCCAAGGCCGACCCGAAGGCCGAGACTGCGCCGAAGGCGGAGCCGGCCGAGGCGAAGACCGAGACCGCGCCGGCCGCGAAGGCGGAGACCACCGACCTGTCGGGTGGCGGATCGCTCTTCGACCTCGGTGGCGACGCGCCTGCGGCGCCGGCCAAGGCCGACCCGAAGGCCGAGGCAGCGCCGAAGGCGGAGCCGGCCGAGCCGAAGGCCGAGGCCGCGCCTGCCGCGAAGGCGGAGACCACCGACCTCTCGGGCGGCGGGTCGCTCTTCGACATCCCCGCCGCGGAGCCGGTGGCGAAGGCCCCGGCCGAGCCGAAGGCGGAGGCTGCGCCGAAGGCCGAGGCACCCGCCGAGCCGAAGGTCGAGGCCAAGACCGAGGCCGCGCCGGCAGCGAAGTCCCAGTCCACGGACCTCTCGGGTGGCGGGTCGCTCTTCGACATCGCCGCCCCCGAGCCGTCGGCGCCGTCCACCAGCAGCACCCCGGCTGCCGAGCCGGAGCCTGCGGTGGAGACGGAGCCGGAGCCGGAGCCCGAGGCGAAGGCCACCCCGGAGCCCGCCCCCGAGCCGACCCCGGAGCCGGCGGCCACCACGGCCACTCCGGCCGCGGCGTCGTCGGGATCGGCCGTCACGCCGAAGACCGACGTGGACGTCAACGGGCTGGGGTCGCTGTTCGACATCGAGGCCCCGGAGGCCACGACGGTCGAGCGGCCCGCGGCAGCACCGGCCCCGGAGCCCGAGGCGGCAGCACCGGCCCCGGAGCCCGAGGCGGCGGCACCGGTCGAGGAGCCCGAGAAGGCCACCGCGCCCACGTCCGCGTCCACGTCCGACGACGTCTCCCCCGGCGCAGCGCTGAGCGCCGCGGCGACCCAGGCGGCCGGAACGGCGGAGGAGACCCCCGAGCCCCCCGAGGCCGAGGTCGTGGCCGAGGAGCCTGCCGTCGAGGAGCCTGCGACGGAGGCACCGGCGGCCGAGGAGCCCGCTGCTGAGGAGCCGGCCGAGCCTGCTCCGAAGCCGGCCTCGAGCGGCGCCGCGCACACGCCCAAGACGGACGCCGACATCGAGGGGACCTCGTCGCTGTTCGACCTCTGAGCGCGCGCTGAACGAAAGTGTGGAGGCCCCGATCAACCTGGTTGATCGGGGCCTCCACACTTTTCGCAGGGAGAGACCATGCCGGTCCAGCCCCGGCGCTGCAGGACGGCACCGACCCGGGCCGCGGTGCGGCAGGGCCGGTCGACGACCTGGCCCCAGCCCAGCCGCAGCGTCTCGTGCGCGTCCACCGCCTGGTCGAGATCCCGGTCCAGGTCCCGGTCGCGCTGCCGCACGGAGGAGTGGAAGAGCCGACTGTCGAGCTCCACCAGCAGGCCCAGCTCCTCGTAGGCGACGTCCTGCCACATGGTCCGTCCTGCGGAGCGGGCCAGCACCTGACGAGACCCCACCGGCAGACCGTGCGCGCGCTCCACCTGCTCGAGGTAGGCGTGCTCCAGCACCGAGCAGGTGCCGTCGGCCACGTCCTGGAGCACCCGCCGCGTCCAGTCCCGGCGCCGCGCCCAGGGCCGAGCATCGAGGCTGGCCAGGAGTCGCTGCGCCGTCGTGCGCCGCGACCCGCACGCGTCAGCGAGTGCCGCCACGGCAGCGAGGTCGTCCGGGGCGGCCAGGGCCAGGTCGAGGGCGGCCTCCTCGTAGCGCAGCCGTGGCGGGCCGAGGTTCCACCGCACCTGGTCGGCGTACCCGGCCCGGCGGTGCACCACCACGCCGGGCGGGGGCTCGAGCCGCCGGTCGCGGTCGACGACCACGTGGATCACGTCGGTCTCCCGGTCCGCCCGCCCCGGACCGTCTGCGGCCCGCAGGGCCGACTCCCCGCACAGCGCGGCCGGCCACGCCCACAGCACCGCCGCCCAGGCCCGCTGCTGCCAGGTGAGCGGACCGGTGTGCTCGACGTAGATCCCGCGATGCACCTCGACCAGCTCGCGACGACGCCGCATCCGCGCCAGGTCGGTGGCGTCGGTGGTCTCAAGGGCCAGCAGCTGGCGGCGCGCCACCACCCCGGCCTGGTCACGCAGCAGTCGACTCGTCTCGTCCATGCCCGGGACCCTGCCCCGGTACGCCGCTCCCGTCACCGCGCTCGGGCGACCCTGTGGACGACGGTGCCGCAGGGTCCGGACGGGGGTGGGCTAGGCGCAGCCCACGCAGGTCCGCGCCGAGGGACGCACCTCGAGGCGCGCGGGCGGGATGGGGCGCCCGCACCGCTCGCAGACGCCGTACGTGCCGCGGCCCTCGCGCTCGAGCGCGGCGTCGAGGTCGGCGAGCCGTCGCTCGCCCTCGCGCAGGAGCGTCGCGACCTGGGAGCGCTCGAAGGCGATCGTGGCGCCCTCGGGGTCGTGCTCGTCGTCGGCGTTGTCGCGCTCCGACGCGGCCCGGAACGCATCGAGGTCGGCGCGCAACCGATCGGTCCGGGCCAGCACCTCGTCGCGCTCGGCCTCCAGCCGGGCGCGGGTGGGGGTGGTGGGCACGGCGAGCCGGTCGGGGGTCAGATCTGGGTGCGGTGGAAGCTCTGGAACGAGCGGGACGGTGTGGGCCCGCGCTGACCCTGGTAGCGGCTGCCGTACTTCGCCGAGCCGTAGGGGTGCTCGGAGGGCGAGGACAGCCGGAAGAAGCAGAACTGGCCGATCTTCATGCCGGGGTAGAGCTTGATCGGCAGCGTGGCCACGTTGGCCAGCTCCAGGGTCACGTGCCCGCTGAAGCCGGGGTCGACGAAGCCGGCGGTCGCGTGGGTGAGCAGCCCGAGCCGGCCCAGCGACGACTTGCCCTCGACCCGAGCCGCGATGTCGTCGGGCAGCGAGACGACCTCGTACGTCGAGCCCAGCACGAACTCACCCGGGTGCAGGATGAACGCGTCGTCACCCTCCGGCTCGATCATCCGGGTCAGGTCGGACTGGTCGGCCGCAGGATCGATGTGCGGGTACTTGTGGTTCTCGAAGACCCGGAAGAACCGGTCGAGGCGCACGTCCACCGACGACGGTTGCAGCATCGCGGGGTCGAAGGGGTCCAGGGCGACCCGTCCGGCGTCGATCTCGGCCATGATGTCGCGGTCGCTGAGCAGCACGAGGCCCAACCTACCGTCGACGCCGCCTCCTCACCCCTGTGTCCGCGCCGGGGACAGCGACAATGGGTCCATGAGCCTGGATCGCTACGTCGCCCTGGGCGACTCCTTCACCGAGGGCCTCGGCGACGTCGACCCCTCACGCCCCCACGGCCTGCGCGGCTGGGCCGACCGCGTCGCGGAGGTCCTCGCCACCGGCAACCCGGACTTCGCCTACGCAAACCTCGCGATCCGGGGCCGCAAGCTGGACGGGATCCTCGCCGAGCAGATCGAGCCGGCACTGGCCCTCGAACCCGATCTCGTCACTATCTACGCCGGCGCCAACGACATCATGCGCCCGCGGGTCGACCTCGACCTCCTGCTCACCCGCTACGGCGACGCGATCGCGCGGCTGACCGACTCCGGCGCCCAGGTCCTGGTGTGGACCTCGGCCGACCCCGGCCACTCGGCGACCTACCGCCTGGTGCACGACCGCTTCCGGCGCTACAGCGACGGGGTGCGCGCCCTCGCGGCCCGCCACGGCGCCCGGGTCGTCGACTACTGGCACCTCAAGGAGTACGCCGACTGGCGGCTGTGGGACTCCGACCGCATGCACATGGGCCCGGCGGGCCACCAGCGGATGGCGATCGAGGTGCTCGACACCCTCGGCGTGCCGCACGACCTCGCGGCGCTGCCGCTGCCCGACCACGGCCCGGTGCCGTGGCACGAGCGGCTGCGCACCGACGCCACCTGGGCCCGCACCTTCCTGGTCCCCTGGGTGCACCGTCGTCTGACCGGTCGCTCCTCGGGTGACGGGATGGCGCCGCGCTACCCCGAGTACACCCGGATCGCACCGGCCCACGCCTGATCGTCTAGCATGGCGGCGCACCATCTCGGTGGTGCGTGCGGACGTAGCTCAGTTGGTAGAGCGCGACCTTCCCAAGGTCGATGTCGCGAGTTCGAGTCTCGTCGTCCGCTCCGTTTCCCCCCGTGTCACGGTCGAGAGGCACCCTGCATGTCGACGGCCCCCACGCACCCTCTGCGGCTGCGGCTCGCAGCGCACCCGGGTCGCGACCACCTCGACGGTGGCTGGTGGCCGCACACCCGCGACCTGGCCTCGGAGCTGCGCCGGCTCGTCGACGGCCTCCCCACCGACCTCGCCCCGGTGGTCGGCGCACTCCACTCCCCGACCGACTGGGACCACCCGCCCACCGGATCCCTGCAGGTCGCCGCAGGTCACGTCGACGTCGACCGCTTCCCGGATCCCGACCCTGCCCTGGTGCAGCTGACGCTGGCCGACGACACCGTCTGGCGGCTGCTCGTGGTGCCGCCGGACTTCAGCCCCGACCAGGGCGAGGAGGCGCTGCTGGCCGCGGCCACCAGCGGCAACCGCCACGACGCCGCCGACCTGCTCGACACCGTCGAGGGCGGCTACGAGTCCCGCGTCGAGGACCACTGGCTGCCCGGCAGCAGCTGAGGGCATCCGACCGCGATCTAGGCTCTGGGCCATGACTCCCCCACCGACGAGCCGGGCGAGCGCGCAGGCGGGCGCCGCGGAGTTCACCGGCTTCCCCGTCGCCGCCCTCGACTTCTACGACGACCTCGAGGTCGACAACACCAGGTCGTTCTGGGAGGCCCACAAGGCGGTCTACGCCGAGTCGGTGCGCGCCCCGATGACCGCGCTGTGCACCGCGCTGGAGCCCGAGTTCGGCCAGGCCAAGATCTTCCGGCCCTTCCGCGACGTGCGCTTCGCCAAGGACAAGACGCCGTACAAGACCCACCAGGGGGCGTTCGTCCAGGTCGCTCCGGCCACCGGCTGGTACGTCGAGCTGTCGCCCCGCGGCCTGCGCACCGGGGCGGGGTTCTACGAGGCGGCCGGCACCCGCCTCGCGTCGTTCCGCGAGGCGGTGGCCCACGACCGCACCGGACCCGAGCTCGAGGGCCTGGTGGCCGGGCTGGTGGAGCAGGGCTTCGAGCTGGGCGGCGAGCGCCTCAAGACCTCACCACGCGGCTTCGACGCCGACCACGCGCGCATCGAGCTGCTGCGGCACAAGTCGCTGACCCTCGGTCGCTCGCACGGCTTCGAGCCGGTCATCCACACCGCGGCCGCGCTCGACCTGGTGCGCGAGGACTGGCAGACCCTGCGCCCCCTCGTGGAGTGGCTGCAGCGGCACTGCCAGGACTGACGCGACCGCCGGCGCACCGGCCCCGACGTCGCAGTAGTCCTCCCGCCCCCGGCGCTCCTGGTCGGGGCGGCAGTAGGAGTGCTCGCTCGCCCACACGACCCCGGCGAAGGACAGCACCGAGACCACCGGCACCGCGAGCGCCAGCGCGAGCAGGATGGGCCGGCGCATGCGCCGCACGACCGGCGGCAGGAACAGCGCGACGGCGAGCACGAAGAGCCCACCTTGCAGCAGCCAGCCGCCGATCAGCAGCGCGCTCGTCGCCGAGCACGGCCCGCACGCAGCCGCGCTGCAGCTGTAGTCGTTGGTGCAGTCGGTCATCACCGCGAAGCCCAGGACGAAGGACCCGCCCGTCGCCAGGGCGCCGGTCACGAGGAGGCCAGGCACCCGGGCCAGGAGGAGAGTCGTGGACGTCATCGCACCACGGTGCCCCGGGCCGCGCCCTGCGGTCGTGAGCCCCGGTGCTCAGCTGCCGGCGGCGTACGTCGCCATCGTGCGCTCGGGCTCCCAGAAGGCGCGCATGGAGGTGACCAGGCCCTCGGCGTCGACGGTGTAGACCATCACCAGGTCGGTGTACGTCGAGCCGCCGTCGGCGAAGGCGGTGTGGATGGTCCCGACGTTGGCACAGGTCGAGCCGTTGGCGAACGAGTCGCGGATGACGAAGCGGAACGAGTCGATCGGCTCGATGGCCAGGCGCCAGAACGCGGCGATCCCCTCGTGGCCGCGGTGGCCCGTGCCCTCCTCGTCGAACATGGACGGACCGACCGGGTCCTCGAGCAGGGCGTCGGGAGCGTAGACGGTGAGCCACTCG
The DNA here is from genome assembly GCF_001653335.1 of Nocardioides dokdonensis FR1436. NCBI lineage: Bacteria > Bacillati > Actinomycetota > Actinomycetes > Propionibacteriales > Nocardioidaceae > Nocardioides > Nocardioides dokdonensis. Next base: position 1,020,001 of record NZ_CP015079.1, read on the forward strand.
TCGAGGTCGCCCTTGGCGACCGCGGAGTAGGAGCGCATGGAGGCGAGGCGCGCCGGGTGCTCGTCGAGCGCGGCGTGCCACTCGACGGCGGACGAGCTGATCGCGCTGGGTTGCGTGGCGCTGGGCTGGATGCTGGTCATGACCGGCATCGTAGGACCGAACTGGAACATGTTCTAGTGCGACGTCGGGTCAGGCGCGCGCCGGAGCCGCGGACCGTCGTACGTCCGTCGCGCAGCCGACACCCCGGGTTCACCGGCCCGCCGCCGGGGCCTGCCAGCGTCCGGGTCATGAGCAAGCGCAGGTTCGTCCTCCACGTCGGGCTCGAGCACAGCGGGGCCGACGGGCTCGCCGTCGGCCTAGCCGAGCACCGCGACCGGCTCGCCGAGCTGGGCGTGCGCTGCCCGGCCCGCCACCCCGACGAGTCGCGACGCGCCGCCATCGAGCTGCGCCGGCTGCACAAGAGCTGGGGCTACCACCGGCGTGAGGTCGAGGGCGCCTGGGCCGATCTGGTCCGACGCGCCCGCAAGCAGGGCGCCACCGCACACGCTGCGGTGGTCGTGAGCGAGGAGCTGCTCGCGGGCGCGTCGCCGGACCAGATCGCGCTGCTCCTGGACTCCCTGGGGGGCTTCGAGGTGCACGTCGTCGTGACGTTGCACGACCCGGCCTCCCAGCTCGTCGACGCCTGGGCCGCGTCCGTGCGGTGCGGCGGATCGCTGCCGCTGCGCCGCTACGCGCGCCGGGTGCTCGACCCGGGCCGCGAGACCGTCGAGGCCGGCGACTTCTGGGCGGCCCACGACGTCGGTCCGGTGTTGGAGCGCTGGGCCGGTGCGCTGCGGCGCAGCGACCGGGTGCACGTCGTGGTCCCGACCCCGGGCCAGGACCGCACCGAGTCCACGTGGCGGGTCGTCGCCGCACTGGCGGGCGTCGAGGCCGACGCCGTGGCGATGCGCGATCCCGAGCGGTCGACCCTGGGCCCGGCCGGGCTCAAGGTGCTGCGCCACGTCAACCGGGCCGTGGACGAGCGGGCCCGGGTGCACGCCGCCCGGGCGGTGCTCCACGACCAGCTGCGCGCGCGGGTGCCGGGCAGCGCCGCCGGGTTGTCGTCGTCGTGGCACGAGGACCTCGTGGACCTCGCCGAGGCCTGGGCCAAGGCGCTGGCCGAGGGCGGCTACGACGTGACCGGCGCGACCGCCGACCTCGCGCCACCCTCCCCCTGGGCCACCGGGACGCCGTACGCCGCCGGCAGCAGCAGCACCGAGGAGCGGCTGACCGCGGCCACCGACGCGCTCGCCGACCTGCTGGTCGAGACGACCCGCCTGCGCGAGCACGCCGGCGACCTCGAGGCCCGGGTGGAGAAGCTGACGCGCAAGAAGGCCTCGCTCAAGGCGCGGCTCGCCACCGCCGTCGCCGCTTCCTAGGCACAGGAGCCCGGACCAGGGTCAGTGCGACTGCCAGGCGTCCTCGTCGGCGGTCCGCTCGGTGACCTCCGAGGGCAGGTCGCGGTCCGCGAGCTCGCGGATGGAGACCTGCTCGAAGACGTCGCGCAGCGAGCGGCGCGCCGCGATCCACACGTGCTGGAGCACCTCGGCGGACTCGTTGTACTCCACGGCCTCGGGGCGCAGCCCGTAGACCGAGACCAGCGGGCCGTCGACCGCCCGGATCACGTCGGCGACCGAGACGCCCGCCGCGTCGCGGGCCATCCGCCAGCCTCCGGACTGGCCGCGCTGCGACATCACGACCCCGGCGCGGCGCAGGTCGGCGAGGATCGACTGGAGGAACCCGGTGGGGATGTCCTGCACGCGGCCGATCTCCTCGGCGCTCACCGCCTTGCCGTCCGTCCGGCCCGCCATCTCGATCAGCGCCCGCAGGGCGTAGTCGGACTTGGCGGAAACTCGCATGAGTCCAGTGTCTCAGACGAGTCGATCGATTCACTCGACTTACCCGACCACCGGGGGGTGACCGCTCTGCTTGCGGGCCAAGTTACTGACCCGTATAGTTGAAGTTACCGACCAGTACGACGCGCGTCGCACCCCGGTCCGGATCGAACCGCTACGACTAGAAGGTGGGGGCCGTGAGCCACTACAAGAGCAATCTGCGCGACATCGAGTTCAACCTCTTCGAGGTGCTGGGCCGTGACCGGGTGCTGGGCACCGGCCCCTTCGGCGAGGTCGACAGCGACACCGCGCGAGAGATCCTCGCCGAGGTGGACCGGATGTCCCGCGAGGAGCTCGCGGCGTCGTATGAGGACAGCGACCGCAACCCGCCGGTCTTCGACCCCGAGACCAGCACCGCGCCGATCCCCGAGTCCTTCAAGAAGAGCTACCAGGCCTGGATGGACTCCGAGTTCTGGCGCCTGCAGATCAACGAGGAGCTCGGCGGCACCCCCGCCCCCTCGTCGCTGGTCTGGGCGCTCGGCGAGCTCGTCCTCGGTGCCAACGCGCCGGTGTGGATGTACGGCGCGGGCGCGCCGTTCGCCGGGGTCGTGCACCGCAACGGCAACGACCGCGACAAGCGGATCGCCGAGATCATGGTGGAGCGCCAGTGGGGCTGCACGATGGTCCTGACCGAGCCCGACGCCGGCTCCGACGTGGGCGCCGGTCGCGCCAAGGCGACCCAGAACGACGACGGCTCGTGGAACATCGAGGGCGTCAAGCGCTTCATCACCTCCGCCGAGCACGACATGAGCGAGAACATCATGCACCTGGTGCTCGCGCGTCCCGTGGGCGTCGAGGGCGTCGGCGGCCCCGGCACCAAGGGCCTCTCGCTCTTCCTGCTGCCGAAGCACCACTTCGACCACGAGACCGGCGAGCTGACCGGCGAGCGCAACGGCGTCTACGTCACCGGCGTCGAGCACAAGATGGGCATCAAGGTCTCCAACACCTGCGAGGTCACCTTCGGCGAGAAGGAGCCGGCCAAGGGCTGGCTGCTCGGCGAGGTCCACAACGGCATCGCCCAGATGTTCCAGGTCATCGAGAACGCCCGGATGATGGTCGGCACCAAGGCCATCGCCACCCTCTCGACCGGCTACCTCAACGCACTCGAGTTCGCGAAGTCCCGCGAGCAGGGCGCCGACCTGACCCAGTCGGGCGACAAGACCGCTCCGCGCGTCACCATCACCCACCACCCCGACGTGCGCCGCTCGCTGATGGTGCAGAAGTCGTTCTCCGAGGCCATGCGCGCGCTGGTGTTCTACACCGCGAGCTGGCAGGACACCATCATGGTCGCCGAGCACGAGGGCACCATGGACAGCGAGGAGACCAAGCTCGCCGAGGCGGTCAACGACCTCCTGCTGCCGATCGTCAAGGGCTACGGCTCCGAGCGCTCGTGGGTGCTGCTGGGCACCGAGTCGCTGCAGACCCTCGGTGGCTCCGGCTTCCTGCAGGAGTACCCGATCGAGCAGTACGTCCGCGACGCGAAGATCGACACCCTCTACGAGGGCACCACCGCGATCCAGGGCCAGGACTTCTTCTTCCGCAAGATCGTCAAGGACCAGGGCAAGGCGCTGGGCCACCTCGCCGGCGAGATCCAGGCCTTCATCGACAGCGAGGCCGGCAACGGTCGCCTGAAGAACGAGCGCCAGCTGCTCGCCACGGCCCTCGACGACGCCAACGCGATGGTCGGCCACCTCATCAACGACCTGATGAGCGCCCAGGACGAGATCCGCAACATCTACAAGGTGGGCCTCAACACCACCCGCCTGCTGATGGCGCTCGGCGACGTCGTGTGCGGCTGGCTGCTGCTGCGCGGCGCCGAGGTGGCGCTGGAGAAGCTCGCCGGCGACGTGTCCGCCAAGGACAAGCCGTTCTACGAGGGCAAGGTCGCCGCGGCGCAGTTCTTCGCCGCCTACAACCTGCCCAAGATCAGCGCCGAGCGCGCCATCGCCGAGGCCGTCGACCTCTCGCTGATGGACCTCGACGAGGCCGCGTTCTGATCTGAGCCACCGCTCCACCACCGAGCCGTCGTCGGCCCCGCCCCGCGGGTGCCGGCGGCGGCTCGTTGCGTGCCGCAACCCCACCTGCCGACCAGGCGGCGCCCGTCGGACATCCTGACGTGGTGACTGTGCGCATCGAGCCCCCCAACTCCGTGATCCTCGTGGTGGCTCGTGAGGACTTCACGCCGCCCTCCACCTTCGCCGGACGAACGTGCGCAGCCACCTCCGACTGCATCGCGATCGGCGTGCGGAGTGTCGATGACGGGGAGACCGTCGTCTCCTTCGCCGCGCCCGGCCAGCGCCCTGACCTGATGGTCCTGGGCGAGTTCGTGGTCATCTCGGAGGGCAACCTGTCGGTCCGGAGCATCTACAACCGCGAGCACCTGACCGCAGGGGTGGAGGTCGGGGCGGTGACGGTCGAGGTGCTCGGCAACGAGGCAGCGGAACCCGACGAGGTCGTCCTGGTCATCCGCTCCTGAGCAAGCGGCACGCTCGCTCAGGGCAGCCGCAACCGGTGCGACGCTCAGGGCCGGGTCGGTCGTGAGGTCATGACAGGTGTCATGGGCAGGTCGTGACAACTCCCCCAGGCGTCGCGACGCGTCCGGACGCAGGCTGGAGCCATGAGCACACGAGCGGTCCAGATGACCGGGCTGACCAAGACCTTCGCCGCGCCGGCCGGCACCCACGGCCCCCCGGTCACCGCCGTCGACGCGGTCGACCTGACGATCCGGCCCGGCGAGGTCGTCGCCTTCCTCGGCCCGAACGGCGCCGGGAAGACCACCACCGTCGACATGCTCCTGGGGCTGACCAGGCCCACCAGCGGCAGCGTCGAGGTGTACGGCACCTCCCCGCGTCGCGCGGTCGCTGCCGGCCGGGTCTCGGCGGTGCTGCAGACCGGCGGCCTGCTGCCCGACTTCACCGTCCGGGAGACGGTGCGCGCCATCGCCGCTCTGCACGGCCGACCCGACCGGGTCGACCACGTCATCGAGCGGGCCCGGCTGACCGGGCTGGCCGGGCGGCTGGTGCAGGCCTGCTCGGGCGGGGAGCAGCAGCGGCTGAAGTTCGCGCTGGCCCTGGTCGCCGACCCGGACCTGGTGGTCCTCGACGAGCCGACCACCGGCATGGACGTCGGCGCCCGCCGGGACTTCTGGGACACCATGCGCGCCGACGCGGCGGACGGGCGCACCATCGTCTTCGCCACCCACTACCTCGCCGAGGCCGACGAGTTCGCCGACCGCACCGTGCTGATGGCGCGGGGCCGGATCGTCGCCGACGGTCCGACCGCCGACGTGCGCGCGGCGTACGGCGGGCGCACGCTCACCTTCCGCCCGCCCGCCGAGGTGGTGCACCCCCACGGCGTGGACCCCGCCTGGCTGGAGCAGGTGCGGACCAGCCTCGCCCCCCTCGGGATCACCGACCTCGACGTCTCCAGCGCCAGCCTCGAGGCGGCGTTCCTCGCCCTCACCGGCACCCCCCAGCTCCAGGACACGGCCCAGGAGGCCCTGCGATGACCACCGTGACGGCAGCACCTCTCGCCTGGCGCTCACGTCTGCTGGCCTACGGCCGCCTCGACCTGCGCCGCCAGCTGCGCGACCGGATGGGGATGTTCTTCGCAGTCGCCCTGCCGGCGTTCCTCTTCGTCGTCTTCGGGCTCGGCGACGACGAGGCCTACGGCAGCGGCAACGTGGCGCTCTACGTGATGATCTCGATGGCGGCGTACGGCGCCGTCTCGGCCACCACCACGGTGGCCGGCTCGGCGGTCAACGAGCAGACCACCGGCTGGGGCCGCCAGCTGGCACTGACCCCCATCCCGCCGCTGACCTTCGTGGCGGTCAAGACCGCCGTGGCGATGGTGGTCGCGGCCGTCCCGATCGGGCTGGTCTACGCCATCGGCGCGGCCACCGGCGCCCGGGGGAACCTGGTCGACTGGGCCGCCAGCGCGGTCATCGTGTGGCTCGGCTCGGCCGTGTTCGCGCTCTACGGTCTGGCGGTGTGCCTGGTCTTCTCGGGCCAGAACGCCGCGAGCATCGCCTCCGGGCTGGTCGTGATCATGGCCTTCCTCGGCAACGTCTTCTCGCCCATGGACGGCCTGATCCTGGACATCGGTCGCTTCACCCCGCTCTACGGGTACGCCGGCCTGGCGCGCTACCCGTTGAGCGAGGGCTACCTGCCGATCGATGCCGGGAGGGACTCGGTCTGGCTGCTGCTGGCTAACGTGTCCGCGTGGACCGTGATCTTCGCAGCGCTGGCCGTGTGGGGGCTGCGTCGACGCCGGGAGCGGGTGTGACCCAGTCACCGTGGGAGCGGTGGACCTGGGTGGTGGCGGGGGTCTGGCTGGTCTTCCTGGCCTACCCGGTCGTCGAGACCTTCCAGGCCGACCTCTCCTGGGTCGCCCGGGGCCTGACCCTGGGTGTGCTGGCGGCGTTCGCGGCGGTCTACCTGCTGGGCTTCGCCGTGTGGCGCCGGCACGCGCTGCGTGTCTGGCTCGCGCTGCTGGCGCTGGGGCTGGCCACCGTGCCGGGCATCGGCATCGAGGCGGTCGGGCTGACGCCGTACCTCGGGGCGTTCTCGGCACTGATGGTGCCTGCCCCGTGGTGGCGCTGGACGACCGCGCTCTCGGCGGTCCTGCCGCTGGTCTCGCTGGTCGGCGGTGACTTCCCCGCGTTCTTCTTCCTGATGGTCTGGCCGATCATCGGGTTCTGCGCCGCGATCCGGGTCTTCGGCGACCTCGACGCCCAGGCCGAGCGGGCGCGCGCCGAGCTGGCGCTGACCGCCGAGCGGGAGCGGGTCGCCCGTGACGTCCACGACGTGCTGGGCCACTCGCTGACCGCCCTGTCGATCAAGGCCGAGCTCGCGAGCCGTCTCGTCGACCTCGACCCCGACCGGGCCCGTGCCGAGCTGGACTCCATCCAGGAGACGGCCCGGCAGGCGCTGGCCGAGATCCGCGCGACCGTGGGCGGTCTGCGGGTCGCCGGCCTGGACGCCGAGCTGCGCACGGTGCCCGAGGTGCTGGCCGACGCCGGCATCGAGACCCGGGTCTCGGGCGAGGTCGCCGACACCGACCCGAGGCACCGCACCCTGCTCGCCTGGGTGCTGCGCGAGTCGGTGACCAACGTGGTGCGCCACTCGCGCGCCTCGCACGTCGCGGTCGAGCTCTCCTCCACCGGGCTCGTCGTCACCGACGACGGCACCGGGATGGACGCCGCGACGGGCGAGGGCAACGGCCTGCGCGGCATGCGTGAGCGGGTGACGGCGGCCGGGGGCACGCTGCTGCTCTCGGGCGGCGGAGCGAGCGGGACCCGCGTCGAGGTGCGCCTGCCGTGATCAGGATCCTGCTGGCCGACGACCAGGCGCTCGTGCGCGGCGCCCTCGCGGCGCTCCTCGACCTCGAGCCCGACATCGAGGTCGTGGCCCAGGTCGGCCGGGGCGACGAGGTCGTCGCCGCGGCACGGACCAGCGGCGCCGAGGTCTGCCTGCTCGACATCGAGATGCCGGGCCTGACCGGCATCGAGGCGGCCGCCGCGGTCCGGGCCGAGCTGCCCGGCGTGCGCTCGCTGATCGTCACGACGTTCGGGCGACCCGGCTACGTGCGACGCGCCCTCGACGCCGGAGCGGCCGGGTTCGTCGTCAAGGACACCCCGGCCCGCCAGCTCGCCGACGCCGTACGCCGCGTGCACGCCGGCCTGCGGGTGATCGACCCCGACCTCGCCGCCGAGTCGCTGCTGGCCGGCGCCAGCCCGTTGACCGCACGCGAAGCGGAGATCCTCGCCCTGGCGCTCGACGGGTCGCCCGTCGCGGACATCGCCGCCCGCGCCCACCTCTCGGCGGGGACGGTGCGCAACCACCTGTCCACCGCCATCGGCAAGACCGGCGCCACGACGCGGGCCGAGGCGGCCCGGGTGGCCCAGGACAACGGCTGGCTGTAGCCGGCTGCGCTTCCACCCGGCCGCGATAAGGCGGGCGTCCACCGGGCTCGGGGAAGAGGGCATCGGCCGCGGCGTAGCCGGAAGGACCGAAGACCCCTCGAGGGGGAGCCGCCAGGCGGGGGCCCGTCGACGCCAAGGCCGTTCGGTCCTTCCGACTACGAAGCCCTCGCACTATCCGCTCGTGCCGATGGTCGGGCGCCGAAGGTGCGGGCAACACCGCGCAGTGTTGCTATTGGCGGGCTTCCTGGCCTCAAGGCGCCGGCCGAAGCGCCGCCCTAAGCTGCCGTAACCGTCCCTCATCACCACATCCCCTGCAGAGCGTCCGACAACGAGATTGCGTTCGGTAGGTCGGGCGGACGGCCATGGTCCCGGGATCAGTCGTATGCGAGCGGTCTGGCCTAGGTCCCACCCGCCAGCCGCACAGCAGGCATCGGCAATCGTGGAAGACTTGGCGGTCAAACAATGCGGTCAGTGCGTGCCGCTCTATCGAGGACCTCTGATGCGTCGGTACCTGATCAATGATGAACCCCTAGAAGGACCGCACGGGATTCGGTTGCGGCTACGACCAATCCGAACCGCACGTCCGATTCCTCCCGACGATGAGGACTACTTCGTCGACTCGGTGATGTTGCAGTGCCAGGTGTGGGGTGGCGCGGCCACACCGCTCATCCCCGTGACGAGTGAAGGATACGTACACCCGCTGTACGCAGGAGGCTTGCGTGGTGCTGATATCGACGGCCTCGTCGGGCTGAACCTGCAGGACTTTGACCCGGGTCGGCCTGAACCAGTCGAAGTGCCTCCCTGCCCAGCACCGTGGTGGGGCTTGCAACTGGCCCCGGTCACGATCGCGAAACCGCAGGGGGAGCGGAAGTCGGTCGTTTCGTGTGCGGTGCTAACCGACGATGACCCATGGCGCGGCATCTATGCGGCGTGCCTGGGTCGACTACCAAGCAGTCTGGACCCTGTGATTTTGCACCAGGGCCGGTACCGCGAGGACCTGACGTTCGAAGACCTGATCGATCTAATTCCCGAGGAGGTCACGGGGAGCGCGGCGGACCTTCTCGAGCGCCTGCACCCTTCCCGCACGGTGGCTTCACCTCGGGCTGCGAGCATGTCCCGGCTCGCTTACGGCCGGATGCCGGCCACCGGGATACGGACTCGGAGCCATTCGTCTCCCATCCCACGCGGACGGTACTGGGCGGGTGACGCCGGCCCGAACATCCTGGTCGTGTGCACGCCCGGCAATGTCAACGACCTGGCGCTGCTCTGGAACCTGCGCGCCTCCCACGGCGATTCCTACGGCGTCCCCGTGGGGGTCTTGGCGGACTCCTTCACCCCCGACCTTGTCCAGCAGTTGGTGCGCTCTGAGCTTGTGGCTCGCCAGGGGTTCGGCGCCCACGCGTTGTACGTCACGAGCACCTCCTTGAATGTGACGGAGTTGGCCGCGCAATGGCGGGAGGCACGGACTGGAACGACCCAATGGCCGCGAGACGACGAACCGGTTGCGTTCATCGAGGCATGCCACCTGGTCGACATCGGTCCGGCACCGGCACGACACCGTCAGGAGGTGACGACCTGGACACAAGGACGCACCTCCGTTGTTCCGATACTGCCTGAAGACCGAACTGCGCTTTCCTGGTCGGGCGCGAACGACCTCGAGCTGCGCATCGACGTTGACGTCATCGACGCACCATTTCCTCGTCACCCGTCCGTACGAACTGGGCTCTTCACGGACTTCTTTGCGGGAACGGCGACACACAACGCAACAGGGACCCACGCCTCCCCTGCTGTTGTGGAGTGGCCAAGCACGATGCTGACCCTGCGGGTAATAGCCCAACGACACGACCTCACCGTCGAACCATCCGAGCCGGGGGTTGCGTGTATGACGTTGCTAAACGCGCTCGAGGGCGTCCACGAACTCGCCTACTTGGTTCACGGTCCGTTACTCAAGTTGTTCGACGAACTGGCGGCACGCACGGGCACTGCATGGGCAAAGGCGTTCAACCGCTCCGGTCAGCCGGTGGCTACGGAAGTGGCGCCGACCATCGACGACCTTCCGGACGTCCCGTTCGACAAGTTCAAGGCAGCTCTCGGAGTTAAGACCGGCCCAGCCCGGGCGTGGATGGCGTGGGCAGAACGACGACGCCTCGTCGTCAAGGGATTCCCTTTGCAGTGCGAACGGTGCGCAGCACGTCAGTGGGTCCCCGTTTCGGGTTACCGACCGCCAATCGTGTGTGTCGGATGCGCTCAGGTGATGGAGCACCCGTTCCCGAAGGAACAGATCACGTTCACTTACCGGCTCGGTGAAGTCCTTCGGCGGGTCTACGAACACGACGCCATGGGGCACCTACTCACTTTGCGCTACCTCAGCTTCCTCCTCGAAGGAGGATTCGAGCCGGGATTCATTGGTGTTCACCCGGGATTGAACTTCACACCCCGCGGCTTGGCCACGCGGCTCGGGGAAGCAGACATGCTGCTGTTCGAACGGGACGGCAGTTGTGTTCCCGCTGAAGTGAAGCGGTCGTTTGGTGGCGCGACCGAGGACGAGGTCCGCAAACTCACGACGCTCAGCGACGCCCTCGAATCACCCTGGGAGGTGTTGGCAGTCACGCGGTACGCCAAAGACGCCCCGGAGGGTTGGATCGACTCGATGCGCATCCGGCGCACCGACACCGAAGCCGGCCAACTCATCTCGGCGGCGTCCAAACCGGCCGGTAGTGCACGTCCGAGCAGCCTGCGTCCTCGGGTCGTCTTGACTCATGAACAGTTGCTTGACCCTTCTCCGATCTGGGAAATGGGGGCGAACCCGTTCGAGGTCACACCGATGGACCAGGCTGGGATCGTTGAGCGCGAGAAGCGGTTCGCGCATACCTGCGAGAGCCTCGCATCTACGAGGAATGTCTCCATGTTGGAGGAGTCGATGCTCTACGAGCCTAAACGCGACGAGACCTAGATTGTTGGGGTAACGAGAGCAGGGTGTAGGAAGTGAGTGCGGGACCGTCGCAGATTCGCGTCTCGCTCAACGCGCCCGCCCTGCGATGCGCCACACGTAGACCGCCCAGTCAGGCGCACCTGAGTGCGGAGGGCGGTAGAGCTTCGACCGGACACGGGCAGGGACGACAGGCAACTTGCCGGCAAGCTTTACCTGCATCGCATGTGGGAGTGTCGTTGTATATCCCGGACCCGAGCGGAGATAGTACGTCGACTCTCCCGGCCGCTGCGGATGCCTGATCAGCCGGCGTCCGGAGGCACCGCTCCCGTGTACCGCCAGCACCCCGGTCTCGAACAATTTGGCAACAGCACTTTTTCCACCTGCAAGCACAAAGAGGCACTCGGTTTCGGGGTTTTCCTGACTGATCAACGCAAGACGAGCGACGTCGTACAGGACGTTCTCTGCTCTTGCATGAGACGAACCCGCCCACTTCGCCTCTACGCAGAGCAGCGGCCTGGGCTCGTCGGAACGTGTCACGACCGCGAAGTCGATCTCGCGCTTGCGACCTGCTCCGGCATCTGCACGTTGGATCTCCGGCGCTGGGTACGACGGCAAAATGTTGTGCGTGCGCGGATTGATGTTCGACGCGATGATCTCGATCAGCAGACCGTGCAGATGGGCTTCACCGAAGCCATGGCCCCGATTGCAGGCGAAGTCGAAATCTAGTTTGCCGTTGATGCCGCTAACGAACTTTCGCGCCATTGTTGAAGTCGGAGTCACGCCGCTATCTAAGCGCACCCATGCCCGCTGGGGGGGGGCTCCCTCCGACCATCCGCATGAGGCGCTCTGCTTCGCCGATCCGCTCGACCCTGCCGCACTGAGGGCGGTCACGCTCGCCCGGTTCTGCCGCTGACAGAGCACCGTCCCGCCGAAGAGCGGATGCGTCCCGTCCGGGCGTCGTGACATGGTTCAGCGTGATCACCACTCTGTCGACCGACGCGCTTGGCGCTTGTGTCGCCCTCTACGTCGACACCTTCAATGCCCCGCCCTGGAACGAGTCGTGGAAAGCGGAGGATGCCGCTCAACGGCTCGGCGACTTCCTCGCTACTCCCCGCGCCCACGGTGTCTGTTCGCGAGACTCCGGCGGGGAACTGCTCGGCTTCGCGGTCGGTCACCTGGAACGTTCGGGAGTCGACGACCACTTCCTGCTTAAGGAGATGTGTGTTCGCCCGAGCAGGCAACGTGAAGGCCACGGCACCCGGCTGCTGGGTGCTCTCGCCAAGCACCTTGAGGATGTTCGGCACTGGTACCTCCTGACCGCGCGTGACAGCGACGCGTCAGCCTTCTACGAAAGGAACGGCTTCCGCCCCGCCGGACGCATGGGCGTCTTCGTCCGACCGTGACCGCGCGGAGCGCACTATCGGACTGAGGCATGCTTCCGCTCATGCCGCCTAGCGTGCGCCCGCGGCCATCCGGTTCTGCCGCCATCCGCGCGGTCGTGCCGATGAGCGCGCACCGACCTCGGAACCACTACCGCTATGAGATCGTCGAACAACCATGCCGCTGCCGAACTCGTCGAGCCTCGCCGACGCCGTCGCTTCCCGCCCTTGCGCCTGGAGACGGATCGGCGCGACGCTCGGCCTTGCGACCGCAGTCCTGTTTCTCGCCGGATGCGACCTGCCCTGGTCGGGCACCCCGACTGCGGAAGACCCAGAGGTCCGTCCGAGCGAGCTCACCGACACGGCTGGACAACCGTGCCCGCAGGAGTTGCCCATCGGTGAGGACCCGTCCGGCCACGGCTTCGGCATCGAGGAGGTCGCGGACGAACGCCCGACTCTCCTCGCACCGCAAGAGGCATGGGTCTGTCAGTACAACACCTTCGATGTCGGCACGACCGCCAGCGGCGGGGCCGTCTACGGGTGGAGTCGTGCAGGGCGTCCTGAACCCGTCGCCGCCACCGACCTCCCGAACCTGCAGGACGCCCTGGACGATCTTGCCCCCGCTGACCGCAGCGGTGGATGCAACGACGACCTCGGCCCACGCTGGATGGTCATATACAGCCACGATGGCGACCTGACCGGAGTAGTCGTCGACGACTACGGCTGCCGCGACGTCCGACTCACAGACAACCCGACCACGACGCCACCCGGTGCGGACAACCAGGAAGGGACGGTCGGCGGCGTTCTCGACGGTGGCGCTGCAATCCTCGATGTCCTTGGCGTCGGTCGCTCGAACTGACTATCCGGATCTGCCGCGTAGCGTGCGCTCGAAGACGCACGCTCCTGCCGCGTAGCGTGCGCCCGGCCTACGTCCCAGAGGCCATATAGGCGGCGAGGACGTAGTTAGGGTGTCTGTCCAGATTCTTGCGAGCTCGGTCGTAGCGCATGGTGGTCCTTGATCGGCGTGCCTGGCAGCGATCTGAACGTCACGTAGGTCCTCGCCGCCGTCGAGCGTTGTGGTGACGAAGGTGTGCCGAAGCATATGTGGGTGCATCCGGGCCGTCGAGACGCTCGCGCACTCGGCCAGGGCGCGGAGTCTGCGGGTGGCGCAGTGGCGATCCATCCTGCTGCCTGTCCGGCTTCTCAAGATCGGACCACTGAACCGACCACCGACGGCGCGCTCGGTCGCGCGACCCACGGCGGGTGGCAGCGGGACCAAGGCCACCTTGTCGCCCTTGCCCAGGATGCGCAACACCCGGTGTCCATGCACCTCCTCAAGGGCCTCGATGTTGGCGCCGGTTGCCTCGAAGATTCGCAGACCGAGCAGACCGAGCAGCGTCACCAAGGCGAAGTCATCGACATTCGAGGACTTCCGGGCCGCACTGAGCAAGGCCTCGAACTGGAGGTGACTCAAACGAGCGTCGGGGACTCGGCAGAGACTCGCGGACGGCGGACATACTCCGCCGGCGCGAGACCGTGGACGGTTTGTAGCGGCCGACCTCCTGCATCCAGCGGAGATACAGCTCGATGTGAGGACGCTGAGCCACCAGAGGTTCAATGCCCTGCCGTCCGCACCAGCTCAGAAAGAACGCAGATCTGACTCGGTGTGCACCCGGGACGGACCCTTGAATCGCGCGAGGTAAGCCGCGACAGCGATACGAAGCGCTGCGCTGGCATCATCGCCAGGCAAGAGGATCTGGGCAGTGTTCATCTCCCCACTGCGTCACTCGACGAACCCCGCATCAAGGGGGCACAACGGTGCAGGTCGGATGACGACGACGGGGAAGTCATCGTGGCCGCGGTGCACCCCGCTCCCACCAGTCAATGCCTACGCCGTCACGGATCAGGCCTGCGCTGAACTCTGGGTCGGCGAGGTTGCAGAACTTCCACAGTTCCTTCGCAGCCCGGCTGTACTGAAAGAGGACCCGGTCCGTCTCGAAAGCACTCAGGTCGCCGGCACGGAAACGGTCAACGCCGTCGCACACCCGCTGGACAAGCTCGGCCAGACGAGCCTCGTGATACGCCCGCACCACCTCGAGTGCGTCCCGCCGCTCCGACTTGCTGGACATACCAGCGAGGCTACTCATCACTCGTGGACCCTGCGTCCCGAAAGCGGCAGATGCGGAAGGTTAGGAACGTGCGCCGAGAGCCTGGAAGTTGACGTCGATTCAGCCTTGGAGCGAGTCCCGTACGTCCGGGCGGTCGAGCATGCCGATGCACCATGCGAAGTGGCCCTCCGAGAGGTCGGTCCCGTAGCAGCAGGCCGTCGTCAAGGCGTAGGCGGCGCGGTAGATCCAATAGCGGCGGTGGTCGCCGGTGAAGGTCGATAGGAAGGCTCGGTCCAACTCGCTCTCGACCTCTCGGGCACGTGGGCCGTACATGTCGAAGATGCTTGCAGTGACGGCTACGTCGAACGCAGGATCGCCAGCGGTTGTCATGAAGCCGAAGTCGAGGACGGCGGACGCATGGGCTCGTGAAGTCAACACGTTCGCTGCGATGAGGTCGCCGTGGATCAGGGTGGGAGTGGCGGGGGCGATCCGGTGAAGGGCCTCGACGGTCTGCGCGAGTAGGACGTCGACGTCGGGGAGTGCCACACGAAGTTGGGTCGCGAATCGCACTGCCCTACGTGTGACGAGAGCAGCAAGTTCGGTCTCGAATGGAGCGTTCGGATCGAACGGCGGTTCGTCCGGGAGCATCCGAAGGGTTCGGAGTGGCGGATCGCCGGGTATCTCTGCGAGCGCCGCCAGCGCCTCGATCATGGAGTCGATGTGGATGGTAGTCAGGCGGGGTGAGGTGCCGTCGGCTTGCCATAGAGGCTCTCCGGACAGTCGTTCCTCGATGGTGACGGGGGTTCCCTCGATCTCGCGTAGGTCGAGGATGCGCGGCATCGCGACCATGGAGGTGCCCGGTCGACGCTGGAACACCTCCTCGTGGAATTCACGAAGCACAGCAAGGTCGGCCAGACAGCGACCCGACCACACCTTCGCGACAGTGCCGCCGCCAAGGTCCACCACAGTGCCTTCCATCCCCGAGCCAAGCACTTGTCGATGCCTAATCCCGGCCCGTTGAAGTACGACCAGTACGTCAGTCGGGTCTCCATGCACCCTCGTACGTTCGCACAAGGCGAAGTGATCGCGCGCGACGACTTCAGACATGGCCCACCCGTGCCTGTCGAAGGCTTGGTCTATCCGCTCAGGTGCCATGAGCGGATGTCTCGCAGGTCGATCTATCGAACCTCAATGATTAGGGGGCATGCGCTCGTCTGCCGCGATCCGCGCGCACGAGTGAGGCCTGCTGCAGGAGGCCTCCCGACCGCGCGACCAACATGATGGCCACCCCACCAGTCACGAGGTAGCCGAGCTCTCCACAGGTGCACCCAGACCCTGGACAGAGGTCCCGACCTCTCGTAGAATCGAACACATGTTCGAGATAGATGTCGACCCGCTCCCCGGTACCCCGGGCGAGTGCGTCGCTGCGCTCGAGGAGCTCGAAGCGCTCAAGGCCCACCTCGCCGCCCGCCAGGCGCGGATCACCGCGCACCTCGACGCCCTGGAGGCCGACGCCTCCGACCGCTCGGTCGGCGCCCAGGTCGCCCTCGCCCGCCACGAGTCACCGCACCGCGGCACCCGGCTGCGCGCGATGGCCTGCACCCTCGTCGACGACCTGCCCCACGTCCTGGCCGCCCTCGAGGACGGCGTCATCAACGAGCACCGCGCCGAGATCCTCACCGCCGAGGCCGAGCACCTGCCCATCACCACCCGCAGCGCCTACGACACCCAGCTCGGCGACCTGCTCAGCGCCCGCACCACCCTCGGCGACCGGGCGCTGCGCCTGGCCGCACAACGGATCGCGATGCGCCTCGACGAGCAGTCCGTCCTCAAGCGCCGTGAACGTGCCCACCGCAACCGCCACGTCACCGCCCAACGCCGCGACGACGGCACCACCCAGATCACCGCCACCCTCTCCGAGGTCCACGCCGCCGCGATCATGCAGTCCCTGCACGCCCGCGCCGCCCAGGACAAGACGATCGAGGGCGAGGAACGCTCCTTCTCCCAGGTCGTGGCCGACCTTTTCGTGGCCCGCCTCACCGGCCAGGCCACCGCCGTCGCCACCCCCATCGCGATCAACCTCGTCGTCTCCGCCGAGACCCTCCTCGGCGACAGCGATGAACCCGCCGAGCTGGTCCCCATGACAGGAGGCGCCGGCGGCCCCATCCCCGCCTCCGTGGCCCGCAAGCTCATCACCTGCGCCCCCGAACAAGGCACCCGCGTACGGCGGCTCTTCGCCGACACCGAGCACCTCGTCGCCATGGAGTCCACCTCCCGCACCTTCGACGGACTGCTGCGCCAGTTCGTCACCCTGCGCGACCGGACCTGCCGCACCCCCTGGTGCAACGCCGCGATCCGACAGCACGACCACATCACCCCCGACCACGCCGGCGGCCCCACCAGCGCCACCAACGGCCAAGGACTCTGCACCGCCTGCAACCAGCTCAAGGAAGAACCCGACTGGACCCACACCGCACTCCACCGAGATGACCTCGACCCCCACGAAGTACAGATCACCTCACCCGCCGGCCAGACCACCCGCACCAGAGCACCCGACCCACCCGGCCTCGCCCCACCCGCACCCACCTGGGTCCTGGAATCACCCGGACACTGGGTCCTCACCGCCTGACGAGCTGCGCGGGTCGCCCAGCCCAGGAGGCCCCAGCCCAACGGCGGGCTGTCACAGCTAGATCGGGTAGCCGCGGTAGTCGTCGGGAGACCGGTAGCGGATCTGCTGGAGCATCCAGGCCCGGGCCTGCTTGGTGGCCCCCTGCACCGAGACGCTGAAGCGCTTGCTGCCGTAGAGGTTGGCGCGCACGTAGTCGAGGTCCTGACCCGGCGTGGGACGGGAGTAGGCCAGGCCGTAGGTCCACCCGAAGGGCTTGCGGTCGCCGTAGTAGGACCGGACCTCGGACTTCATCGTGGGCACGTCGCGCCACTCCAGCAGTCGGACGACCGCGGTGCCGTGCGGTGTGGCCCGGGTGCAGCTGAGCGCGGTGACCTGGCCGCCCGCGGTCCCGGACTGCGAGCACTCGCCGTCGAGGACGAACATGTAGCGCAGCCCCGTCGCCCCGGTGGGGCCCTCGGGGCAGGCGGACGCACCGCCGCTCACCTCGCTGCCGTCCCAGCAGCGGAAGTCGGGAGCGGGCTCGGCCTGCGACGGCTCCTGCGACGAGCCGCCGCCGTTCCCCTTGCCGCCGCCTCCGCCGCCGTTGCCGCCGCCGGTCTTTCCGCCGCCCTGGCCGCCACCGGCGCCGCCCCCGCTCGAACCGACCGGGGCCGGAGCCGCGGGCGAGGGGACTGTCGGACCGGCGCCCGCACCGGAGCCGGCGCCAGTACCGGAGCCCGCACCGGAGCCCGCGAGCGGTGCACCGCCCGGACGGTCCCCGACGGCTCGAGGGCCTGTCGCCAGGAGGGGGACCAGGGTGGCGCCCGGCTCGGCGGCCGGGCTGGTCGGGACGGTGGGGTCGCCCGACGTGGGGGTCGAGCTGGGTACGCCGAGCGGGCGAGGACCGCCGGCGGTCGCACTCACCTCGGCGCCGCGCTCGGTCACGAGGCCGACGTACAGACCGGTGCCGACCAGCAGGACCGCCGCGGCGGAGCTGGCGACCACTGTGGCGATGCGGCGGCGGCGCGGACGTCGGGGCGCCGCGGTCGCGGCGGGGACACCGGGCAGCACCGAGTGCCGGATCGAGGTGTGCTCCGGGAGGGTCACCGCGCCGGGTGCCTCTGCGCGGACCCGGGCCAGGTCGTGGCGCATCGCGCGCGCCGAGGCGTAGCGCTCGGCGGGCGCCTTGGCCATCGCGCGCGCGAGCACCCGGTTGACGCCGCGGACGAAGGAGTCGGTGCCGGGCAGCTGGGGCACCGGTGCCTGGAGGTGCGCCATGGCGATCTCCACGTCGGTGCCGGCGTAGGGCGCCGTGCCGGTGAGCACGTGCCACAGCAGGCAGCCGGTGGCGTAGACGTCGCCGGCCACGCCGGCCGTCTCGCCCTGGTGCCGCTCGGGGGCCATGTAGGGGAAGGAGCCGACCAGGCCGCCGGTGCGGGTGACCTCGGCGCCGGGCAGCGTGGCGATGCCGAAGTCGCACAGGAACGCCTCGGTGTGCTCCCCGCGGCGGCGCAGCAGGACGTTGCTGGGCTTGACGTCGCGGTGCACGATGCCGGCGCGGTGGGCGTCCTCGAGTCCGCCGAGCACCTGCGTGACCAGGTCGATCCCGGCCCCGGGCGCCGGCGCACCGCTCGCGCGCAGCCGCTGCAGCAGGTCGCCGTCGGGGACCAGCTGGGTGACGAGGTAGAGGCACCCGTCCAGCTCGCCGTGGTCGTGCACCGCGACCACGTGCGGGGAGTCCATCCGCGACAGGGCCATCGCCTCGCGCTGGAAGCGCTCCCGGTACTCCGGGTCCCCGGCGAGCTGGGGGGTGATGATCTTGAGCGCGACCTCGCGGTCCAGCGCGGCGTCGCGGGCGGCGTACACGACGCCCATCCCGCCGTGGCCCAGCTGGCGCAGCAGGTGGTAGCGACCGAAGTCCTCGCCGACCGACGGCATCCGGATCATGGGGGCTCCCGAGAGCGCTGGTGCGGGCAGTGGACGGGCCCAGTGAACCTGCCCCGGCCCCGCCGGGCCAAACGACCGGCCTAGGGTCTGGCTCCATGACGACCGTGGGCGCCGGCTTCCTGGCGGGGCTGAGCCTGATCATCGCCATCGGCAGCCAGAACGCCTTCGTGCTGCGCCAGGGCCTGGCCCGGCAGCAGGTGGGGCCCGTCGTGGCCGTCTGCATGCTCTCCGACATCGTCCTGATCAGCGCCGGGGTCGCGGGGATCGGCACCCTCGTCGAGCAGGCGCCCTGGGTGCTGGAGGCGGTGCGCTGGGGCGGCGCCGCCTTCCTCACGGCGTACGGCGTCCTCTCGCTGCGGCGGGCGGCTCGCGGTGGCGGGACGCTCGAGGCGGCCGCTCGCGGGGTGACCCGGCTGGCCCCGGCGCTGCTCACCGCGCTGGCGCTGACCTGGCTGAACCCGCACGTCTACCTCGACACGGTGCTGCTGCTCGGCTCGCTGGCCAGCGGCTACGGCCCCGACGGCCGGTGGCTCTTCGCGACCGGAGCGGCACTGGGGTCGGTGGTCTGGTTCCTCGTGCTCGGCTACGGCGCCCGACTGGCCTCCGGGCTCTTCGCCCGCCCGACCTCCTGGCGGGTCCTGGACGCCGTCATCGGCGTGATCATGCTGGGGCTCGCGGCCTCGCTCGCGCTGGGCTGACCCGGGTGCCGGTGCTCAGCGCACCGGGCGGATCGGCCCGCCGCCGGCCGGCACCTGCTCCAGGACCTCGACCTCGTCACCTGCGCGGATCGTGACCGGCTCGCCCCCGAGCAGGTCGGGCACCAGGTTGACCCCGAACCAGGTGGCCCCGTCCCAGCGCCGGATCCGCGCCAGCGACGCGATCGGCTCCTTGCCGCCGGTGGCGGTGTCGGGGTCGAGGGTGGTGATGACGCAGCGCGCGCAGCCCTTGACGGCGCGGAACACCGCGTCGCCGATCCGCACCCGGCGCCAGTCGTCCTCGACCCAGGGCTCGGTGCCCGAGACGACGACGTTGGGCCGGAAGCGGGTCATGGGGAGCGGCGCGTGCGCGCCCTGGCTGCGCTCGAGCACCACGTCGTTCAGCGCGGCCAGGGACGCCTCGGTGGCGACCAGCAGCGGGTAGCCGTCGGCCAGCGAGACCCGGTCGTCGGACTCACCGAAGTCGGGCGAGGTGGGGCGCCGCGTCGGGTCGTCGAGGTGCACCAGGCGCACCGGTCGACCCAGCACGTCGCTGAACCAGTCGTCGCTCCCCCGACCAGCCGCGGCCGCGGTCAGCTCGGAGTGCCAGAGCCGCACCGGCACCTGCTGGGCCGGGTCGGGGGTCGCCACCTCGAGCGGCGGTCGTCCCGGGGCCCGCACCCGGAGCCCGGTGGCCGTGAGGTCGGGCTCGAGCAGCAGCAGGGCGTGCAGCTCGCGGGCGGTGAGGGCCGAGCCCTCGGGGTCGACGAGCATCCAGCGCCGGTCGCCGGCCAGGCCCCAGGGCTCGACGACCGCCCGGTCCAGCTCCTCCCCGCGCGCGGACTTCAGCGGGAAGCGGTGGATCGAGGCGAGGGTGGTCGGCACGCGGGTCAGCCTAGGCACCGCCGAGCGGGAGGGTCAGCACCGCGGGCGCGTCGTCGACGATCCGCACGGGCACGCCCCAATCCTGCTGGTGCATCCGGCAGGCGGCGCCCTCCCCGCCGTGGAGGTCGCAGGAGGCGGCGCGGGCCGCGACGTGCAGGACGCCCTCACCGGCGTGCGGGTCGAGCACCAGGGTGCGGCTCAGGGAGGTCCCGCGCCCCGACCCCTCGCGCAGCAGGCCCGGCGGGGTCGCCTCGACGACCAGCTGGCTGGCAGGGCCGAAGCGGTCGTCGACCTTCTGGCCCGGCGGCGGGGCGAAGGTGACGACGAGCTCGACGCCCGCGGCGACCTCGGTCACCGGGCGCTGCGTGGTGCGTGCGAACCCCTCGGTGGAGGTGCCCGCACCCCCGAGCGGCACCCGGGCCAGCCGGTGCGCGGCGGACTCCACGACCACCAGGACCGCCGGGTCCGCGGGGTCGACGTAGGCCCCGCTCGGCTCGGCGAGACCCGTGGCCAGGGTCGAGGTGGTCCCGCTCGTGGGGTCGTAGCGACGCACGGCCCCGTTGTAGGTGTCGCAGACCGCGACCGAGCCGTCGGGCAGCACGGTGACGCCGAGCGGGTGCTGCAGCAGCGCCTGGTCGCCCGGGCCGTCGCGGAAGCCGAAGTCGAACAGCCCGCTGCCGACCGCGGTCCCCACCCGGGCGTCGGTGTCGATCCAGCGCAGGGCGGAGGTCTCGCTGTCGGCGAGCCACATCCGGTCCCCGGCCGGCGCGAGCCCGGAGGTCTGGGCGAACCACGCCTCGGGAGCGGGGCCGTCGAGCAGTCCCTCGTGGGCGGTGCCGGCCGCGACCTCGACCGCGCCGGTGAGCGGGTCGAAGGTCCACAGCTGGTGGATGCCGGCCATCGCGATCCACACCCGACCGCCCCACCAGGCGACGTCCCAGGGGGAGGAGAGGCGTTCGGTGCCGTCGCCGCTCATCCACTGCGTGCCGTCGCCGGCCAGGGTGCGGACCTCGCCCGTCGCGAGCGCCAGCCCGGCGAGGCGGTGCGCGACGGTGTCGGCGACCACGACGTCGTAGCCGACCTCGGCGGCGACGTCGGAGGGCAGCAGGCAGAGCCCGTTGGGCTCGCGGAAGCCGCCGGTGCGGCGGACGACGACGCCCTCGCCGTCGAGCTCGACGACCTCGTCGTGCCCGGCGTCGGCGACCAGGACGTGCCCGTCCGGCAGCGGCAGCGCCGTCGCGGGGAAGCGCAGGTCGGTGGGCTCCACGACCGGCGGCACGTACGGCGACCCGGCCGGCTGGAGCGTGCCGCGCTCGCGGTGCTGGGCCACCAGCTCGCCCAGCAGCGCCTCGATCGCGTGCGCGTGACCCTCGCCGGCGTACTGCGCCACCACGTAGCCCTCGGGGTCCACGAGCACGAGCGTGGGCCAGGCGCGTGCGGTGTAGGCCTGCCAGGTGACCAGCTCGGGGTCGTCGAGCACCGGGTGGTGCACGCCGTAGCGCTCCACGGCCGCCGCGAGCGCGTCCGGGTCGGCCTCGTGCGCGAACTTCGGGCTGTGCACGCCGACGACGACCAGCTCCTCGGCGTACGCCGCCTCGAGGGGGCGCAGCTCGTCCAGGACGTGCAGGCAGTTCACGCAGCAGAACGTCCAGAAGTCCAGCAGCAGGAAGCGACCACGCAGGTCGGCCAGGGACAGGGGGCCGTCGGTGTTCAGCCAGCCTCGACCGACCAGCTCAGGGGCTCGTACGCGCACGCGACCATTGTGGCGGTGGGCCAAAGCGGTCCTCGGCCGCCCCGTCCTGGGATATCTTCTGCCGTTCACACCAACGGAGGTCGCACGCATGCCACACCCCGACCTCCGGGCTGGCCCCGGGACCGAGCTGCGCGTCGCCTTCGACCGCTACGCCCGCATGGTCCGGCGGACGCTGGGCACCGACATCGCGCTCGTCAGCCTCGTCGAGGAGCAGCGCCAGGTCTTCATCGGCGCCGACGGGCTCGACGGGGAGACCGAGGAGTCCCGCCAGACCCCGCTCTCGCACTCGTTCTGCCAGTGGGTGGTCGCCGACCGGGAGCCGTTGGTCATCACCGACGCCCGGCTCGACGACCGGCTCCAGCACAACCTGGCGATCCCCGACCTCGGTGTCGTCGGGTACGCCGGCCACCCCATCCACGACCAGAACGGCGCGATCGTCGGCTCCCTGTGCGCCATCAGCCGCACGCCCCGCGAGTGGTCGCGCGACGACCTCGAGGCGCTGCAGGACCTCGCCGCCTCGTGCTCCAGCGAGCTGGCCCAGCGCGGCCTGCGCCACGAGGCGGCCCAGGCCGCCGAGCACGCTGCCAGCCTGTCGCGACGCAGCCGCGTGCTGCTGGCGCTCAGCGAGGGCCTGGCCAGCACCCGGACCCTCAGCGAGGTCGCCGTGGCGGTCGAGCGCGTCTCGATCGAGCAGCTGGGCTGCTCACGGGCCGGCATCTGGATCGACGCCCTGAGCGCGGCCGCGGGCCAGCCCGAACCGATCGCGGACGACGCGACCCTGCACTACGTGCCCCGGGACCAGGACGACTGGCGCTCGGCCCACCTCAACCAGCGGCTGTCCCAGGACGACTCCAACCCGTTGGGCAGCGCGATGGTGCGCCAGGCGCCGGTGTGGTTCCACGACCGGGCCGGCCAGAACGCGGAGTACGCCCACCTCGACCTCAGCGCCCAGGTCGGCGAGGCCCGGGCCTTCCTGCCGCTCTTCGACACCGGCGGGGTGGCCCTCGGCGCGATGGCGCTGATCTGGGACGACCCTCGCGACCAGACCCGCGAGGACCTCCGCACGATGACGGCGCTGGCCGCCTACACCGCCCAGGCCGTCAACCGCGCGCTGCTCGTGCAGGAGCGCCTCGACGCGCTGGTCACCCTGCAGGACGCCCTGCTGCCGAACCTGCCCCGCACCACCGACCAGGTCATCGCGGCGCGCTACCGGCCCGCCGCAGCGCGCGACCAGGTGGGCGGCGACTGGTACGACGCCGTGGTGATGCCCGGCGGCGACACCTCGCTGATGATCGGCGACGTGGTCGGCCACGACCTGGGGGCGGCGGCCACCATGGGTCAGATGCGCAACATGCTGCGCGCGATCACCTGGGCGGTCGACGACCGGCCGGCGGCCCACGTGCGTCTGCTCGACCACCTCCTGCACGACCTCGAGGTCGAGGGGCTGGCCACCCTCGTGCACGCCCGCATCGAGACCGTCACCGGCCCCGACGGTCGACCCGCTCGCTCCCTGGCCTGGACCAACGCGGGCCACCCGCCGCCGCTGCTCCTGGCCGCCGACGGCGTCGCCTCCTACCTCCAGGACGGGCCCACCGACCTGATGATCGGGGTCCTCCCCGACGTCGAGCGCGCCGACCACACCCGCGTGGTCGACGACGGCTCCACGCTCCTGCTCTACACCGACGGACTGGTCGAGCGGCGCGGCGAGCACCTCGACGAGGGGCTCGCGCGGCTGCGCGACGCGGGCTCCCGGCACGCGCACCTGCCGGTCGAGAAGTTCCTCGACGCGGTGCTGCGCGACCTCGTCGACGCCGACCTCGACGACGACATCGCCGTGATGGCGGTCCGCTTCACCCCCACCGACTGAGCGGCTACTGCTCGCGGCGCTCCTGCAGGCGCTGCTGCGCCTCCGGCAGGTAGGCCAGGCACGGCGCCTCGGCGCCCGGGTGCTTCTCCTGCAGGTGGAAGGTCCACCGGTCCATCGCCGCCAGGTAGCCGTTGTCGGTGCCCGGCCGGTACGTCGACCACGGGCGGCGCTCGGTCCGCCCGGTGGCTCGGGACGAGGCCGAGGTGGTGCACTCCATGCAGGCGATCCGGTAGACGAACGACTGGTCGGCCCCCAGGTCGATGGTCACCGTCGACAGGGGCCCGGCCTCCGCCGCCGCCTTGCGTGCTCGCGCTGATCGTGTCGCCGCCATCGGGCCTCCCTCGTCGACGCGCGAGCCTACGCGCCCCTAGGGTGCGGCTCATGGACTCCCCCGACGACCGCGAGCTCCTCACCGGCTACACCGACACGTGGTGGCAGGCCGTCCAGGACTTCACCGCCCTGCTGGAGGACCTCGACGAGGCCGAGTGGGACGCCCCGACCGACCTGGCGGGCTGGGACGTGCGGGCCGTCGCCTCCCACGTCGCGCACCTGGAGTCGGTGCTGGCCACCGGCGTGGAGGAGCACGCCGAGGTCGGCGAGCCCGCCCACGCGAGGGGCCTCATGAACCTCTACACCGAGATCGGCGTGGTGAACCGTCGCGGCGCCTCGCCCACGGCGATCATCGACGAGATCCGCTCCGCGACGACCACGCGGCGTACGGCGTTGCAGGCGGAGCCGCCCACCGACGCGGCGGGCAAGCCCGAGCGGGTCTTCGGCGGCGTGCCGTGGAGCTGGGGGCTGCTGCTGCGCAACCGGCCCCTCGACGTGTGGATGCACGAGCAGGACGTGCGCCGCGCCACCGGTCGGCCCGGCGGACTGGACAGCGTGCAGGCGCAGCACACGATCGACTACCTCGCGGAGTCGATGGGCTACGTGCTGGCCAAGAGGGCCGGCGCCCCGGTCGGCACCTCG
Source organism: Nocardioides dokdonensis FR1436 (assembly GCF_001653335.1). NCBI lineage: Bacteria > Bacillati > Actinomycetota > Actinomycetes > Propionibacteriales > Nocardioidaceae > Nocardioides > Nocardioides dokdonensis. Next base: position 1,045,004 of record NZ_CP015079.1, read on the forward strand.
CTGAGCGTGCACGTGGCGGGCTGCGAGCCGGTCAGCGTCGAGGTCGGCGACGACGGCCGCGGTCACGCCCTGCCCGGCCCTCCCGCCTCGCCCACGGTGACCCTGCACCTGGACCGGGACTCCTTCGTCCGCCTCGCCGGCGGACGCTGCGACGCGGAGCCGGGCGCGGTCCGGGTCGAGGGCGACCAGGAGCTCGGCCAGCGGGTGCTCGCCGCGATGGCCACCACCCCGTGAGCCGACCCGAGAGCCGACCCGTGGACGCCTGGCAGCTCGCCGACATCCCCGACCAGGCCGGTCGCACCATCGTGGTGACCGGGCCGTCGGTGGGCGGGCTGGGCCACGTGACCGCCCTCGAGCTCGCGCGGCGGGGCGCCCGGGTGGTGCTGGCCGGCCGCACGCGGACCAGGCTCGACGACGCCCGGGCCGCCATCGAGGCGGAGGTGCCCGGGGCAGACCTGGAGCCGCTGCTGGTCGACGTCTCCGACCTGGCCTCCGTACGCCGCGCCGCGGCGGAGGCGGGCCGCTTCGGCCCGCTGGACGTCCTGGTCAACAACGCCGGGGTGATGGGCACCCGGGCCGCCCGCACCGCGGACGGCCTCGACCTGCAGATGGCCACGAACCACTTCGGGCCCTTCGCGCTGACCGGCCTGCTGCTGCCCCAGCTCGTCGACAGCGGGGCCGGCCGGGTCGTGACGGTGTCCTCGAACCTGCACCGCGCCGCCCGCAGCGCCCCGCTCGAGGATCCGCGCGGCCCCGCCCGTCGCACCTCGCCGTGGCTGACCTACGCCCGGTCCAAGCTGGCCAACCTGCTGTTCACCTTCGAGCTCGACCGCCGCTGCCGGGCCGCCGAGGTCCCGGTGCTGGCCACGGCCGCGCACCCCGGCTTCGCCGGCAGCCACCTCGCCGTCAACGGGCAGTACGGCCGCACCAGCGGCGGCATCGCCACGATCCTCGACGCAGCCATCAAGGCGGTCTCCCAGCCGGTCGCCCACGGTGCGTGGCCGACCCTGATGGCCGCCACCGCCGACCTGCCCGGCGGCACCTACTGCGGACCGGGCGGCCTGGGCGAGATGGCCGGCGTGCCCCAGGTCGTCACCGCCCGGCGTCTCGCCCACGACGAGGTCGCCCAGCGCCGGCTCTGGGAGCTCAGCGAGCAGGTCACGGGAGTCCTGTACCCCTGACCGGCGGAAGGAGGCCGGGGAGTGATTCCCGGGGACTGGACGGGCGAGTCGCGCACTTGTCGGGTGTTGCAACGCCTGACAAGTGCATGAGTCCCCGGCCGACCGGGGACTCATGCAGGGCGATCTCAGCGCTGCTCGTCGCGGACGCGGACGAGCCCGGCCAGGGTGGCGACGTACGCCGCCCCGTCGGGGCCGAGCGTGACGGCCGAGCGGTGGTCGTCGTGCAGGACGCCGCGGCCGGTGCGCACGGAGAAGGCGGTGCGGCCGGTGCGGACGTCGAGGGCGGTGAGGTACCACGCGTCGACGCCCAGCCAGCTCTTGCGCTTGGTGGCGGCGTAGACGAGCCCGGTCTTCAGCGAGAGCGCCGGCGTCGAGGAGGGCGAGACCACCTCGGAGGTCCAGGCGGGGACGCACTCGCGACCCACCACGTCGATGCGGGCCAGCCCGCCGGCAGGCACGCGGCCGAGGAGGGTGCGCAGCGGGCCGGTGTAGCCGTGCGTGTTGGCCACCACGACCCCGCGCCCGACCGCGACCAGGGAGCCCTCGGCGGCCGACGCGTCGTCCTCGAAGACCTCGGCCTGGCAGACGCGGGAACCGTCCGCGGTGTCGAGGACCACGACGTGCATCCGCGGGTTGGCGTTGTCGGTGAAGGCGACCAGCCCGTCGGGCAGCACGGTCGGGGTGCTGCCGCTGCCCTGGCTGAGCTGGCCGGGCTTGGTGTCGCTGCCGCGCTCGTAGGTGGTGCTCCAGGACAGGACCGGCGTGCCACCGCGCACGTCGAGGCGGTGCACAGCGGCGACGGTGGCGACGTACACACCCCCATCGGCCCCGGCGCTCAGCGGACGGGCGACCTCCTCGCCGAGGTCCAGCCCCTGCGGCGGCCCACCGAGCGGGTCGACGAAGCCGGCGCGGCCGGCGCGGCTGACGAACCAGGTGCGTCCGTCGGCGTCCGACAGCGTGGCCACCAAGCAGTCGTCGTCGGGCACCACGCCGGTGAGGTCGTGGGTCTCCTCGGTGGTCAGGTCGGGCTCGTCCGCACCGTCGGCGGTCGCGACCACGAGCACCCGGTTCCCGCTGGTCGGCACGACCACCCGGCCGGAGTCGTCGAGGTGGAAGGAGGCGGGCGCGCAGCCGTCACGCTCGGACAGGTCCTTGGTGGCCCGCGGGCGCATCGAGTCGGGGTCGATCACCCGCAGCTGCGGACCCGCGCGGGTGCCGCACAGGCCGACGATGCGGTCCTGGTCGTCGAAGGTCAGGCCGTCGCACTGCTCCAGGCCGTACCACGCGGAGTCGACGTCGGGGCTGAGCCCGAGCGGGCCGGGGGCCGGCTCCGCGCCGTCCTCGAGCGTGATCGGCTGCGCGGTGAACGGGCGGCCGGTGTAACCGGGGGTCACCAGCGCGCCCGACCCGGTCGGCACCGGCAGCACCCCGTCGGGCAGCACGAGCACCACGCCGGTGACCACCACGAGCGCGAGCGCCCAGCCGCCGAGGACCCGGCGGGTCGGGCGCCAGAAGCGGCGTGCACGCGGGTGTGCCAGCGTCGCGAGCGCCGTCAACAGCACCAGCGGCCCGAGCCAGAACCACAGCAGGCCCAGGCCCAGCAGGACGACCGTGCGCTGGAACCTCAACGCTGGCGCGGCCCGAACTCCGGGGCGACCCGCTTGAACGCCGCCTCGCGGGCGACCTTGGTGTTGCGTGCGGCCAGCAGCCACGCCTGCTCCACCCGCTCGCGGAAGAAGGTGTGCCGGGCGCTGGAGGTCCAGGTGTCGTCGAAGAGCCGCTTGGCCGCCGCGAGCTGGTCGGGCGAGCGGCCCTTGAGCCGCTCCGCGAGCGCGTACGCCGCCGCCACGGGGTCGCTGTCGAGCTCGCTGACCAGGCCCAGGTCGTGGGCCTGCTTGCCCGACACCGTCTCGGCGGTCATGGTCAGGCGCTTGGCGACGTCGATCCCGACGACCTCCTTGAGCGAGCGCACCCCGGACATGTCGGGGATGATCCCCCACTTGCCCTCGAGCACCGACCACTGCGAGTCGGGTGTCGCGATCCGGAAGTCGGCCGCGAGCGCGATCTGCAGGCCGCCGCCGAGGCAGTGCCCGTGCACGGCCGCGATCACCGGCACCGGCAGCCGGCGCCAGGCCCAGCAGGCCTCCTGGAAGGTGTTGGTGCCGCGCCACGGGCGCGGGGCGAAGGCCAGGGCGACCCGTGCCGGCTCCCGCAGCACCGAGGCGAAGTCGAGACCGGCGCAGAAGGCGTCCCCCTCGCCGGAGACGACGACCGCGCGCACGGACCTGTCGCGGCGCAGCCTGCGCGCCGTCGCCACCAGGTCGTCGAGCAGCTGGAGGGTCAGCGCGTTGAGCTTCTCCGCACGGTCGAGCCGGACGTGGGCGATGCCGTCCTCGATGCTGCAGGAGACCCCGCTCAGGGCACTGCTCCGCTCACTGCTGGGGTCACTGCTGGTCGCACGGCTGCTCATGGGTGAATGATGCCCTCATGAGCCATGAGCGTGCCGGGACCCTCGCCGAGCCGGGCGACCTGATCGACGTCGCGCACGTCGTGACCGCCTACTACACCGGCGTCCCCGACCCCGACGACCCCGACCAGCAGGTCGCCTTCGGCACCAGCGGGCACCGGGGCACCTCGCTGCGCACCGCCTTCAACGAGACCCACATCCTGGCCACCACCCAGGCCATCTGCGAGTACCGCCGCGAGCAGGGCTACGACGGCCCGCTGTTCCTGGGTCGCGACACCCATGCGCTCTCGGAGCCGGCGTGGTCGACCGCGCTCGAGGTGCTCATCGCCAACGACGTCACCGTGCTGGTCGACGACCGCGACGGCTACACGCCCACGCCGGCGGTCTCGCACGCGATCCTGCGCGCCAACAAGGGGCGCACCGACGGGCCGGGCCTCGCCGACGGGATCGTGGTCACCCCGTCGCACAACCCGCCGGCCGACGGCGGTTTCAAGTACAACCCGCCGCACGGCGGCCCGGCCGACTCCGACGCCACGAAGGTGATCGCGGCGCGTGCCAACGAGCTGGTCCGCGCCGGCCTCGACGGCGTGCGCCGGGTGCCGTTCGCGCGGGCCCGCGCCGCGGCGGCGGCGTACGACTTCCTCGGGACGTACGTCGACGACCTGCCGAGCGTGGTCGACCTCGAGGCGATCCGCCGGGCCGGGGTGCGCATCGGCGCCGACCCGCTGGGCGGCGCGTCGGTGGGCTACTGGGGCGAGATCGCCGAGCGCCACGGGCTCGACCTGACCGTGGTCAACCCCCTCGTCGACCCCACGTGGCGCTTCATGACGCTCGACTGGGACGGCAAGATCCGGATGGACTGCTCCTCGCCGTCGGCGATGGCCTCGCTGGTGGCCCAGAAGGACGCCTACGACATCGCGACCGGCAACGACGCCGACGCCGACCGGCACGGCATCGTCACTCCCGACGCCGGGCTGATGAACCCCAACCACTTCCTGGCCGTGGCGATCGGGCACCTCTTCGGCGGCGCCCGTCCCGACTGGCCCGACACCGCGCGGATCGGCAAGACCCTGGTCTCCTCCTCGATGATCGACCGGGTCGCGGCGGGCGTCGGGAAGCCGCTGGTCGAGGTGCCGGTCGGGTTCAAGTGGTTCGTCCCCGGGCTGCTCGACGGCTCCTTCGGCTTCGGCGGCGAGGAGTCCGCGGGCGCCTCGTTCCTGCGCCGCGACGGCTCGACCTGGACGACCGACAAGGACGGCCTGCTGCTGTGCCTGCTCGGCGCCGAGATCCTGGCGACCACCGGCGAGACCCCGTCGCAGCGCTACGCCGCCCTGGTCGCCGAGCACGGCGACCCGGCGTACGCCCGTGTGGACGCGCCGGCCACCCGCGAGCAGAAGGCTGCGCTCGCGGCGCTGAGCCCCGACGCCGTGACCGCCACCGAGCTCGCCGGTGAGCCGATCACCGCCCGGCTCACCGAGGCCCCCGGCAACGGCGCCGCGATCGGTGGCCTCAAGGTGACCACCGAGTCGGCGTGGTTCGCCGCGCGGCCCTCCGGCACCGAGGCCGTCTACAAGATCTACGCCGAGTCCTTCCGCGGGCCCGAGCACCTCGCCCAGGTGCAGGCGGAGGCCCGCGAGGTCGTCAGCGCCGCGCTCGGTGGCAGCGCCGGATGACGGGCACCATCCTGACGATGGGCGGTGGCGGCTTCTCGATGGCCGACGACGTGTCCGTCCCGGCGCCGCTCGACGACCTGCTGCTGTCCCTGGTGCCGGTGCCGCGCGGTGCCGACGGCCCGCCGCGGGTCTGCTTCGTGGGCACCGCCAGCGGCGACTCCCCCGGCTACATCGAGCGCTTCGAGACCGCCTTCGCCGGCCGCGCGGAGACGTCCACCGTGCAGCTCTTCGACTACGGGACGATCCCCGGCGGTGACCTGCGCGCCCACGTGCTGGCGCAGGACGTCATCTACGTCGGCGGTGGCTCGACGGCCAACCTGCTGGTGCTGTGGCGCCTGCACGGCCTCGACGCGCTGCTGCGCGAGGCAGCGGGGGCCGGCACCGTCCTCACCGGCATCAGCGCCGGCATGAACTGCTGGTACGACGCCTCGGTCACCGACTCCTACGGCCCCCTGGCGGGCCTGTCCGACGGCGTGGGGCTGCTGCCCGGCAGCGCCTGCCCGCACTACGACGGCGAGGCCGAGCGCCGCCCGACGTACCTGGACCTGGTCGCCACCGGCCGCCTGCCCGACGGGTACGCCGCCGACGACGGCGCCGCCCTGCTGTGGCGCGACGGAGAGCTCGTCGAAGCCGTCTCCGAGCGCCCCGGCGCCCGGGCCTTCCGCGTGCGCCGCCAGGGCGACGAGGCGGTCGAGGAGCCCCTCGACGTCCGCCTGCTGGCCTGACCTCCCCACCACCGTTGGATGCTCCTATGGATGGTCAAGTCCGTGGTGGGGGTTGATCAGGGCGGGGTAGATCTCGCGGGTGATGTAGCGCTTGAGGATGCGGGCTGCTTCGCGTTTGGAGAGGTCGCGTTGGTTGACGCGGCGGGCGAGGTAGGTCTTGGTGGGTTTGTGCCAGCGCATTCGTGAGAGCAGGACGCGGTGGATGGCAGCGTTGGCCTGACGGTCGCCGCCGCGGTTGAGCCTCGTGCGGTGGGTTTGGCCTGAGGAGGCCGGGACCGGCGCGGTGCCGACGAGCATCGCGAAGGCTGCTTCGGTGTGGATGCGTTCGGGGTTGGCGCCGGCGGTGACCAGGAGCTGTCCGGCGCAGTCGTGTCCGATGCCGTTGATGGCCATCAGGGCGGGGTTGATCTGTTCGACCAGGGGGTGGATCAGCGCCTCGAGGTCGGTGATCTCCTCGCTGAGGTGGCGGTGACGGCGGGCGAGGCTGCGCAGGGCGGCCTTGGTGGCGTGCAGGGGCTCTGCGATGTGCGCGGGGTCGGGTCGCAGTGCGGCGCAGGTGCGCACCAATGTGGGGGTGTCTAGGTGACGCAGGCGGTGGCGTAGGTCGTCCTCGGCGGTCACGATCAGTGCTTTGATCTGGCGCACGACGTCGGCGCGTTGCTGGACTGCTGAGCGTCGAGCGACACGCAGGTTGCGCAGCGCTTCGATGCGTCCGTCGCGGGCCTTGGGAGTGCCGGTGTGCGCTCCCGACCACGCCGCGCGGGCGGCGGCTTCGGCGTCGATGGGGTCGGACTTGCCCTTGAGCCGGCGCGTGCGTCGATCTGGTCGATCGACCTCGATCAGGTCGGCGGTGGTGGCTGTGGCCAGGTGGCGTGCGAGTCCTAGGCCGTAGGCGCCGGTGCCCTCGATGCCGATCATCAGCACCGGTCCGAACGATTCCAGCCAGGCCAGCAGGGCCCGATGGCCGGATGTGTCAGCGTCGAAGTATTCGATGCCTAGCAGGCGTCCCAGTGAGTCGAGGGCGGCAGCGACGTGCTGATCGCGGTGGGTGTCGACTCCGCCGATCACCCCGACCCGTGGCGACGGCGGATCACCGAAGGCAGCGCTGGTCTCCTCGTGGGTGCAGTGCGATACGGGTGGTGCAGATGTCATGGTGGTCATGCCGTCTCCTCTTGTGGTGGCGGTGGCGCCAGCCAGGCGAGGGCAGCGGACAGGACAGTGATCAGTGACGGCTGGGCACAAGCTCCTATGAAGTCACGAGGCCCCCGCCTGGCTGGGTGCAGCACCCGGCAGCAGACCGACCGACAGATCCAGCGATGGACACCATGGTCAGTCGAGCAGCGAGTCAGGACGACCTGCCACCAGGCACTCCATTCGTATCGTCACTGTCGAGCAGCGACGAGCGCCAGCGAGGAGCGTCGTCGAGACCCCGTGAGGACCGCGCTCACCGCACGCCTTGGAGTCACGGGGTCTCGACGGACGCTCGAGCCTTCGGCCCTCCCTGCTCGACCGACGACCAGGGGTTGTCGAGACCGGGCGAGCCTGGTGGGGTACGCATGTGACCCAGGACTCGTACGCCGCCGGACCCACCGAGCCACCGCTGCCGGACACCACCATCGGGGCGGACCTGTCCCGCACCGTGGCCGCCCACCCCGAGCGTGAGGCGCTGGTCGAGGTGGCCACCGGGCGGCGCTGGACCTGGCGCGAGCTGGAGGACGACGTCGACCGGGTCGCCCGGGGGCTGATGGCGGCCGGCATCGGGGTCGGGGACCGGGTGGGGATCTGGGCGCCGAACTGCGCCGAGTGGACCCTCGTGCAGTACGCCGCGGCCCGCACCGGCGCCGTGCTGGTCAACGTGAACCCGGCCTACCGCAGCCACGAGCTGGCCTACGCGATCAACCAGAGCGGGCTCGCGCTGATGGTCGCGGCGACCGCCTTCAAGACCAGCGACTACGTCGCCATGATGCGCGAGGTGGCCCCGCAGTGCCCCGACCTGCGCCGGGTGGTGCACATCGGCACCGACGCCTGGGACGCGCTCCTCGCCGGCGGCGAGGCGGTCACCGCGGAGGCGCTGCGCGAGCGCGCCGGGTCGCTGCACCCCGACGACCCGATCAACATCCAGTACACCTCGGGCACCACCGGCTACCCCAAGGGCGCCACCCTGACGCACCGCAACATCCTGGGCAACGGCTTCATGACCACCGAGCTCATCCGCCTCGGTCCGGAGGACCGGCTGTGCATCCCGGTGCCCTTCTACCACTGCTTCGGGATGGTGATGGGCAACCTGGGGTGCACCTCGCACGGCACCACGATGGTGATCCCCGCCCCCGGCTTCGACCCCGAGATCACGCTGCGCACCATCGCCGAGGAGCGCTGCACCGGCGTCTACGGGGTGCCCACGATGTTCATCGCCATGCAGGCGCACCCGACCTTCGCCGAGCACGATCTCTCGACGCTGCGGACCGGGATCATGGCCGGCTCGGTCTGCCCGGTCGAGGTGATGAAGCGGTGCGTGGAGGACATGCACATGGACGAGGTCGCGATCGCCTACGGGATGACCGAGACCTCGCCGGTGAGCTGCCAGACCCGCGTCGACGACGACCTCGAGCGGCGTACGGCGACCATCGGCCGGGTGCACCCGCACCTGGAGATCAAGGTCGTCGACCCAGTCACCGGCGCGACCGTCCCGCGCGGCGAGCCCGGCGAGTACTGCACCCGGGGCTACTCGGTGATGCGCGGCTACTGGGACGACGCCGACCGCACCGCCGAGGCGATCGACGCCGACGGCTGGATGCACACCGGCGACCTCGCCGTGATGCGCGAGGACGGCTACTGCACGATCGTGGGCCGGATCAAGGACATGGTGATCCGCGGCGGGGAGAACGTCTACCCGCGCGAGGTCGAGGAGTTCCTGCACACCCACCCGGACATCGAGGACGTGCAGGTCATCGGCGTGCCCGACGAGCGGTACGGCGAGGAGCTGTGCGCGTGGGTGCGCCTGCGCGAGGGCGCGCAGCCGCTGGACACCGCCGCGGTGCGGGCCTTCTGCGAGGGCCGCCTGGCCCACTTCAAGATCCCCCGCTACGTGCTGGTCGTCGAGGAGTTCCCGATGACCGTGACCGGCAAGATCCGCAAGGTCGAGATGCGCGAGGAGACCACCCGCCTGCTCGAGCTGTAGCCTGGGCGGTGCAGAGGGTTCAACGCGCGCTTGGAGGTGGGTTCGGCGCGTCTGCTCGACGCGCTCGAAAGGCACGACCGTGAGTCCGCTCGCTTCCTACCGCCAGCTCATCAACATCGCCGGCCCCCTCTACGTGCTGGTCGCCTTCCTCGGCCGGCTGCCCCTGGCCATGAGCCAGCTCGGCACCCTCCTGCTCGTCTCCACCGCCTCCGGCAGCTACGGCCTCGGCGGCCTGTCGGCCGGTGCGCTGGCGGTCGCCAACGCGGTCGGCGCCCCGCTCGCCGGTTCCCTGGCCGACCGGATCGGCCAGCGCCCCGTCGTGCTCGTGCAGTCGCTGCTCGGCGCCACCGGCCTGATCGCCCTGGTGGGCGTCGTCGACGCCGGGGTCAGCGACCTGACCGTGGTCGCCGTGGCCGCCCTCACCGGTCTCGCCACGCCCCAGGTCGGCCCGCTGGCCCGGGTGCGCTGGCGTCCGCTGACCGAGGGCCGGCCGCACCAGCGCCGCCTGGTCGACGCCGCCTTCTCCTACGAGGGCGCCGCCGACGAGGCGTCCTTCGCGCTCGGCCCGGCGCTGATCGGCCTGGCCGCCGTGCTCGTCTCGCCCAGCGGCGGCCTGATCGCCGCCGCCGTGCTCCTCGCCGTCTTCGGCAGCGCCTTCGCGCTCGACGGGTCGGCGGCCCTGGTCGCCCGGCACGACTCGACCAGCCCCGGTCACGGGCCGCTGGTCACCCGGGTCTTCGTGGTCCTCGCCGCGGCGCAGCTGTTCGTGGGCGTGCTCTTCGGCGCCACCCAGACCGGCGCCACGGTGCTCGCGACCGAGGCCGGCACCCCGGGTGTCGCGGGCCTGGTGCACGCCACGCTCGGCGTCGGCAGCGCGGTGGCCGGCATCGCGACGGCGTACCTGCCGGCGCGGATCGGCCACGAGCGGCGTGCCCTCGTCGCGGCGTTCGCGCTGGTGGCGCTGTCGTGGCCGCTGCTGCTCGTCGACAGCCTGCTGGGCGCGACCCTGGTCGTGCTGTTCCTGGGCTGCGCGGTGGCGCCGTACATGATCGCGGTCTTCTCGCTCGCCGAGCGGGTCGTGCCGCTGCCCCGCGTGGGCGCCGCGATGACGACCCTGGCCAGTGCCACCGGCATCGGCTACGCGCTCGGCTCCTCGGTCGCCGGCCGGCTGGCCGACGACCACGGCTCGACCGCGGCCTTCTCGGTGACCGTGACGACCACGGTGCTGGCGGCCGTGCTGATGCTCACCCAGCAGCGACGCCTGCACGCCGCGGTCCAGGCCGCGCACCCGATGGACCCGGTCACCCTCCCTCGGGTCTGAGGGTGGTGACCGGGCCGGTGCTCAGGCCGCGGTGGTGAGGCGGCGCGCCTGCTGCTGCAGCCGGGCCTGGGCCGCGCGACGGACCTTGGGGCCCTTGGTGGACATCGCGTAGAGCGTCTTGAGCTGGCTGGGCAGGTTCTTCACGGTCGTGGTGGCCATGAAGTCGTTCGGCAGCGAGAGGCGCACGACCTTGTGCCAGGCCGAGTAGACCTGCGCCGGCAGCGACGCCTCGTGGTAGTTCAGGTCGTACTTGGCGAAGAGCGCCTTCACCTGCGGGGCGATCTCGGCGTACCGGTTCGACGGCAGGTCGGGGAACAGGTGGTGCTCGATCTGGTGCGAGAGGTTGCCGGTCATCAGGTGCATCGCCTTGGAGCCGGAGATGTTGGCCGAGCCGAGCATCTGGCGCAGGTACCACTCGCCGCGGGTCTCCTTCTCCGGGATCGCCTTCTTCTCGAAGGTCTCCACGCCCTCGGGGAAGTGGCCGCACATGATCACCGAGTGCGTCCACAGGTTGCGCACCACGTTGGCGGTGGCGTTGGCGGCCAGGGTCGGCAGGAAGGAGCCGGTCGGGATCGACAGCACCGGGTGGACGACGTAGTCCTTGGTGGCCTGCTTGCGGATCTTGCCGAGCGTGCCCTTCAGGTTGCGCTTGAAGGTCTCGCTGCGCTTGTCCTTGGGCACCCGCAGGTTGCGGCCCAGCTCGAGGTCGTAGGCGGCGATGCCGTACTCGAAGAGGCAGGCGTTGACGAAGTTCCACAGCGGCTGCGCGAGGTACATCGGGTGCCAGCGCTGGTCCTCGTCGACGCGCATGATGCCGTAGCCGAGGTCGTTGTCCTTGCCCACGATGTTCGTGTACGTGTGGTGCACCTCGTTGTGGCTGTGCTTCCACGCGTCCGACGGGGTGGCGTTGTCCCACTCCCAGGTGCTGGAGTGGATCTTCGGGTCACGCATCCAGTCCCACTGGCCGTGCATGATGTTGTGGCCGATCTCCATGTTGTCGAGGATCTTGGCCACGCTCAGCCCGACGGTGCCCAGCACCCAGGCCGGCGGAAAGATGCTGGCGACCAGCACCGCGCGGCTGCCGAGCTCGAGCTTGCGCTGCACGTCGATGACCTTGCGGATGTACGCCGCGTCGGAGGCGCCCCGGCTGTCGACGATGTCCTGGCGGATCGCGTCGAGCTCGACGCCGATCTGCTCGATGTCGGCCTCGGTCAGATGGGCGGTGGGGTTCTCGGGCTTGCGGGTGATGGCAGTCATGGGGTCTCCCTCAGTCGGCGTGGAAGTCGGTGGCGGAGTCAGTGGTCGATGGAGCAGGCGCCGGCGGCGGCGCTCACGCAGGTCTGGATCAAGATGCCGCGGGGGTCGGTCTCGCCGGGGACGGCGGTGGTGACCTGCCCGTTGCGCAGGTCGCGCACCGAACCCTCCTTGAGCGGCAGGACGCAGCCCATGCAGATGCCCATCCGGCAGCCGCTGGGCATCAGGACGCCGGCCTCCTCGGCCGCGTCCAGGATCGGGGTGGCGCCGTCGGCCTCGAGGGTGGTGCCGCCCTGGGTGAAGGCGACGGTGCCGCCCGCCCCGGCCTCGACGCGCGCGGTGCGGAACTGCTCGACGAACAGGTCGATGCCGGCCTCGGCGTGGTGGGCCTCGAGCGCGTCGAGCAGCCCGGCGGGGCCGCACGCGAAGGTACGCCGCTCCGCGAGATCCGGCACGAGGGTGTCCAGGTCGGCGACGTCGAGCACACCGTGCTGGTCGTCGTAGCGGGCCACGAGCCGGATGGCGCCGGCCGTGTCGAGCGCCTGCAGGTCCGCCCGGAAGATCGAGCTGGGCTCGCTGGGGGCCACGTGCACCACGACGATGTCGAGGTCGGCGCTGCGGGCGGGGCGCAGCACGCCGGTGTCGGTGGAGGGGTACAGGTTGCGCAGCATCCCGATGACCGGGGTGATCCCGGAGCCGGCGGTGACGAAGAGCAGCTTGCCCGCGGTGCCCGCGTCGGGCAGCACGAACTCGCCGGCGGCCTGCTCGAGGTGGAGCGTGGTGCCGGGGGCGGCGTGGTGCACGAGGTAGTCGCTGACGTGGCCGTCCGGGACCGCCTTGACGGTGATCGAGATCAGGCCGTCGGCGCGGGGGCCGTGGGTCAGGGAGTAGGCGCGCCAGTGGCGCACGCCGTCGACGTCGATGCCGATGCGCACGTACTGGCCCGGCACGTGGCCGGCCCAGGAGGCGCCGGGCTTGATCTCGAGCGTGGCCGCGTCGGCGGTCTCGGGGCGCACGGCCACGATCCGTCCGCGCAGCGGGGCGCCGCGGCGCAGCGGGTGGAACACGTCGAGGACGTCGTCGACGTCGAGCGGGGTTACGGCGGCCTCGGCGACGCGTCGCACCTGGCGACGCAGGGAGTGCGACCACGACGGGCGGGTGCCGGTGGAGGCGTCTCGGAAGGCTACGGAAGTCATGTGTTCCACCATGCTGGACTTGAGCGCTAAAGTCCTGTGCACCTGATGCAGATTCCTACGTCACATTTGTTCGGAGCGAACAACATGACTCGTCGCCTCCCTCGCAGCACCGCCAGCCACGGACTCGCGCTGCCCGCCCGCGCGGTCGCCGAGATGCGCGAGGACCTGGCGTCGGTGGCCGACAAGGTCGTCACCGCGATCATCAACGAGGTGCCGTCCTACGACGACGCCCTGACCGGGTCGATGGGCGAGAACATCCGCAGCGCGGTGCGGATCGCGCTCGGCGGCTTCCTGTCCCTGGCCGGCGGGAGAGGCGGCGCCAACCCCCGGACGCCGACGGCGCCGGCCGCCGAGGGCGCCTACCAGCTCGGCCGCGGCGAGGCCCGCAACGGCCGCACGACCGACGCGCTGCTGTCGGCGTACCGGATCGGCGCGCGGGTGTCGTGGCGGGAGATGTCGGCCACCGCGGTGCGCGCCGGGATGGACGCCGAGACGCTGGCCGGCTTCGCCGAGCTGGTCTTCGCCTACATCGACGAGCTCTCCGCCGCCAGCGTGGCCGGGCACTCCGACGAGCTGGCCACCGCTGGTCGGGTGCGCCAGCGGCTGGTCGAGCGGTTGGCGCGCCAGCTGCTCACCGGGGCGCCCGCCGAGGCGGTCCTGGACACAGCGACCCGGGCGGAGTGGGAGCCCCCGACCACGCTGACCGCCGTCCTGATCGCGGACTCGCAGGTGCGTCCGGCGCTCGCCTCCCTGCCCCGGGCGACGATCGCGGTCGTCGACTCCGCCGAGCTCTCCGAGGCGTCGGGGGCCCCCGAGTCGACCGAGGGCCGTGAGGGCGGGCTGCTGCTGGTGCCCGACGCGCACGGTCGTGCCCGGGGCGCCCTGCTGCGGACGATCGCCGACCTCGACGCCGTCGCCGGGCCCGCCCGGCCCTGGCTGGAGGTGCGGGCCTCGCTCGACCGGGCGCGCCGCACCCGGACCCTGGGACTGGGGCCGGACACCGAGGCCCACCTGCCGGAGCTGGTGCTGAGCGCCGACGCCGACGCCCGCGCCGACCTGCGCGCGGCGGTCCTCGCGCCGCTCGCCGACCTGCGTCCGGGCACCGCCCAGAAGCTCACGGAGACGCTGCGCTCCTGGCTGCTGCACCAGGGCCGGCGCGACGACGTGGCGGCCGAGCTGTTCGTGCACGCCCAGACCGTGCGCTACCGGATGGGCCAGCTGCGCGAGCTCTACGGTGACGACCTCGAGGACCCGGAGAAGGTGCTGGCGATGGTCATCGCCCTGGGCTGACCGGCCGGCTGCACGGGCGGGGGTGAGCGAGCGGGCCGTACCGTGAGCACCATGATCCTCCGCCGCCTCGCCACCGCCGTCCTGCTCATCGGCGCGCTGGGCGCGTGCGGGGAGTCGGGCGCCGAACCGGGTGCCTCCGAGACCCCCACCGGGAGCGCCACGACCCCGGACAGCAGCGAGGCGCAGCCGGAGAGCGACTACCCGGCGTACGTCGCGCTCGGCGACTCCTACACCTCGGCGCCGTTCGTGCCCGAGACCGACGGCCAGGACGGGTGCCTGCGCTCCAGCGGCAACTACCCGAGCCTGGTCGCGGCCGAGCTGGGCTCGGACCTCGAGGACGTGAGCTGCGCCGGCGCGCAGACCGTGTCGCTGGTCGGGGTGCAGCAGACCTTCGACGGCAGCAGCCGCCCCGCCCAGTTCGACGCGCTCAGCGAGGACACCGACCTGGTCACGATCGGCATCGGCGGCAACGACTTCGGCCTGTTCAGCAAGCTCACCGCCGGCTGCGTGGGCGCGGCGGCCCAGGAGCCCGAGGGCACGCCCTGCACCGACGCGGCGACCGGCAGCGTGACCCGCGACCTCGAGGAGATGAAGGGGCGGGTGACCGCGGCGCTCCAGGGCGTCGTCGACCGGGCCCCCCAGGCCCGGGTGCTGCTGGTCGGCTACCCGCAGATCGTCCCGGAGACCGGCTCCTGCCCCGACCTGCTGCCCATCGCCGAGGGCGACCTGCCCTTCGCCCGCAGCGTGAACCGCGGGCTCTCGGACGCGCTCGAGAACGCCGCGAAGGCCGCCGACGTCGAGTACGTCGACGCCTTCGCGCTGACCCGGGGCCACGACATCTGCGCCGACGACCCGTGGATCAACGGCCAGCAGAACGACCCGGAGCGTGCACTGGCCTACCACCCCTTCGCCGCGGAGCAGCAGGCGGTCGCCGACGAGATCGCCCGGCTGCTGCAGCGCTCCTGACCCGTCAGTCGAGGGTGGTGAACACCTCTCGGCCGGCCACCCAGGTCCCGGCCACCTGCATGGCCTTGAGCCGCGAGGCCTGCTCGTCGGGGGTCCCGGTCGGGTCCAGCGGGTCCGCGTCGAGCAGCACCAGGTCGCCGCGGCTGCCCGGGGCGACCGTGCCCTGACCGTCGACGGAGGCGGCGAGCACCTCGCGCGGGGTGAGGGCGTGCTCGCCGTGCCAGGCCTCGCGCTCGTCGCCGCTGCGGTGCACCGCGGCGGCCATCGCCAGCCACGGGTCGAGCGGGGAGACCGGGGCGTCGGAGCCCAGCGCGAGCTCCATGCCGTCGTCGAGCATCCAGCGGAACGCGAAGCACCGCGCCGAGCGCTCGCCCCAGATCCGCTCGGTCAGGTCGCGGTCGTCGAGCAGGTGGGCCGGCTGGACGCTGGCGCGGATGCCCAGCCGGGCCATCTCGTGCACATCGGCCCGGTTGACCATCTGGGCGTGCTCGATCGAGCCGCGCGCGCCCGACTCGGCGTACGACGCCAGCGCCTCGGCGACCGCCGCGTCGCCGATCGCGTGGGTGGCCACCTCGAGACCGTGGCCGTGCGCGGTGCGCAGCAGCTCGCGCAGCTCGGCGCCGGAGAGGTTGGGCTGCCCGGAGGGGTACTCGAGGCGGTGCGCGTCGCCGTACGGCTCGCAGCACCAGGCGGTGCGGGTGTTGAGCGAGCCGTCGCTGATGATCTTCAGCGGGCCCATGGTGAGGCGAGGGTCGCGCGGGCCGTCGCCGAGCGGCAGGGGGTCGCCGCTGCGCAGCCCGTGGCCGAGCACCGAGTCGAGCCCCTCGGCGTACGTCGCCATCCGCACGCGCAGCACGTCGCAGCCCTCGGACCAGCGCTCGGCCCACTCGTCGGCGCCGCCGCTGAACTCGAAGTCCACGAGCCCCGCGACGCCCATCGACGCGGCGTGGTCGAGGGTGCGGCGGTAGGCCTCGGGCGAGGTGCCGTCGTTGCCGACGAGGCTGGCCAGGCGCGGGTAGACCGCGAACCACTCGGACTCGCGCACCACGGAGTCGCGCACCGGCATCGCGAGGAAGAGCAGGGCCCGGGTGTTGAGCCAGGCGTGGTGGCCGTCGCCGGAGATCAGCACGACGGGGGTCTCGCCGGAGACGGCGTCGAGCTCGGAGACGGTGGCGTCGCGGTCCCAGCCGGCGGAGCGGTGGCCCCAGCCGATGACGGGGAGGTCGGGGTACTCCGCGACCCGCTCGGCGACCATCGCGAGCGCGGCCTCGGGGCTGCGGGCGCCGGCGAGGTCGAGGCGACCCGACGAGAGCGTCCACTGGGCCAGGTGCACGTGCTGGTCCCACAGCCCCGGGACCACCCAGCGGCCCTCGGCGTCGACCTCGGGCGTGCCGGCGGGACGGTCGAGGCGCGGAGCCACGGCCGCGACGGTGCCGTCGGTGACCAGGACGTCGACGGGCGCGTCGGGCACGACGTCGCCCGCGTGCACGGGGACCAGTCGAGCGCGGCGGATGATCAGGCTGCTCATGACGCCACGGTAGGGCCGACGGGTGCCTCCCGGCGCCACCGCCCCCGCGCGTTACCGTGGGCGCGTGAGCGTGCGCGGGCTCGGGTCGGCAGCCGCCCTGCTGGTCGTCCTCGCCCTGGCGGGCGGAGCAGCGGGGTACGCCGTCGCGCGCGCCGACCACGACCGGCCCGCGCGGACCGACGACGTGCGACCGCTGGCCGCCGCCGGACCGGCCTACCCGACCGACCGGCCGGTGCTGGTGCGCGACGACCGCGAGGAGCCCGCGCTCGAGGCGGACCTGCCGCTGCGCCGGGTGGTGCTGGGCACGCCGCCCTTCACGGTGTCGCTGTCGGTGCCGCGCGGCTGGGTGCGCAGCGACTCGGCCGGGGGCGAGTGGCGCTGGTACCCGCCGCCGAGCCCGGACGACGCCGAGAACCTCTACTTCCTGCGGGTGCGCCAGGTCGCCAACCTCTTCCAGAGCGTGCCCTCCGCCCGCGCCGCCCGGGTCGGGGCGCTGGCCACCGCCTCCGAGGTCCAGGACCTCGAGATCGTGGAGGAGCGCTACGACAGCCTCGAGGTGTCCTACGTCGCCGGGGGCTACCGCCGGCACTCGCTCGAGCGGTGGCTGACCACGCCCGGCAGCGGTGAGACCGCGCAGTTCTACCTCGGCATGGTCGGGCGCGAGGTCGACAGCAAGGCCATGACCCGGCTGATCACCCGGATCGCCGACAGCGCCCGCATCGGCTGAGTCCTGCTCGCTCGGCCCTAGACCTTCCCGCGCAGGATGCGCTTGAAGTAGGTCAGCGGGAGGCCGTAGCGGTCGGCGTACCAGGTGAGCATCCGGGGCTTGACCAGGTCGGGGAAGGGCACCGAGGGCGTGGGGCGGCCGTCGCGGTCGACCTCGACGAGCATCAGCCGGCGCTTCGAGGTGGTGATCGGCATGACGGTGTAGCCGTCGTAGTGCTGCGCGGGCTCCGAGCCGTCGGTGGTGATGTTGTGGGACAGGACCTCGACCTGCTTGCGCAGGCCCCCGCCCGAGGGGCGCGTGCCGAGGTCGGCGACGTCGCCCAGCGACCAGACCGCGGGGTGCCGCCGGTGTCGCATTGTGCGCTCGTCGACGTCGACCAATCCCGCGCCGCTCGACCCGGCCAGGTCGCTCTCGGCGACCCAGCTCGGCGCTCGGTAGGGCGGCACGACGTGGGCGTAGGCGAGGTCGTCGAGACGCTGCTCGCCCGCCGGCGTCGTGACCGTGGCTGCGCGTCCCTCGAGGCCGGCCACACGGGCCTCGCGCAGCACCCGGACGCCGTACGACGCCAGCACCTGCTCGAGCCGCCAGTCGGCCCGGGGGTTGCCGAGCGGGGTGGGGCCCGGGAGGGCGAGGTGCACCTCGAGGTCGGGGAGGACACCCGCGCGGCGCCAGTGGTCGCACGCCATGAACAGCGGCTTGAGCGCGGTGGCGCCGCAGGGCGCGGGCTCCGGAGGCATCGTGAAGAGCACCCGCCCGGCGGTCAGGTCGCGCAGCGCGGGCCACACCCGCGGTGCGCTCTCGACGACGAAGGTCGAGCCCGCCCAGCCGTCGGCGTACGCCGCCGCGAGGCCGGGGACGGCGTCCCAGTCCTCCTCAAGGCCGGGACAGACGACCAGGGTGGTGCAGCCGATCTCACGGCCGTCGGCGAGGCGCACGCTGGGGCCCGCGGGATCGACGGCCACCACCTCGGCCCGGATCCAGGTGACGCCCTCCGGCATCACCTCCGTGGCCGGGCGTTCCAGGGAGGACATGGTGGCCTCGCCGGAGCCGACGTAGTTGAGCAGCGGCCGGTAGCGGTGGGTCGTCTCGGACTCGACCACGGCGACGCCCGTCGCGCCGTCGCGCAGCAGTCGGGCGGCCAGGGAGATGCCGGCGTTGCCGCCACCGATGACCAGTACCTCGTGGCGCTCCATCCGACCAACGTAATCGCGTCCAGCACACCCCGAGGTGGCGTCGCTGGGGCCTGTGGGTCAGGCGGTCATCCCTTGCGCTGGAGCCGGTCCATCATCTGCTGGATCGTGGCCTCGTCGGGCTCCTTGACGACGTAGACGTCCCACCAGTTGATGACCACGGGGATGCCCCACCCGAGGATGACGAAGACCGGCCAGAAGAACGCCTCCGGGCTGCTCATCGCCCAGATCGCCACGAGCAGGGTGTTCACCAGGATGTACACCAGCACGTGGGTCTGGAAGTCGCGGCGCTTCTTGAGCTGTATCAGCGCCCGCTCGCGCAGGGTGCTCTCGGCTGGCTCGTGTTCCTCGACCATGGCTTCCTCCCTGCTCTCGACGTTAGGTCGCCCGGCGGGCCTCCGGCAGGGACCTTCGGCCCTCGATGTCTCGACGGAGGTCAGTGCGCCGGGGCAGGGAGCCTGATCAAGCAGCCTGGTCGGTGGGGTGGTCGACGCGTCGGGTGCCGGTGTGGTCGACGAGGTAGAGGGCGCCGTGGGGGTCGCGCCACACGAAGACGCCGGGGAAGGGCTGTCTGACCCGCCAGTGCCCGAAGGTCTTGATGCGGTGGTGGGTCTGGGTCAGGGGGCCGTAGTTCCCGATCGCGCTCGGACCGCCCCGGCCGTGTGGTCGGTAGGGCTCGGTGTGGTCGACCTGCATCGTGTCGCTGGTGCAGGAGGCGAAGGGGAACACGTCGGCCGGCGACAACAGCCGCACGGCCCGTCTATGTCGTTGCGGGATCTCGTAGGCATCGACCGGTGCGTGGCCGAGGGGGTCGAGGACCGGGCGGATCGTGAACACCGCATGGGGGCCGAGGACGTCGCGGACCCAGTCGGTGGTGACGGGGCCGTGTCCCTCGAGGCGGGCGATGGTGGGCAGGTCGGAGCCGATGCTGCGCCCGTCGAGGTGGACCACGACCTCCGCACGCGGCACCAGGGCACCGATGTCGAGGTCGCCCGGGTCGGTCTCGGGGTCAGTCGCGCAGGTCTGGGGGTTGGCGAGCATCAGCACCGCCAGCACCCGCCGCTCATCCCCGCTGACCACGGTGGCGGCGGTGTCGGGGCGCTCCTCCCCGGCCGGCTGATCCATCGGGTCGGCGGGGTGCGGGTCGTCGGGCAGCCTCTCGCGCAGCCGCTCAGCGAGCGCGGTGATCGCGGTGTCGAGCTGGGCGATCACGGGAATGGGGGCGCGGATCAGGAAGGAGGCCATGCCGTGCTCGGGCTTGCCGATGATCTTGGCGAACGTCGCGCGGCGGGCGCGTTCCTCCTTGGCCCGGGCCAGGGCGGGTGCCGCGGCGGCGACCTTTCCGATCACCAGGGCCTCGAACCGGGACCACGGGATCCGCCCGTCGGCTGATTCGGCGACCTCGGCGTCGACGTAGGCAGCCTCGGCTGCAGACAGCTCGCGGGTCCTGGTGCACACGAACCGGGCGTAGGAGGCCCGGACCTCCCCGGCCAGCACCCGGCCCCACAGCTGCGGGTGGCGGTGGCGCAGGTCCTGGGCATCAGCGATCAACGCGACCGCGGCATGGGTGGTGCGCCCGATCCGCGCGCCCAGCTCGGCGGCGGCGAACTCGGCGACCTCAGCGGTGCCCGCACCGCCCAGGCGCCGCGCCTGCTCGCGGCCCGGCTTCCCGACCTCGTCCGGGTCGAGGACACCGGGACGGGCCGGGTCGTGCAGCACCGCCCACCGGTACGCCACCCGCAACAGCTCCACCTCAGCCTGCTGGAGCGTGCGCGCACACACGGTGGCAGCCTCGAGGACAGCGTCCTCCGACATCTCCTCCACCACCAGCGTCCCGGCCATGACTCCACCCAAGCAGGCAGCACCGACAGTCCGGACGAGGCGAGCACCCGACCTGTGGACCAAGCACCGACTGACACCCGGGGCAGCTCCATCCCGGACCGGAAGCACGCCACGGTCACCGCCGTCGGGGCCACGACATACCGCCGCCAAGGCCGCCGCGTACCCGAACCAACCCGCGTCCGGCCCGACCACGCTTCCGTTGACGATCTCGCCGACAACTCGCTCGGTCAGTCCCGAGCCGCCGGGTGACCCCACTCGAGGGGGCTTTCCCGGGATCGGGCGCGGCCGCGAAGCGAGATGGTTCCCCGCGGGCGGCCCGGCGTACCGCGCTTGGCGGCCCGATGGGCCCTGGCGATGACGTGCACGCGCTGCGTGAAGACCACGAAGCGGGCTTCCCCCTCGGGGCTCCCCGCCGGGGTCACGTCCACCGCGAGCCACAACCCGTCCGGCTCGAAGCCGACGACGGACTTCCCCGTGCCGGAGCGCTCCTTGCTCACGGCGGAGGAGGTGACCTGGAGGTCGAACTCGACCGCTCGGGCGTGCGCGTCGCGGGTCCTCCGCAGCGCCTGCGTCGCCTCGACGAACGCCCGCTCCTCCGCGGAGATGACGCCCGCCGGGATCCACGGCGCCCGCGGGCCGGTGGCGTCGATCTCGGGTCGGACCTTGTCCCCGTTGACCCAGACATCTCCCCAGCTCATCCATGCATCCTCGCACTGGTCACCGGACCGGTGTCCGGAGGAGGTGCCGTTCGATCGACTGCACGACTCGTCCGCGTTGCCGGCGATCCGGCTCGAGCAGTTCTAGCCTGGGCGAGCAGCAGCGAGGAGAGAGGGGTTGCCCATGTCGAGCACACCGGCTGGCTGGTACGACGACGGTTCCGGATCGGGCAGGAAGCGCTGGTGGGACGGCCATGCCTGGACCGACCAGTTCGAGGCGCCGGCCGAGGGCGGCGGCATCGCTGGGGTCGCCGGCCAGATCCAGCAGAGCGCTGTCGCTGGCGCCCAGCCCCGGCCGGCCGCGCCGGGCGCGAGCTACGTGGTGCTCCAGGTCATCCTCAAGGAGAAGCTCTGGGGCACCGGCTCGGGCAACCTCACTGAGCTGGAAGGGGTGCTGAACCGTCAGGCGGCGTTCGGATACCGGCTGCACACGATCACCACCGCCGCTTCCGGCAGCAAGGGACTCGGCGGCGGCGACCGGATCCAGGCGACGATGGTCTTCGAGAAGATCGTCTAGGCGCTGTCTCGTCCCCGGCCGGCCGGCCGGGATCGGGACGCCGGGGGCGGGGTCTACGACGAAGGCGTCTTCAGTCTGCGGGCAGCGACCTGCGCCAGGAAGCGCCAGCCCAGCATCGTCACCGCGAGGACGATGGCGGCGACGACCAGGAACGCGGGAGCGATGCCCCGGCCAGACGCGACGCGCAGGGCCATGCCGAGCACGTAGGTCACCGCGAGGACGACCACGCCCTCGGGCCACACCCGACGCGACCGCCGCCCGCTCCACGCCAGCCCGGCGTGCGCCAGTCCAGCAGCCACCGCGAAGGGCCACATGATGACGAGCACGACCCAGTCGGACTCGCCGCCATCGTGCGCGTTCGCGCCACCGACCGCCAGGGCGAGCACGCACACGAGGTCGGCCACGAGCGGGCCCAGCAACCGGCCTGTCGCCAGCGGTCTGATCGACGTCACGCCCCCAGCGTGGCAGGCGCGACCCCGCACGAGCTGAGCGGGTCAGCCCGGACTGGTGGCCGGATCAGTCGGGCGCGATGACGTGCCGCAGGTAGCGCATCGGGTCGTCGAGGTAGGCCCGCCAGTGGGCGACCAGCTCGAGGTCCTCCCACGTCGTCGGTCGCAGCCCCCACGGCCCGACCTCGAGGATGCGCGCGCCGGGCAGGGCCGCCAGCAGGGGTGAGTGCGTGGCGCAGACGACTTGAGCGCCGCCGGCCGCGAGCTCGTGCAGGGTGGAGGCCAGCGCGAGCTGGCTGCTGAAGGACAGGGCCGCCTCGGGCTCGTCCAGGCAGTAGAGGCCCGGGGAGTCGAACCGGGTCCGGAGCAGCTCCAGGAAGGCCTCGCCGTGGCTCAGCTCGTGGAAGCGCGGGTCGTGACGGGTGCTGTAGGACTCCTGGCGGGTGAAGTAGCCGTGCATCGTCTCCGCGCGGAGGAAGAAACCCCAGCGCGGGGCGCCGGGAGCCTTCTCCAGGGTGATCCACTCGTGCAGCGGCGACTCGGTCGTGCGGGTCCCCTCCTGCACGTTGCGGGTGCCGCCCTCCGGCGCCAGCCCGAAGGCCATGGCGACGGCCTCCACGAGGGTCGACTTCCCGCTGCCGTTCTCGCCGACCAGCAGCGTGACGCCGGGCGTGAGGTCGAGCCCCTCGCGCAGCAGCTGCTCGACCGCGGGGATCGTCGCCGGCCAGCGCCCGGGCGGCGCGGGCGCCCGCTCGTTGGCGACCACGCGACGTACGAGCCGCCGGTCGCGGACCCACGCATCCGAGCGACCCATGGCCGGGAGGCTACCTCCGAACGACGGACGCGGACCTCCTCGTGCAGTGGGAGTCGGCGCATGAGCTCCGGCTCTGGATCGATCGCGGATCCGTCGATTCCGGCGCCGTCGCCCGTCACCACCTGATCCAATGGGGACCCCCCTCGTGAGCATCCCCCCTGGAGGACCGCCCCCATGCGCCATCCCCGGCTGATCGCCGCCGCCACCACCGTCGCGCTCACCCTGCTCGCGCCCACGCCCGGCCAGGCACGCACCACCGACGACCCGTACGCGGCCACCCTCGACGATCCCCTCGGCGACGTGGCCTCCCAGTCCGGAAAGCCGGGTGAGGCTCAGATCCGCGGCACCGACCTCACCGGCACCGGGGTCGAGGTGCGGCACGGGAAGACCCGGCTGAAGGACCGGATCCTGCTGACCTGGACCGTCGACGACTTCTACGACGACTACGCCGCGGACCAGGCGTTCATGGAGTTCAAGGCGCAGATGAAGATCACGCGTGCGCGGAAGAAGGGCGGGGAGAAGACGAAGAAGATGGGCGTGCAGATCGGCTTCGACAAGCACGGGGACTGGGCCTACGCCCGGCCCACCAAGCCGGGCCGCCGCGGCTGCTCCTCCTCGACCGACACCCCGGGCGCGCCCCTGGAGGGGCACAGGAAGTACATCAAGGTCCGTCGCGTCGACGAGACCCTCACCGCCACCATCAAGACCGTCTGCTTCTCCGACCCCACCGGGTTGCAGTCGATGAGCGACCTGGTCCTGTGGACCTCCGGCTTCACCGACCCGGCCAACAGCACCTTCGACAGGACCGACGACGCCTACCCGGTTCTCTCGATGCTGCCTCCCGCGACCGAGCAGGACTGAGGGACGAGAGTGTGGAGCGCCGGGTGAACCCTGTTCACTCGCGGCTCCACACTTTTCGCGTCGAGGGTCAGGCGGTGGGGTCGTGCCGGGTGGGCACCTGGGCGCTGGGGCTGTCCTCGTCGGGCATCAGGATCCACAGCACGGGGTAGATCAGCAGCTGGCTGCCCGGCACGACCATCAGGATCAGGACGAACAGCAGCCGAGCGATCCACGGCGTGAGGCCGAACCGGCGCCCGAGGCCGGCGCAGACGCCGCCGAGGACCCTGGTGTCGCGGGGTCGGACGAGCCCCTGGGTGGCGAAGCTGGTGCGGATGTCGGTCATGGTTGCCCTCCGGTCGTGTGGGTGATGCCTCCAGTGTGTGTCGCGCGTGCGCTGCTCACCATCGGGAACCTCCCTGGCTCGACCCTGACCCCGGGGGATCAGGCCGAGGCCAGCCACTTGTCCGGCCCGAAGACCTCGTAGTGGATGTCGCTCTCGTTGACGTGGCGCTCGATCAGGGAGCTGCGCACGGACTCCATGAACGGCAGCGGGCCGCACAGGTAGACCTGCGCGTCGGCGGGCAGCTCCACCAGCCCGAGGTCGACCCGGCCGGCGCTCAGGACGTCCCTGGTCGGGCGTACGCCGAGGTCCTCGTACCAGCGGTGCAGCCTCGCGGCGGGCAGCGCGGCCACGAGGTCCTTCAGCTGCTGGCGGTGCGCGTGGCGGGCCGGGGAGCGGTCGGCGTGCAGCACCAGCACCTCACGCTGCGAACCGGTGCCGGCCAGGTAGTGCAGGATGCCGATGATCGGGGTGATCCCGATGCCGGCGGAGATCAGCACCAACGGCTCGTCGGCGTCCTGCACGACCAGCTCGCCGAAGGGCGCCGAGACCGCGACCTCGTCGCCCTCGAAGAGCTCCTGGTGCAGGAAGTTCGAGACCTCACCACCCTCGACCGCCTTGACCGAGATCCCCCACTCGCTGGGGTCGGGGGCGTGGGTGAGGCTGTACTGCCGGATCTGGCGGGCCCCGTCGGGCAGCGGCACCTGCACCGACACATACTGCCCCGGGCGCGACGCCGGCAGGGTGCTCCCGTCGGCCGTCCCGAGCACGAACGACACCGTGTCGGGCGACTCCTGGAGCCGGCGGCGCAGCACCAACGTGCGCCACACGTCGCCGTGCTCGATGCCGGCATCGGCGTACAGCCGCTTCTCGATCGTGACCAGCGCGTGCGCCATGTGCCAGTAGACCTCGTCCCAGGCGGAGGCCACCTCGGGCGTGACCGCCTCGCCGAGCACCTCCACGATGGCGGCGAAGAGGTGCTCGTGGACGATCGGGTACTGGTCCTCGCGGATGCCGAGGGAGGCGTGCTTGTGCGCGATCCGCGCCAGCACCTCCATCGGGTCGCGGCCGTCCTCGGCCACCAGGAGGGTCGCGTACGCCGCGATCGCGCCCGCGAGCGCGCTCTGCTGATCGCCCTGCGCCTGGTTGCCGCGGTTGAACAGGTCGCGCAGCAGGGCGGGGTGCGCGGTGAACATCCGCTGGTAGAAGACCGGGGTGATGTCGCCGATGGCGGCCCCGATGACGGGGAGCGTCGCCTTGACGACCTGGGCGGACTGGGTGGAAAGCATCAGGCTCCATGGGGGGTGTGGAAGGACGTGCCGGTGCGCGGCTCGGCGAGCCCGCGCGTCCCTCCACTGGACCACCTGGTGGTGGCCGCGGCGCAGTGCCGAACGTCCTGGCTCGGCCGGACGGACGTCCCGTGAGTGGCCCGTCCCTCAGATGCCGGACGTCTCGACGCTGTCGAGCACCCGGTTGGCGGTGGCGCGGTCGAGGCTGCGCACCTGCACCCACAGCAGCCGGTTGCCGGCGACCTGGACCACACGCTCGACGGTGAGGCCGTCGGGGCAGCCGGTGTGCAGCACGGTCACCGAGGGCATGGCGCCCTCCTCGACGACGGGCGGCTGCGCGAGATCGCACTCGGGGTGGTCCGGCATCAGCTCGGGCAGGCCGCTGCCGGGCATCAGCCCGAGGAAGACGCCCTCGCCGTCGGTGCCCGGGTCGGTCCAGGTGGGGGTGCTGCCGACCGAGACCGCGCTGTAGGCGCCGTCCTGGTCGGGGCCGCCCCACCCGCCGTCGGCGAGGTTGCTGCCCCAGTCGGACGGCACCTCCACCGACAAGGTGCCGCCGTCGTCGCTGACCCGCAGCAGGTCGGGTCGCAGGTCGTGCTCGAGCTCGTGGCCCGCCCAGGCCCCGCCGGCCGCGGCCAGCACACCGGCCGCGACGCCCAGCGCCACCAGCCCGCGCCGCCGGCGCCGTGGCTCCTGCGTCGCCACCTGCGGCGTCTCGGGCTCCCCCAGCGGACCGGACGGGCTGTGCAGCGAGGGCCGGCTGCCCGGCTGGGTCAGCTCGGGGTCGACCGGCAGCCACGGGGCGCTCGACGGTGCCGCAGCGCCGCGCACGACCGGCTCCAGCGCCCGGCCCAGCTCGGCCACGAACGTCGCCACGTCGGGCCAGCGCTCCTCGCGGTCGACCGCGAGCGCGCGGCGTACGACGTCGTCGACGGCGGGCGGCAGGTCGCCACCGATCGGCTCGACCGGCTGCGGCTCGGCCGCCGCGCGGAGCGTGGCGTGGGAGAAGGCGGGACGCCCGGCCAGCAGGAGGTAGGCGACCGCGGCCAGGGAGTACTGGTCGGCGCGGGCGTCGGGGTTCTCGGCCTGGGCCTGCTCGGGGGCGACGTACGACGGGCTGCCGGCGATCATGGTCAGGCGCGAGGAGACGTCGAGCGCCTTGCCCAGCCCCAGGTCGCCGAGCATCGCGCGGACCTCGCCGTCGGCGGTGCGGAAGAGCACGTTGGCCGGCTTCACGTCGCGGTGCAGGATGTCGCGCGCGTGCAGGGCGGTGAGCCCGGAACCGATCTGGCGGATGATCTCCAGCGACTGGGCGGGGCTGAGCCCGTCGATCTCCAGGCGGTCGGCCAGCGTGCCCTGGTCGGCATACGACATCACCAGGTAGGGGCGGCCGTCGTCGAGCTCGCCGGCGTCGTAGACGCCCACGACGTGCGGGGACTCCACGCGACGCAGGTAGCGTCCCTCCTCGAGGAATCGGCGGCGCACCTGCGCGTCGTCGGTCCAGTTGTCGGCGAGGACCTTGACGGCCACCGGCGAGTCGAGCTGCTCGTCGTAGGCCAGCCACACGGTCGCGAAGCCGCCCGAGCCGATCCGCCGGCGCACGGCGTAGCGGCCCAGGCGCTGGGGGATCCGTTGGCCTGAGGACACCCAGGCATGATGGGCCATGAAAGTTAAGGAGACCAGTGGGCGCGCAGGAGCAGGCGTACGACGCTGACCAGATCGACGACCTCGCCCGACGGGCGCAGGCCGGGGACCGGGCTGCGCTCGAGGAGCTGCTGGGCGCGATCCGCCCGCGCGCGCTCCAGGTCTGCCGCGGCGTGCTGCCCTACTCCTCCGACGCCGAGGACGCCTGCCAGGAGGCGCTGCTCAACATCGCCCAGAAGATCGGCGGCTGGGGCCAGCGCGGCCGCTTCACCACCTGGATGCACGCGGTCGCGGTCAACAGCGCCCGCACGACGTACCGCCGCCTGAAGAACCAGGCCACCCCGACCGACCCGCAGGACACCGCGGGAGGTCCCCTCGAGCGGCCCGACCCGCGCACCACCAGCGTCATCGCCGGCACCCGCCTCGACCTGCTCGAGGCCATGGAGACCCTCGAGCGCGAGCACCCGCAGCTCGTCGAGCCGCTGCTGCTGCGCGACGTCTACGGCCTGCCGTACGACGAGATCGCGCGGCTGGTCGGTGCGCCGCTGGGCACCATCAAGGCCCAGATCCACCACGGGCGCCGCCTGGCCCGACCGCTGCTGCGCGGGGACGACGCGTGAGCCACCCGCGGCCCCGGGTCGTGGTCGCCGCGGCGCTGGTGCCGCTGCTCCTCGCCGCCTGCTCGGGCTCGGACGCCGCCGACGAGCCGCTCCTGGAGCGCCCGGCCGGCGCGGGCGGTGCCGCCTCGGCGCCGGTGACGCCCGCGGCCGGTGCCGACGCGGCGTACGACGGACCGGACGACCCGGCCCTCGACGTGGCGCTCAGCGAGCCGGTCGAGGACTCGGTCTACCCCCTGGTCGGGGACCCCGGCGTGGACGCGCTGCACTACGACCTCGACCTGTCCTGGGACCCCGACGCCCGGGTGCTCACCGGGCACCAGACGCTGCTGCTGCGTGCGACCGGGGACGCCGACGAGCTCCGGCTCGACCTCAGCGAGGCGCTGCAGGTCGACGCGGTGCGCCTCGACGGCGACGAGGTGGACTTCCGGCACGAGGGCAAGGACCTCGTCGTGGTCGCCGACGTCACCGCCGACGGGCGCTACGAGCTCGTCCTCGACTACGCGGGCACCCCGCTGCCGGTCCCGGCGCCCACCACGCGCAGCGACTACTCGACCAACGGCTGGACGACCATGCCGGACGGGTCGACCTGGACCATGCAGGAGCCGCACGGCGCCTACACCTGGTACGCCGTCAACGACCAGCCCGCCGACAAGGCCCTCTACGACCTCACCATCAGCGTGCCCGAGCCGTTCACCGGCATCGCGAACGGCGAGCTCGTCGACACCGTCGAGACCGGCGGGGTCCGCACCACGACCTGGCACCTCGCCGAGCCGGCGGCGTCGTACCTGATGACGATCGCGACCGGTGACTACGTGCTCACCGAGGACGAGTCGGCCAGCGGCGTACCGATCCAGTACTGGGTGCCCCGCGACAGCAAGCGCCTGGCGCGCACGCTCGCCCCGACCCCCGAGGGGCTCGCGTGGCTCGAGGAGCGGCTGGGGCCCTACCCGTTCGACACGCTCGGCATCCTGCTCGTCGACAGCCAGAGCGGGATGGAGACCCAGACGATGATCACGCTGGGGATGACCGACTACGCCACCTCGCCCAAGGTGGTCGTCCACGAGCTCGCGCACCACTGGTACGGCAACGAGGTGACGCCGTCGGACTGGCGCGACGTGTGGATGAACGAGGGCATGGCGATGTACCTGCAGGGGTTGTGGGAGGCCGAGCAGGACGGCTACTCCGTCAACGAGCTGATGGACTACTGGGCCTCCTTCGAGGACGAGGAGCGCGCCGCCGCCGGACCGCCCGCGGACTACGACCCCACCACCTTCGGGGAGTCCAACATCTACTACGGGCCCGCGCTGATGTGGCACGAGCTGCGCCGCGACCTCGGCGACAAGGTCTTCTTCGAGCTGGTGCGGGCCTGGCCGGCCGAGCACCAGAACAGCTCGTCCGACTACGACGAGATGACCTCGTGGTGGTCCGAGCGCGCCGGGCGCGACCTGTCCGGGTTCTTCGAGGACTGGCTGCTCGGGCAGACGACGCCGGCTCGGGGCTAGAGCTCGGACCAGCGGGTCGGGTCGGTGCGGCAGGCCGCGAGCAGGTCGGCGACCAGGGCCGCGTCGGAGCCCATGAACGCCACCGGCACCGACACCTCGTCGGCGCCCACGACGGGTCCACCGACCGTGCGGGCGCCGGGCGAGGTCGCCACCGAGGTGGGCGTCGTACGCCGCCCGGCCGCGCTCGTGGCGCGCAGCACCAGCCGACGCCCGGGGTCGGCCACCAGGCGCACCTCGGCCAGCTCGGCCCACGCGACCGCCGTCTCGCCGCGCCAGCCGCGGGAGGTCACGCCCTCGGCGTCGAGCACCAGGCACGGCACCCGGACCCGTCCGCGCAGCACCTGCACGAGCAGCGGCACGCCGAGCGGGAGCAGGGCGAGCGAGAGCACGACCGCCCCCGCCGACCCGTCCAGGCGCCCGCGGGCGGCCCAGGAGACGAGCAGCGTGAGCGGCAGCAGCAGGCTCAGCGCCAGCAACGCGACCAGGAGGCCGGTGAGCAGGCGCGAGCCGGGCAGCTCCAGGCGGTCGGGGTGCCGGCGCACCACCAGTCGCCCGCGGCGCGCGGTGCCGGGCAGCAGGGTGGCGAGCAGCAGGACCAGCCAGCACCCGCCCAGCAGCGCGGCCGCCTCCACCGCGAGCAGCACCCCCCACCCGTCCGACGCCGCGACCAGGAAGCCGAACCCGGCGAGCACGACCGCGACCCCCACCAGCACGTGGGTGCCCAGCACACGGAGGAGGGGCGGTCGGGGGGTGGGAACGCTCACGCCGAGCATCGTCGCAGCCAAGGCGTTGGGGTGGAACTGGAGGCGTTGGGGTGTTGCAACACCCCAACGCCTACGGATTCCCCGGGTACCCGGGGAATCCGCAGGGCCTACTCTTCGGCCCATGGCCAGACTGACCTCCCACGACCTCATCGACCTCGTGCTGGACGAGGGGTCGTGGACCCCCTGGGACGAGGCGCCGACGTACGGCGAGATCAGCGAGCAGTACGCCGCCGAGCTCGCGGCCGCGCGCGAGAAGGCCGGCACCGACGAGGCGGTCGTGACCGGCGAGGGGCTGCTGCGCGGACGCCGGGTGGCGGTGGTGCTGGGCGAGTTCGGCTTCCTGGCCGGCTCGATCGGGCGCGCGACCGCCGACCGGCTGGTGGCCACGATCAAGCGGGCCACCGCTGAGGGGCTGCCGTTGCTGGCCGCCCCGATCAGCGGCGGCACCCGGATGCAGGAGGGCACGCCGGCGTTCGTGCAGATGGTGCGGATCGCGGAGGCGGTGATGGCGCACAAGATCTCGGGGCTGCCCTACCTGGTCTACCTGCGCAACCCGACCACCGGCGGGGTGATGGCCAGCTGGGGCTCGCTGGGCCACGTCACGGTCGCCGAGCCGGGCGCGCTGGTGGGCTTCCTGGGCCCGCGGGTCTACCAGGCGCTCTACGGCGAGGACTTCCCCGAGGACGTGCAGACCTCGGAGAACCTCTACGCCCGCGGCATCATCGACGCGGTCGTGGCCCCCCAGGACATCGCCGACATCCTCGACCGGGCGCTGCGGATCATGCTGCCGCCGCGCGAGGCGATGAGCGAGGTCGCCGACCCCGGCGACGAGGCCGTGCCCGACGTCGACACCTGGGAGGCCGTCACCCGCTCCCGCGACCCCGAGCGCCCCGGCGTGCGCCGCCTGCTGCGCTACGCGGCCACCGACGTGGTGCCCCTCAACGGCACCGGCCAGGGCGAGGCCGACCCGGGGCTGCTGATCGCGCTGGTGCGCTTCGGTGACGTGCCGTGCGTCTTCCTCGGCCAGGACCGCCGCGGCCAGACCAAGACCCACCCGCTCGGCCCCGGTGCGCTGCGCGAGGCCCGCCGCGGGATGCGGCTGGCCTCCGAGCTGCGGCTGCCGCTGCTGACCGTCATCGACACCCAGGGCGCGGCGCTGAGCGTGAACGCCGAGAACGGTGGCCTCGCCGGCGAGATCGCGCGCTGCCTGGGCGACCTGGTCACCCTCGACGCGCCCACGCTGAGCCTGATGCTCGGCGAGGGCAACGGCGGCGGGGCGCTGGCGCTGCTGCCCGCCGACCGCGTCGTGGCCGCCCAGCACGCCTGGCTCTCCCCGCTCCCTCCCGAGGGCGCCAGCGCCATCGTGCACCGCGACCTCGACCACGCCCCCGACATGGCGCGCCAGCAGAAGGTCCGGGCCCTGGACCTGCACGCCGCCGGCATCGTGGACCGCGTGGTGGTCGAGAAGCCGGACGCCGCCGAGGAGCCCGAGGAGTTCTGCCGCCGGGTCGGCGGCGTGCTCGCCCACGAGCTCGCCGGCCTGCTCACCCGCGGCGCGGGGTCGCCCTCGGAGCGGGTGCGCCGCTACGAGTGAACGGCCCGGGTGACGGGGCACCCTGTTGACTGGCGGACATGCGCGCTCGCTCCGCCGCCCTCGCGGGCGCCCTCGCCCTGACCCTCGTCCTCCCGGCTGCCCTGCTCACACCCGCCGGGGCAGCGGGGTCCGAGGTGGAGGTCAGTGACGCGATGGTCGAGGTCGGCCCTGAGCCCGGCGGGGCGCCGGTGGAGATCGACACCTCCACGTTCGTGCCCGCCGGGGGCGGCCCGCACCCGGCGGTGCTGCTGACCCACGGGTTCGGCGGCAGCAAGAACGACCTGGTCGGGCAGGCCACCGACCTCGCCGAGGACGGCTACCTGGTGCTCACCTACACCGCGCGCGGCTTCGGGGACTCGGGCGGCCGCATCCACCTCGCCGACCCCGACTACGAGGTCGCCGACGCCCGTGCCCTCGTCGACGTGCTGGCCGAGCGCGACGACCTCGTCACCGACGGAGCCGGCGACCCGCGCGTGGGCGCCGTGGGGGCGTCGTACGGCGGCGCGATCTCGCTGATGACCGCCGCCTCCG
This sequence comes from Nocardioides dokdonensis FR1436, assembly GCF_001653335.1. Classification (NCBI taxonomy): domain Bacteria; kingdom Bacillati; phylum Actinomycetota; class Actinomycetes; order Propionibacteriales; family Nocardioidaceae; genus Nocardioides; species Nocardioides dokdonensis. The sequence goes on from NZ_CP015079.1 coordinate 1,077,162, forward strand.
ACCCCCGCGTGGACACCGTGGTCGCGGCCATCACCTGGCACGACCTGACCGACGCGTTCTTCCCCCAGCGCGCCCGCGGTGAACGGAGCCCCGGCCCGTTCAAGCAGCTGTGGGCCTCCCGCTTCTTCGTCTCGACCGCCGCGCAGGGGCTCGGGGTGCCGGGGACCGACCCGGTCTGCGGTCGCTTCGCCGAGGAGGTGTGCGCGCCGTTCCTCGACGCCGCGCGCACCGGCCGGCCGAGCACGGAGCTGCTGCGGCTGCTGCGCGCGCACAGTCCCGCGCCGCTGCTGGGCGACCTCGAGGCGCCGACGTACCTGCTGCAGGGCATGGCCGACACGCTCTTCGGCGTCGAGCAGTCCGACGCCACCGCCGCCACCCTGCGCGCGCAGGACACCCCCGTCGCGGTGCGCTGGAGCGACGGCGGCCACGACGACCTCGGCGGCTCCCTGGCCGCCGACACCGCGACCATCGAGCCGTGGCTCGACCACTACCTGCGCGGCGACGGCGCAGGTGACGCAGCGACCGGCGACCTGCCGCTGCCCGCCTTCAGCTGGGCGCTGCCGCGCACCCGCGGCCAGGACAGCTCCACGGTGCAGAGCGGCGCCGACGCCGAGGCGGCGACGTACGACGTGCTGGCCCTCGACGGCGGACCGCAGCCGCTGGCGAACCCGCCGGGCGCCCAGCCCGCGTCGCTGACCGCCGTCCCGTCGACCGGCAGCGAGGCGGCCGACGAGTTCAGCGACGTCATCTCGACCTACCCGCTCGCGGCCCTGCCTGGCCAGTCGGTCGCCTTCGACACCGAGGAGCTCAGCGAGCCCCGGACCGTCGTCGGCTCCCCGCGCGTGCGGCTGCGCATCACCTCGACGGCCCGCTCCAGCACCCTGTTCCTGAGCATGTGGCAGGTCGGCAGCGGCTCCGCGGACCTGCCGCGGCGCCTCGTCGCGCCGGTCACCGTGGCCACCACGCCGGACGAGGCGACCACGGTCGACGTGGCGCTGCCCGGCGGCACCTGGCAGGTGCCGGCCGGTGACCGGCTGCGGGTGCTGGTCACCTCCACCGACCAGACGTACGCCGCCCCCCGCGCTGCCCGCGTCGACGTGGTGGAGGTCCGCGAGCTGCGGCTGCCCACGATCGAGGGCGCCACGGTCCTCAGCGCCGAGGGCGCCGGGCTGGACGACGAGGTCGTGGGGCTGCTGGCGGCCATCGGCGTCGTGCTGCTGGGCATCCTGGCCGCCGTGCTGCTCGGGCGCCGACGCGGTCACGACCCCGTGGACCCCGCGACCGCCGACGTGCCGCTGGTGATCGAGGGCCTGGTCAAGACCTACGCCGACGGCCACCGCGCGGTCGACGACGTCTCGTGGCGCGCCGAGCGCGGCCAGGTCGTGGGGCTCCTCGGGCCCAACGGGGCCGGGAAGACCACGACGCTGCGGATGGTGATGGGCCTGATCGCCCCGGACTCGGGGCGCGTGCACGTGCTGGGCCGCCTGGTCGGTCCCGGCTCCCCGGTCCTGGCGCGGGTCGGTGCCCTCATCGAGGGCCCGGGCTTCCTGCCGCACCTGACCGGTCGGGCCAACCTCGAGGCGTACTGGGCGGCCACCGGCCGCGACGCCGCCGAGGCCGGCTACGACGAGGTGCTGGCCATCGCGGCGCTCGGCGGGGCGATCGAACGACCGGTGCGCACCTACAGCCACGGCATGCGTCAGCGCCTCGGGATCGCGCAGGCGATGCTCGGGCTGCCGGAGGTGCTGGTCCTCGACGAGCCCACCAACGGCCTGGACCCGCCGCAGATCGCGGGGCTGCGCCCCGTCCTGGCGCGGTACGCCGCCGCGGGACGCACCGTGGTCGTCTCCAGCCACCTGCTGGCCGAGGTCGAGATGACCTGCTCGCACGTCGTGGTGATGCACGCGGGCCGGGTCGTGACGACCGGGACCGTGGCCGAGCTCGTCGACTCCAGCGACACCACCGTGCTGACCCTGGCGGCGGGCAGCGACCCGGAGGTGCTGGCCACGACGCTGCGCCGCGTCGACGGCGTGGCCGAGGTCGAGGTCGTCGTCGACCCCGCCGAGCCGCACGTGATCGTGGTGGCCGACCTGCCGCGCGCCGAGGTGGTCCGCGCGGCCGCCGCGAGCGGCGCCGACGTCGTCGGGGTCAGCAGCCGGCGCCACCTCGAGGAGGTCTTCCTCGGCGTGATCGCCGCGGCGTCCGGCTCCGACCCCGACCTGAGGCAGGTGCGTTCACGATGACGACGACTCCCCCGACGAGCGCGGACACGCTGCCCGGCCGGCCGCTGTCGCTGCGCGCCGAGCTCGGCCGCCAGCTGTCGCGGCGGCGTACGACGTGGTCGTTCGTGCTGCTGCTCGCCCTGCCGTTGCTGATCGTGGCGGCCTTCGCGCTCGGCGACGGCGAGCCCAGCCAGGGCAGCCTCGTGGACCTCGCGACCAGCGGTGCGGCCAACTTCGCGATCTTCACGACCGCCGTGTCGTCGTCGTTCCTGCTGATCGTGCTCGCGGCGCTCTTCGTCGGCGACTCGCTGCCCTCGGAGGCGTCCTGGTCGACGCTGCGCTACCTGCTCCTCGCGCCGGTCCCTCGGGCCCGGCTGCTGTGGAGCAAGCTGGTGATCGGCCTGGCCAGCACCGCCGTCGCGGTGGTCGCGCTGATCGGGTGGTCGCTGCTGGTGGGCCTGGTCTTCTACGGCACAGAGGGCTTCAGCAACCCCACCGGCGGCACGCTGGACTGGGCGACGTTCGCACCACGGCTGGCGCTGGTGGCGGCGTACCTGGTCGTCACGCTGCTGCCCGTCGGGGCGCTCGCCTTCGCGCTGGGGGTGCGCACGGACGCGCCGCTGGCGGCCGTGGGCGGGGCCGTGATGGTGACGATCGTGTCGGCGATCCTCGACCAGATCGACAACCTCGGCTCGCTGCGCAACGCGCTGCCGCTGCACGACGCGTCGGCGTGGTTCGACCTGCTGCGGCCCGTCGTGGTCTGGGACGACCTGGTGCAGGGGGCGCTGTGGTCGGTGCTCTACACGCTGGTCCTCGTGTCGCTGGCGTTCTGGATGTTCCGGCGCAAGGACGTGCTCAGCTGAGCCCTGCACACACCTAGAACACGTTACTGTTCCGCGGATGACCCACACCTACGTCGTCTCCGGCGCGGCCTCCGGCATCGGCGCCGCCACCGCCTCCCTCCTGCGCGAGCAGGGCCACCGGGTGATCGGTGTCGACCTGCGCGACTCCGACGTCACCGCGGACCTGTCCACCCCCGAGGGCCGCGCGGGTGCGGTGCTGGGCGTGCGGGCGCTGACCGACGTCGTGCACGGCGTCGTGCCGTGCGCCGGCGTCGCGGGCCTGACCGGCGTGAACCCGGCGCTGGTGGTGTCGGTGAACTACTTCGGCGCGCTCGGCCTGGTCCGCGGCCTGCAGCCCGAGCTGGCCGCGAGCGGGTCGGGCGCGGTCGTGCTGCTCGCCTCGAACTCGATCACCTGCCAGCCCGGCTGGGCAGGCGACGTCGCCGACCTGTGCCTGACCGACGACGAGCAGGCGGCACGGGGTGCGGCGGCCGCCACCGAGGCCGTCCAAGTCTATCCCGCCACCAAGGCCGCGCTGGCCTGGTGGGCCCGCCGCGACGGCCTCGGCCCGGACTGGATCGGCAGCGGCATCCGCGTCAACGCCGTCGCCCCCGGCCTCATCGCCACCCCGATGACCGACCGCCTGCGCGCCGACCCCGAGCTCGGCGCCTTCGCCGACTCCTACCCCACCGCCATCCAGCGCCCCGGTCGTCCCGAGGAGGTCGCGGCCACCATCGCGTTCCTGCTCTCCGACGCTGCGTCGCTCATCGTCGGGTCGGTGCTGTTCGTCGACGGTGGCACCGACGCGATGCTGCATCCTGAGGTGCCGGTGGGGTGGGAGGTTGCGCGTCAGTACTCCTAGGGGCAGGAGAACCCGAGCGACAGCCCCAGCAGCGAGCGTCCGAGGGTGATTGTCGACGTCTTAACCCAGCTGCTCCCTGCCCAGGCGGTCACGCTGACCGTGACCGACCCGAGCAGAGTAACTAGGCCGAGATTCACGGTAATGCTGTACGTGCTGCCCTCTTTAACCGGCGAAACGGCGACTCCGTTGACGGTCACCTCGTAAAAGTTGACGTTGTCGTACGGATGACTGGTGAACGGAAGCCAGGTGACGTCCTTGGACAGCGCCGGGCTGCCGACGCACTGCAGCTTCCGCGCCGTGGCAGTCCCAGCGGTGGCGGCACCGTCGAAGGCGGCGACGTCGTTCCAGGAGGCGTGAGTCGTGGCCGTTGGCACCAGAACCAACGCGAGAACGAGACCGACCAAGGCACGAAATATCATGACTGAGTCGCCGTCACCACGAACGTGGGCGTCATGCTCGCGCCCTGAACAGTGTTGGGGGCCCCCGCTGCCAGCTCCAACGTGACGCACATGGACGTGGACCCGCCCGGCACCATCACAGCTCCGGTAGGCACGACTGGCTTGGCGGTCCCGTCCAGCACCGCTGAGAAAGTCTCTGTTCCCCCGGAGCAGGTCTCCTTCCGGGGGTACGCGGTTGCCTTGGCAGACGCAGTCCCACCGACGCGCACCTTGACCGTGACCTGCGGCAGCATCGACGCACCTCCGCTGCCGGCGACACCGGTCGCGGTGCCGGAGACCGTGAAGGTGAAAGGCGTCGTGCCGGCGTTGCTGATCGGCAACGACGCAGCCACGATTTCTCCAGGCGCCATCTCAGTCATCTGCAGCGCCATCCACGTGTAGGTCGTGGGGTTGCCCTGCTGACCGTCGACCTTTACATCCAACGACCCTGCCGTGGCGGTGCCGCCTTGCACGGTCGCGGTGTCGTTCCAATAGGCCAACGTGGTCGCCCCACCCAAGGTCCCCACGAAGCCAACGGCCAGCAGCATCCCCATCGCGAGCGCTCCCGGGCTGCGACGCCTGCGCTCGGCACGGTGTCCACTCATGCCACTGCCCCGGCCAACGCCCGGCGCCGGGGTCGCGAGCGGCGCCTCCAACCGCGCACCGCGACTCCCAGCGCATAGGCGAAGCAACCGCCGGCAGCGATCCGTGTCATCAGCTCATGCTGGTCGGCTGAGAACAGGATGTTCAGCCTCCCGAGCCACGGCACGGCGTACCAGACCTCGCCGCGCACTTGGACGCCACGCACCGAAGCAGCGTCCGCAGACTCGTTCGAATCGCCTTGCGTGGTGAATACCCTCTCGCCGGCGCCGTCGTAGCCGACTCCGACCACGCGGTGGGTGACCATCGTGGGGTCACCGCTGCGCAGCTGGAAGGTGATGACCGTGCCGACCCCGATCTCTTCCTCGGGCAGCGGGCGCACCACCACGAGGGTGCCGGCCGGGTACGCGGGCGTCATCGAGCCGGTCAGGACGGTCATCGGGGTCGCGCCCGCGACTCGGGGCACCAGCACGGCTGCGAGCACGATGCCCAGGGCGGCCACGAGGACCAGCCAGGACATCGCGCCCAGAGCCATGTGCCACCTGGTCCGCATGTCAGACCGGCGGCGGCGTGTGTGTCTGCTCGACTGAGACGGTCACGGCGTCGAGGACGGCCTTCAGCGACACCTTGTCGATCTCGCCGACCTTGTCTCCCAGCAATGAGTTGGATGCGTTGTTCGCGGTCGTCCCGAGCGGCAGAGCAACGGTCGTGATCGCCGTGAGCACCTTCCCGTCATCCGCGACAGTGAAGTCGTGCGTCTCGGTCTCGGCGATCGCCCCGGAAGCTCCTCCTGTTCCGCCGACGACATAGGAGGCGCTGTACGTCAGCTCGTTCTTCAGCGTGCTGTCGGCTCCCGAGGGGTCGAGTGTGGCGGGTCCCGAATCCAGCTTCAGCGTGCCGGTGACCGCGCCGCTCACCCGCAGGGTGAAGGTGCAGGTGCGGGTCACACTCGTGCCCGGGATGATCCGGTAAGCGGCGTCGAAGAGATCGAGCTTTGTCGACGTGCCAGTAACCACCCACCCATCACCGCAGGCTGCATCGGTGAGATTCAGCGCACCCGCCTGGATCGTTCCTCCGGGCTGCGACTCGGTGTCGTTCCAGAACGCCAGCGAACCGGCGCCTCCGAGCAGCAGAGCCGTACCAGCAACTCCTGCGAGCGCAGCCTTGATCGATGTCCTCATGGGCCCTCCCAAGCCTCGATGGGGACAGCGCCCCCCTCCGAGGCACAGCGTGGCGCACCGGTGAGGCCCGTTACACCCGTTTTCGCGTATTCAGGAGTAGTCGATTCCCCTGCGTCTCCTAGTCACATCGGGCTACCCGGGCATGGCTCTTGGGGCAACCGAGAGCCGCGGGAGCGGGTCAGAACAGCAGAGCGGAGGCGGGGTCCTGGAGCAGGCCGGCGATGTCGGCGAGGAAGCGGGAGCCCTTCTCGCCGTCGATGTGGCGGTGGTCGAAGGACAGCGCCAGGGTGGTGACGTCGCGGGCGACGATCTCGCCGGTGGCCTCGTCGACCCAGGGCCGCTTGTTGATCGCGCCGAAGCACAGGATCGCGGACTCGCCGGGGTTGATGATCGGGGTGCCGGCATCGACGCCGAAGACGCCCACGTTGGTGATCGTGAACGTGCCGCCCGACATCTCGGCGGGCTGGGTCCGGCCCTCGCGCGCGGTGGCCGTCAGCTCGCCGAGCGCGGTCGCCAGCTCGACCAGCGAGAGGCTGTCGGCGTCCTTGACGTTGGGCACCACGAGGCCGCGGGGGGTCGCGGCGGCGATGCCGAGGTTCACATAGTGCTTGTAGACGACCTCCTGGGCCGCCTCGTCCCAGTAGGAGTTGATCTCCGGCGTACGACGCATCGCCAGCACCACCGCGCGGGCCAGGACCAGCAGCGGGCTGACCCTGACCTCGCGCAGCTCCCGGCGCTGCTTGAGCCGCTCGAGCAGCGCCATCGTGGCGGTGACGTCGACGGTGACCCACTCGGTCACGTGCGGGCTGGTGAAGGCCGACTGGCTCATCGCCTGGGCCATCATCTTGCGCACGCCCTTGATGGGCTCGCGGGTCTCCCGCTCGCCGGTGGCGCGGGGCCTCGACGGGCGCTCCTCGGCGGAGCTGGTCGCTGCCCGACCATCCCCCACCGCGGCCTGGACGTCGTCGCGGGTGATCGAGCCCTGGGGGCCCGAGCCGGTCAGCGTCGAGAGGTCGACCCCGAGGTCCTTGGCGAGCTTGCGCACCGGGGGCTTCGCCAGCGCACGCGCTCCGCTCGGCGAGGCCGGAGGCGCCTCGACCGCGCGGGCCGGCACGGGCTCCTCCGTGGTCTCCTCCTCCACCACCGGGGAGGCACCCGGCTCGAAGGCGGACTGCACCTGCCGGTTGGCCGCCGTCGCGCCGGCGGCACCACGCCGGGCCCGACGGGTGGGACCCCGGTCGGCCTTGTTGCGCCCGACCAGGCTCTCGCCCTCGCCGCCGCCGCTGGCCGCGGGGTTGGACAGGTCGATCTCCATCTCGGGCTCGGGCGTCGCCGGGCTCGCGCCCGGCGCGGCCGGCTCCTCCGCACCGATGCGGATGATCGGGGTGCCGACCGGCACCATCTCGCCCTCGGGGACGAGCAGGGCGGTGACCTCACCGGCGTACGGCGACGGCAGCTCGACCAGCGACTTGGCCGTCTCGATCTCCACGACGATGTCGTTGATCTCGATGACGTCGCCGACCTTCACCTTCCAGGTGACGATCTCGGCCTCGGTGAGACCCTCGCCGACGTCGGGCAGCTTGTACTCGGGCATCTTGGCGTGCTCCTCGGCAGGTTTCGGTCGTCGGGGTCTCAGTAGGCCAGCGTGCGGTCGACCGCGTCGAGGACGCGGTCGAGGTCGGGGAGGAAGTCCTCCTCGATCCGGGAGGCCGGGTAGGGGGTGTCGAACCCGCCGACGCGCAGCACTGGCGCCTCGAGGGAGTAGAAGCACTCCTCGGTGATCCGGGCCGCGACCTCGGCACCGATGCCGAGGTTCACGTGCGCCTCGTGGGTGATCACCGCGCGACCGGTGCGGCGTACCGACTCGTAGACCGGGCCCATGTCGAGCGGGGAGAGGGTGCGCAGGTCGATGACCTCCAGCGACCGGCCCTCGCCGCCCGCGGCCTCGGCGGCCGACATGGCCGTCTTCACCGTCGGGCCGTAGGCCAGGACGGTGACGTGCTCACCGCGACGCACCACCCGCGAGCTGAACAGCGGCTCGGGCGTCGCCGACTCGTCGAGCTCGGCCTTCTCCGCGTGGTACTGCCGCTTGGGCTCGAGGAAGATGACCGGGTCGTCGGAGGCGATGGCCTGCTGGATCATCCAGTAGCCGTCGACGGGGTTGGAGCAGGCCACGACCTTGAGCCCCGGGGTGTGCGCGAACTGCGCCTCGGGTGACTCGCTGTGGTGCTCGACCGCGCCGATGCCGCCGCCGAAGGGGATGCGGATGACCATCGGCATGGGCGAGCGGCCCTTGCTGCGGTAGTGCATCTTCGCGACCTGGCACACGATCTGGTCGTAGGCGGGGTAGACGAAGCCGTCGAACTGGATCTCCACCACCGGCCGGTAGCCGCGCAGCGCCATGCCGACCGCGGTGCCGACGATGCCGGACTCGGCCAGCGGGGAGTCGATGACCCGGTCCTCGCCGAAGTCCTTCTGCAGGCCGTCGGTGATGCGGAAGACGCCGCCGAGCTTGCCGACGTCCTCACCCATGATGAGGACCTTGGGGTCGTCCTCCATGGCCCTGCGCAGGCCCATGTTGAGGCCCTTGGCCAGGGTGATCTTCTGGGTGCTCGTCTCGGACATCAGCGGGACTCCTCGAACGTCTCGAGGTACGCCGCGAAGCCGTCGCGCTGGGCGACCAGCTCCTCGGGCATGTCGGCGTACACGTGGTCGAACATCTGCATCGCCTTCGGATCCGCCATCGCCTTGCACCCCTCGCGCAGGTGCTCGCCCAGCTTGTCGGCCTCCTGCTTGAGGTCGCCGAGGAAGTCGGCGTCGATGAGGCCGTTGCGACGCAGGTAGGCCTCGACGCGGGCGATCGGGTCCTTGAGCTTCCAGCTCTCGACGTCGTCGGAGAGGCGGTAGCGGGTCGGGTCGTCGGTCGTGGTGTGCGCGCCCATCCGGTAGGTGTAGGCCTCCACGAAGGTCGGGCCCTGGCCGTCGCGGGCCCGCTGCAGCGCGGCCTGGGTGACGGCGTACGTCGCCATCACGTCGTTGCCGTCGACGCGGATGCCGGGGAAGCCGAAGCCCAGCGCGCGCTGGTAGAGCGGGATCCGGGTCTGGCGCTCGATCGGCTCCGAGATCGCCCACTGGTTGTTCTGGCAGAAGAAGACCACCGGAGCGTTGTAGGAGGCGGCGAAGATGAACGCCTCGTTGACGTCACCCTGGCTGGAGGCGCCGTCACCGAAGTGCGCCACCACGGCCGCGTCGCGCTCCGGGTCACCGGTGCCGACGACCCCGTCGCGCTGCATGCCCATCGCGTAGCCGGTGGCGTGCAGGCACTGGGCGCCGATGACGATCGTGTAGAGGCCGAAGTTGAACTCGGCGGGATCCCAGTTGCCGTGGTCGACGCCGCGGAAGAGACCGAGGAGGGCGAGCGGGTCGATGCCCTTGCAGTAGGCCACGCCGTGCTCGCGGTAGGTCGGGAAGACGTAGTCCTGCGGCCGCAGCGCGCGGCCGGCTCCGATCTGCGCGGCCTCCTGGCCGAGCAGCTGCGCCCAGATGCCGAGCTCGCCGTGCCGCTGCAGGGCGGTGGCCTCGGTGTCGATGCGCCGGGTGAGGACCATGTCGCGGTAGAAGCCGCGGAGCTGGTCGGCGCCGAAGTCCATGTCGAAGTCCGAGTTGTGCACCCGCTCGCCCTCCGGCGTCAGCAGCTGCACCAGGTCGGGGCCACCATCGCTCTGCGACGGGCCGAAGACCTCGGCGAGATCGGGACCGAAACCATCACGGTTCAGGTCACCGGCGGTGGGATCAGGCACGAGCACACTCCTTCGGGTCACGGCCCAACGGGTTCTCCGCTGGTTCCATGCGGTCCGGCCTGGCTCGGCGCGGGGTGGTGCGCCATCGTGCCAGGTGGGTTGTGACCCGGACCACACGAGTGGGCTCAACGTACCCGGCGCGTCGCTGCGCCCGCCAATCACCCACCCCCTCGGCACCGCCCCCCGGGTAGGTTCGCGGCATGTCCAACCCCGAGGTCCACAGCAGCATCACCGTCCAGGCCCCTGCCGCCGCCGTCTTCGCGATCCTGGCCGACCCACGGCAGCACGAGCGCATCGACGGCTCCGGCACCCTGCGGGGCACCGTGTCGGGTCCGGAGCGGCTCGTCCTGGGCTCGGAGTTCGGGATGTCGATGAAGCAGGGCGCCCCCTACAAGATCAAGAACACGGTCGTCGAGCACGAGGAGGACCGCCTCATCGCGTGGCGCCACAAGGGCCTGCACCGCTGGCGCTACGAACTGGCCCCCGCCGCTGGCGGCGGCTGCGAGGTCACCGAGACCTGGGACATCAGCCGCTACCCGGCGCCGGTCCGCGCGATCTTCCGGGCGCTGTTCGCCAAGCGCACCCAGACCGCGATCGAGGCGACGCTGGTCAACCTCAAGGCTGCCGCCGAGGCCGACGCCGTCGACCGCAGCGGCGGCCAGTGAACAGAGGTCCAGTGGCAGGGGTCCAGTGATGGCGATCCGGCAGGGCAGCGAGGTGCGCTGGTCGTGGGGCAACGGCTCCGCCACCGGCACGGTCGCGGAGGTGCACCACGGTGACGTCACCCGCACGACCAAGGGCCACCAGGTGACGCGGCACGGCAGCGACGACGACCCGGCCTACGTCATCGAGCAGGAGGACGGGACCGTCGTGCTCAAGCTGCGCAGCGAGGTGGAGCGGGTCGACTGAGCCCGGTCCGGGGCTTCACGTCCAGCCCGCGGCCACGACCTCCGCGGCGTGATCGAGCGACCACGGGGCGTCCTGGTCCAGCATCCTCGTGATCACCCCGACCAGCAACGCGTGCGCGGTGTCCGAGAGCCGGTCGTCGTGCTCCCGCCCGAGCCGCGACCGCACCTGGTCGACCGCGTCACGCTCCCCCTCGACGCCCAGCCCGAGCCCTGGTAGCAGGGCGACATCGCCTCGGGAGAGCTCGCGCCAGGCCGCCCAGAGCCGCTCGTGGGCCAGGTCGGCCGCCGATGTGGGCAGCAGGGCCGCCGGGCTCACCTCACCGCGCGGCGTCTCGTCCAGCCGCTCGCGCCAGACCCGGGCGTGATCGCGGCCCACCTGGACGCACGCGCGGCGCAGCATCTCGGCCCGGCTCCCGTACTCGTGCATCAAGGTGCCTGGACTGAGCCGCACCGTGGACGCGATCTGTCGCTGGCTCGGGGCCTTGAGTCCGCGGTCGGCGATGAGCTCGTTCATGGCGTCGGCGACGTCCGAGGTCCGGCTGAACTGGTGGAGTGGGCGCATCGCACGAGTGCAGCACCCGACCGGGTCGACCGCGACTCGTTGTCCACAGACCTCCACCCCGCGTCGCGCCACCCCGTTTCCCCATTCGTCGATCGGTTGATCAACAGGTCACCGCCTTGACCAACCGATCGACGATCTCAGAAACGGTCGCGGTCGTGCGGGGTGTGCCAGAGCGACTCGTCGGGCCCCTTCGGCACGATCCCGGTGGGGTTGATGTCGCTGTGCACGACGTAGTAGTGCGCCTTGATCTGCTCGAAGTCGATGGTGTCGCCGAACTCCGGGATCGAGTAGAGGTCGCGGGCGTAGCCCCACAGGTGGGGCATCTCGATGAGCTTGTTGCGGTTGCACTTGAAGTGGCCGTGGTAGACCGCGTCGAAGCGCGCGAGCGTGGTGAAGAGCCGCACGTCGGCCTCGGTGATCCGGTCGCCCATCAGGTAGCGACGCTCGCCGAGGCGCTCCTCGAGCCAGTCGAGGGCGGTGAAGAGCCGGTCGTACGCCGCGTCGTAGGACTCCTGGTCGCCGGCGAAGCCGCAGCGGTAGACGCCGTTGTTGACCTCGGTGAAGATCCGCTTCATGACCTGCTCCATCTCCTCGCGGAGCTCGGCGGGCCACAGGTCGGGGGCGTCGGGGCGGTGGTGCTCGCGCCACTCGAAGGAGAGGTCGTGGGTGATCCACGGGAAGTCGTTGGTGACCAGGCGCCCGGTCTCGATCTCGACCATCGCCGGCACGGTGATGCCGCGCGGGTAGTCGGGGAAGCGCTCGAAGTAGGCCTCCTGGAGCCGTTCGATGCCCAGGACCGGGTCCTTGCCGCCGGGGTCGAGGTCAAAGGTCCACGACCGCTTGTCGTGGGTGGGCCCCGGCATGCCCAGGGACACGACGTCCTCGAGCCCGAGGAGGCCGCGCACGATGATGGCGCGGTTGGCCCACGGACAGGCCTTGGCCGCGATCAGCCGGTAGCGCCCCGGCTCGACCGGCCACAGCTCGCCCTCGGTCGGGCCGTGCTCGGGACGCCGGGCCTCCTTCGTGATCCGGTCCGGCACGTAGTTCATGTCGCGGTCGAAGCCGCCGGCCTCGACGTACGTCGACTTCAGGTCATCGGTGGCAGTCATGCACCCAGAATAGGTGACGCGTCAACCATTTACCTCACCCTCGTCCCCGGGCACCCGGCTCAGGCAGGAGCGAAGGCGCGCGCCACCTCGACCAGGCGGTCGTTGGCCTCGACCTCGCCGACCGTGACCCGGCACCCCTCGCCGGCGAAGGGCCGCACCACGATGCCGGCGTCGTCGCAGGCCGCCGCGAACTCGGCGCTGCGGTCCCCGAGGGCGAACCAGACGAAGTTGCCCTGGGCGTCCGGGACGTCCCAGCCCGCCTCGCGCAGCGCAGCCCCGACCCGGTCCCGCTCGGCGACCAGGGCGTCGACACGCTCGAGCAGCGCCTCGCTCGCCTCGAGCGAGGCCAGCGCGGCGGCCTGGGCGACCGACGAGACCCCGAACGGCAGCGAGACGGCGCGCAGCGCGCCGGCGACCTCGGGCTGAGCGACGGCGTACCCGACCCGGAAGCCGGCGAGGCCGTAGGCCTTGGAGAAGGTCCGGAAGAGCACGACGTTCGGGTGGGCGCGGTAGGTCGCGAGACCGTCGACCGCGTCGGGCATCCGCACGAACTCGAGGTAGGCCTCGTCGACCACGGCGACCACGTGCGCCGGCACGGCGGCCAGGAACCTGTCGAGCTCGGCCTGGGTGACCGCAGGACCGGTGGGGTTGTTGGGCGTGCAGACCATCACCACCCGGGTGCGCTCGGTGATCGCCGCGGCCATCGCCTCCAGGTCGTGGTGCCCGTCCGCACGCAGCGGCACCTGCACCGACCGAGCGCCCGCGGCGGTGACCGCGATCGGGTAGGCCTCGAAGGAGCGCCAGGCGTAGACGACCTCGTCACCGGGCTCGCAGAAGGCCTGCAGCAGCTGGTAGATCAGCGCCACCGACCCGGTGCCCGCCGCGAGGTGGTCGACCGGCACGCCCAGGTGCCGGCCCAGCGCCTCGTACAGCGCGACGCTGCCCATGTCGGGGTAGCGGTTCATCACCTCGACGGCCCGCGTGGACGCCTCGACGACGCCGGGCAGCGGCGGGTAGGGGTTCTCGTTGCTCGACAGCTTGTAGGCGGTCAGACCGGGCCGCGGGGTGGGCGGCTTGCCGGGCACGTACGCGGGGATGTCGCGGATGTGCGCGCGGGGCCGGGGTCCCCTGAACTGGGGTGACGGGGTGCTCATGGCGTCACCCTAATCACGGGTCCGGTCAGCCGGTGGCGCGGCGCCGGGCACGCCAGGGCCTCAGGACCGGCAGCAGCAACAGCCCCGCACCGGCGCCCAGCACGGCGCCCGCGACGTTGTCGACGACGTCGGTGACGTCGCAGGCCCGGTCGAGTCGGGCCAGCTCCAGCTGGGTCCACTCGATGCCGACCGAGTACGCCGCCAGCAGCCCCAGGCCGAGCGGCGCCAGGACCCGGCCCGCGCGCCAGCGGGCCGCCGCCACGACCATCAGCGCACCCGGCGGCACGAAGATCAACACGTTGAGCAGCCGCTGGCCGCCGGGGAAGATCCAGAACCCGTCGGGGGCCGGGCCCCCGAGGTCGAACGAGCAGGTGCCCAGCCGGTCCTCGGCGTAGACCACCCCGGGATCGCCCTGCGCCGGCAGCAGCGTCACCAGCGCGATCACCACCAGCGACCACACCAGCCCGGCGAACGCCCACGCCCACACCACGCCCGTGCGCCGCTGCAGCACGATCGCGAGCCCCAGGAGCACGAGGCCGGACAGCCCCGCCCCCAGGAGCATGACCTCCACACCACCGACCGGGACCACGTGCGCAGCCTACGGATCCGCCGACCTGACACACTCGACCCCGTGCGATTCCTGACCTGGCTCCTGACGAACGCCGTCGCTCTGAGCGCCGCGGCCTGGCTCCTCGACGGCATCCGCTTCACCCCGCGCAACGCCGAGCTGGCCGACAAGATCCTGCCGCTGCTCGTGGTGGCCGCGATCCTCGGCACGGTGACCGCGATCATCAAACCGGTCCTCAAGCTGCTGGCCCTGCCGCTGATCATCCTCACCCTCGGGCTGTTCCTGCTCGTGATCAACGCCGCGATGCTCCTGCTGACCGACGAGATCGCCGACCTCCTCGACATCGGCTTCCGGGTCACCGGGTTCTGGCCCGCGGTGGGCGGCGCGATCGTGATCACCGTCGTCACCTGGGCCGTCGACTCGCTGATCGGCTCCGACACGTGACCCCCGACCGGCCCGGCGCTCCCACGATCCCCGCTCCCCGGGTGCCCGGGCGGTACGCCGTCGCCCTGGTGTGCCTGGGCAACATCTGCCGCTCACCGATGGCCGACGTGGTGCTCTCCCGCCAGGTCGAGGAGGCGGGGCTCGCCGCGCAGGTGCGCGTGGCCAGCAGCGGCACCGCCGACTGGCACGTCGGCAAGCCGATGGACCCCCGCGCCGCCGCCGCCCTGCGCGCGCAGGGATACGACCCCAGCACGCACCGGGCGCGACACTTCGACGCCGGCTGGCTGGAGGAGCACGACCTGGTGCTCGTCATGGACGAGCAGAACCTCGCCGACGTCGGCGGGCGCAGCGAGCGAGTGCAGCTCTTCCGCGACCACGATCCCGTCGGGACCGGTGGGGTGGTCCCGGACCCCTACTACGGTGGGGACGAAGGGTTCGAGGAGGTGCTCACCATGGTGGAGCGCACGAGTGCGGCGGTCGTCGCCGCGGTGCTCGACTCGACGGAGCAGAGCGCGACGGAGCGGGCGTGACCCGCCACCCGGTGCTGGCCCGTCGCGCCGAGGAGCTCCTCGGCGGCGCGGTCGTCGCCACCGCGCCCGTGGCCGGCGGCGACGTCTGCCGGGCCACCAAGCTGCGCCTCTCCGACGGCACCACCGCCCTGATGAAGACCCTGCCCCAGGCGCCCGCGGGCTTCTTCGAGGCCGAGGCGTCCGCGCTGACCTGGCTCGCCGAGGCCCAGGGGGCCGGCGGCGTGCAGGTGCCTGACCTGCTGGCCGCCGACGCGGACTGCGTGATCCTGCGCTGGATCGAGCCCGGCAAGGTCAGCGCCGACGCCGCGGCCGACTTCGGCCGCGCCCTGGCCGCCACCCATGCCGCGGGCGCGCCCGCCTTCGGTGGCCGACCGGGGGACCCGCGGGACGGCTTCATCGCCCGCCTCCCGCTGCCGCAGCGCAGCGCCGACACCTGGGCGGAGTTCTACGCGGTGCGCCGGCTGCTGCCCTACGTCAAGCTCGCCCGTGACCGCGGCGCGGTCACCGATGCCCAGGTCGCGACCTTCGAACGCCTCGTGGGCCGCCTCACCGCGCTGCTGCCCGAGGAGCCCCCGGCCCGCCTGCACGGCGACCTGTGGAACGGCAACGTCCTGTGGGGCACCGACACCACCAGCGGCGCCGCCCCCGGCGCACCGGCCACGTCCTGGGTCGTCGACCCGGCGGCGTACGGCGGGCACCGGGAGATGGACCTGGCGATGCTGGCGCTCTTCGGGCTGCCGCACCTGCCCGTGGCACTCGCGGCCTACGACGAGGCCACCCCGCTGGCCGACGGCTGGGAGGACCGGGTCGCCCTGCACCAGCTCTTCCCGCTGCTCGTGCACGCCTGCCTGGTCGGCGGCGGGTACGGCGCCCGCGCGGCGACGCTGGCCGCGCGCTACCTGTAGATCGCCTTCAGCCGCAGCCGCCCCTCGGCGGCCTCCACCACGTGGCTGCGCTCGCCACCGTCGGACCACCGCCGGAAGACCACCCGGCGACCCCCGCGACCCCCGTGGCCCCGGCGACGCTGCACCCGCGGTGCGCTGAGGCTGACCTTCGAGCCGACGATGAAGGTGCCGGTCCACCCGGTGCGGTGGCTCGCTCCGGCGACGGAGACCCGCAGCCCCTTCGGACGGGTGCGCAGCCGCAGGTCGCCCGTGCGCGGCTCGAGGCGGAACGACTCGGTGCTGCTCAGCCCGCGCTCGTCGGTGGCGCGGTACTGCACGCGCAGGTAGGACGGGTGCTCGTGGTCGGGCGCGACCACGTCGGGGTCGGTGCCGGCGCCCAGCACCTCGTGGGAGTGGCACAGCCCGCCGGGGCAGTGCTCGACCACGACCGCCCACGAGACCCGCACCTCGGACCCGTCCGGGTCGACGGCCGTGGCACCCAGCGGGATGCGGTCGCCGACCGCCCAGCGCAGCGACCGGCTCGGCGCCGTCACGTCGAGCACCGGCGGGCCCTGGTCCCCCGGGTGCAGGCGGAGCGAGGCCACGTCCTGGGCGCGTGCGTCGCTGACCCGCACGTGCACGACCGCGTCGCCCGGCCCGTCGAGGACGGCGCGGACGCGCCTGCCCGTCGCGTCGTCGAACCGGCCGTCGTCGTCGAGGTCCCAGGCGAAGGCGAGGTCGTCGCCGTCGGCGTCCCTCGAGCCGCCGGCGTCGAGCACCACCGGCAGCGGGTCGGGACCCCAGGTGCGGTCGGCCTCGAGCGCCGCCGTGGGCATCCGGTTGCCGGCCGCGAAGCGGATGCGGCGCAGCGACCCGCCGCGCTCCTCGAAGTTGCCGGAGGCGTCCACGCCGAGGCTGAGGTAGTACAGGTCCCCGTCGGGGCCGGTCAGCAGGTCGACGGGGCTGGCAGCACCCGGGAGGAACGGCCGGACCCGGTCCGGGTCCGGCAGCCCGCCGGGGCCGGTCTTCATCACCCAGATGCACTGGCGGGAGAAGTCGGAGAAGAACAGCGCCCCGTCGTAGCGGTCCGGGTAGGTCCGGCTGGCCGCGAACTGCACGCCGGAGACCGACGAGGAGCCGTCGGGGCACGACTCGCCCGCGATCTTCCCCCGGCGCGGGTAGGCGAAGTACGGCGCCGCGGCCGACCTCTCGTCGTACAGCGACTCGCACAGCGGCAGGTCCACCGGGTCGAACCCGGGGTTGCGGGCCGGTCCCTCGTAGCAGGGCCAGCCGAAGTTCTGCGCCGGTGCGCCCACCCGGAACCGGTCGATCTCCTCGAAGCCGCCCTGGCCGACGTCCCCGACCCACACCTCCGGACGCGTGGGCGCGACACCGGGGCGGAAGGCGAACCGGAAGGGGTTGCGCAGCCCGTAGGCGACGATCCGCTCGAGGTTGGCGTCCCCGGTGCCGGCGAACGGGTTGCCGGGCGCGCCACGACCGGTGTCGGGGTCGATGCGGATCACCGTCCCCGACAGGCCCAGCGGGTCACCGGGGGTGCGCAGGTCCTGCGCTCGCAGCGACCCGCCCTCGAGGTCCGGGTCGCCGCAGGGGTTGCTGCCTCCGGGCCAGTACGGCGCCTCGACCTGGCCGTGGTCGACCTGCGAGTAGTGCGCGCCCTCGCCGCCGCTGGCATAGAGGTAGCCGTCGGGACCGAAGTGCAGCGACCCGGTGGCGTGGCTGGGGTACTGCATGCACCAGTCCTCGACCAGCACGTCCTCCTCGCCGGTCATCACCCACCCCGCGTCCGTGGCCCCGGCGGTGAGGCGGCTGAGCCGGCCGCTGGCCAGGCACCCGCTCTCCTCCGCCCCCGGCCCGCCGTCCGACGGGTCCGGGCACTCGTCGTAGGAGGAGCCCGGGGTGCCCCAGCGCGGCGCCGGATCCGGGTCGCCCAGGACGTGGTCGTAGGCGTAGAGGACGTAGACGTAGGGCCGCTGCGGGAAGTCGGGATCGACCGCGAGCCCCAGCATGCCGCGGTCGTAGAGGTTGTGGACCTCCTCGGTGAGGTCGGCGAAGACCGCGGGCCGGGCGCCCGGGCGCGCCACCACCTTCACGACCCCGCTCTTCTCGGCGACGAAGATCTCGCCGTCCGGGGCGAAGGCCGCCGCGGTGGGGATGTAGAGGTCGTCCACCACCACGCGCTGCTCGAAGCGCCCGGGCAGCCGCGGCTCCGGTTCCGAGGACGCGCTCGCGCTCGCAGGTGTGCCGACGAGCAGGGGCAGCGTGAGCGCGCCTGCCACGAGTCGGTGCAGCATCATCGAAGGCCCCCCATCGGATGTACCAGCACGGTAAGCCCGCGCCGCGGTGTTTGTCAGCGCCCGGGGAGGCCCGGGCGCCGGTCCCGACTCTCAGCACCCACTCAGGGCCTCCTGGCAGAGTGAGGGCCGTGACCGCCCCCGACGCCTCCCCGACCGCCCGGTCCCGCGTGCTCGTCGTCGACGACGACCGAGCGGTGCGCGAGTCGCTGCGACGCTCGCTCGAGTTCAACGGGTACGCCGTCGCGCTGGCCACCGACGGCGCCGAGGCACTCGCCCAGATCGCCGCCGCCCGCCCGGACGTGGTGGTGATGGACGTGATGATGCCGCGCCTGGACGGCCTCGACACGACCCGCGCGCTGCGCTCCGCCGGCAACGACGTGCCGATCCTGGTGCTCACCGCCCGGGACGCGGTGGGCGACCGGGTCGACGGGCTCGACGCCGGCGCCGACGACTACCTGACCAAGCCGTTCGCACTGCAGGAGCTGCTGGCGCGCCTGCGGGCGCTGCTGCGCCGCACCGTGCCGGTGCACGGCGACGCCGAGGAGACCCTGGTCTTCGCCGACCTGTCGATGAACACCGCGACCCGTGAGGTGCACCGTGGCGAGCGCCTCATCGAGCTGACCCGCACCGAGTTCGCGCTGCTCGAGATGTTCCTGCGCCGCCCCCGACGGGTGCTGGAGCGCTCGTTCATCCTCGAGGAGGTGTGGGGCTACGACTTCCCCACCACCGCCAACTCCCTCGAGGTCTACGTCGGCTACCTGCGCCGCAAGACCGAGGCGGAGGACGAGCCCCGCCTGCTGCACACCGTGCGCGGCGTCGGATACGTGCTGAAGGAGTCATGAGCACGCCCGGCCACACGCTCTACCGCCGCTCCCTGGCCGGACGAGTCACCCTGCTCACCACGATGGCGGTCGGGCTGACCGTCGCGCTGGTCGCGGCCGGCGCCTACCTGACGATGCGTCTGCAGCTCCAGGACACCCTCGACGACTCCCTGCTCGACCGCGCCCAGGCCGCCGCCAGCGCCGACGCGCTGCAGAAGCTCACGGTCACCGCGGAGATCCCGTCCTGGGCCCTGGGTGCCGGTGACATCAGCATCGCCTTCATCTCCACCGACCCCAAGCCGGAGGTCGTCTCCGCGGACCGCAACCGGGACGCGCCCCAGATCGAGCTCGGCGACCCGGAGTACTTCGTCGCGGTGCGCGGGCGGGGCTCCAGCATGCGCACCATCGACACCGGCGACGAACGGTTCCGCGTGGTCGCCGTCCCGGCCCAGAGCAACGGACAGGCGCTGGTCATCGCCCAGTCCCTCGACGCGCAGGAGCGGGTGCTGACCAAGGTCGGGCTCGTCACGCTGCTGCTCGGCATCGCCGGGGTCGTGCTGGCCGGGTTCGCCGGCTGGGGCGTGGCCCGCAACGGCCTCAAGCCGGTGCGCCGCCTCACCGGGGCGGTCGAGACCATCGCCCGCACCGAGCGGCTGACCCCCATCCCGGTCGAGGGCGACGACGAGATCGCGCGCCTGTCGAGCGCCTTCAACCAGATGCTCGCCGCGCTCGGCGCCTCCCGCGACCGCCAGCGGCGCCTGGTCGCCGACGCCGGGCACGAGCTGCGCACCCCGCTGACGTCGCTGCGCACCAACATCGACCTGCTCAGCCAGGCCACCGCCACCGACGACGACCCGCAGGCCCTGCAGCTCCCGCCGACCGCGCGCCTGGAGCTGATGGACGACGTGCGGGCCCAGACCGAGGAGCTCACCACCCTCATCGGCGACCTCGTCGAGCTCGCGCGCGACGAGCCGCTGACCCACGTGGTCGGCACCGTCGACCTCGCCGAGCTCGTCGAGCACGCGGTCGCCCGGGTGCGCCGTCGCGCCGCGGGAGTCGTCTTCGACGTCGAGACGCAGTCGTGGGAGGTCGTGGGCGAGTCCGGCACCCTCGAGCGCGCGGTCACCAACCTGCTCGACAACGCCGCGAAGTGGAGCCCGCCCGGCGCCACGGTCCGGGTCCGGCTGCTGGACGGCACGCTGTCGGTCGACGACGAGGGCCCCGGCATCGCCGAGCACGACCGGCCGCACGTGTTCGAGCGGTTCTACCGCTCCGACGAGTCCCGCTCCATGCCCGGCTCCGGTCTCGGGCTGGCCATCGTGGCCCAGGCCGCCGAGCGGCACTCGGGCACGGTCCGCGCCGAGGCGTCGGCGTACGGCGGGGCGCGGCTGGTGCTGGAGCTGCCCGGCAGCGCGCCGCAGGGCGACGCCTTCTAGGGTCTCGGCGTGGACCTCTCCTTCTTCCGCCTCGACGGCGAATCCCTGGTGCCCGGCGACATGGCGGTCAGCAGCTGGTCGGACGACCAGCTGCACGGCGTCGCCATCAGCGGCGCCCTGGCCCGGGCGGCCGAGCAGACGATCGATGCTGCGGGCCGCAGCGAGCTGGTGCCGGTGCGGATGACCGTCGACCTGTTCCGGCCCACCCGCAGGGCGCCGTGCCGCTTCGAGACCACCGTCGTGCGCGAGGGCCCGCGGCTGTGCCTGCTCGACGTGCACCTGCTCCAGGACGACACGACCACCGCCCGCGCCTCGGTGCTGTTCCTGCGCACCGGGGAGCCGGCGACCGGCGAGGTCTGGATGCCCGACGACGCCCCGCAGCCGCCGCCGCTCGAGGTCGCGCCGGTCTCGGACGAGCCGCACGTGCCGTTCCTGCGCAGCGACGCCGACTGGTCCCAGGACTTCCGCGCGCACCAGAACGCCGGGCGCAAGACCACCTGGAACACGCCGCCGGCGATCGTCTCCGGCGAGCCGCTGACCGGCTTCCAGGCCGTCGCCGCGATGGCCGACGGCACCAGCCTGACCAGCAACTGGGGCAGCGCCGGCGTCGAGCACATCAACGCCGACATCACCCTGACCCTGGCCCGGCGTCCGGCCGGGGTGACGGTGGGGCTGCACGCCGCCGACCGGGTCGAGCACGAGGGCATCTCGGTGGGCACCGCCACGGTCTTCGACCGGGAGGGCCGCCTGGGCACCACCGTGGTCACCGCGATGACCAACACCCGGCGCTCGGTCGACCTGGGGTCCGAGACCCGGGCCCAGACCGACGTCTGAGGGCCCTCAGGCCTCGGTGGCGTTCGGGTCGCGCCACTCCCGCTCGAAGGGCAGCCGCCAGGCGCGCGGCGCGATGAGCTGGTGGATGGCGTTGGGCCCCCACGAGCCGGGCGGGTAGCTGCGCACCGGCGGCGGGGCGTCGAGCAGCGGCATCGACTTCGCCCACAGCTCCTCGATGCCCTGCGCGGTCGTGAACAGCGTGTGGTCGCCGCGCATCGCGTCGTGGATCAAGCGCTCGTACGCCTCGAGGACCAGCCCCGAGGACGCGGTGTCGTGGGTGGCGAACTGCATCGACAGCTTGTCCAGCTTCATCCCCGGTCCGGGCCGCTTGCCGTAGAACGAGAGCGACATCCGCGACTGGTCGGCCAGGTCGAAGGTGAGGTGGTCGGGCCCGTGGGTGCCCACGCCCGAGCCCGCCGGGAACATCGTCAGCGGCGGCTCCTTGAACGCGATGGAGATGATCCGGGCGCTCTCGGCCAGCTTCTTGCCGGTGCGCAGGAAGAACGGGACCCCGGCCCAGCGCCAGTTGTCGATCTCCACGCGCAGCGCCGTGAAGGTCTCGGTGTCGGAGTCGGAGGCCACCTCCTCCTTGCCCCGGTAGCCGACGTACTGACCCCGGACCACGTGGTGGGGCTCGATCGGCTTCATCGACCGGAAGACCTTGAGCTTCTCGTCGCTGATCGGGTCGGGGGTCAGGGAGGTGGGCGGCTCCATCGCCATGAAGGTCAGCACCTGCATCAGGTGGGTGACGACCATGTCGCGGTAGGCCCCGGTGGCCTCGTAGAACGAGGTGCGCCCCTCCAGCCCCAGGGTCTCGGGGACGTCGATCTGCACGTGGTCGATGAAGTTGCGGTTCCAGATCGGCTCGAAGAGCCCGTTGGCGAAACGGAAGGCCAGGATGTTCTGGGCCGCCTCCTTGCCGAGGAAGTGGTCGATGCGGAAGACCTGCGACTCGTCGAAGACCTCGTGCACCCGCGCGTTGAGGATCTTCGCGGACTCGAGGTCGGTGCCGAACGGCTTCTCCATCACCACCCGGGAGCGCTCCACCAGGTCGCACTCGTCGAGCTGCTTGAGCACCGAGAGGGCAGCGCTGGGCGGCACCGAGAGGTAGTGCAGGCGCCGCTTGTCGTGGATGTCGCCGGGCAGCAGCGTCTCGACGCGGTAGACCTCGTCGCGCAGCGCCTCCGAGCCCTGCGACTGCGAGACGTAGGTGAGCATCTCGGCGAACGCGTGCCAGGTGTCGGCGTCGAAGTCGTCCTTGGCGAACTCCTGGCACGCCGTGCGCGCCAGCTCGACGAACTGCTCGTGGGTGAGGTCCTCCAGCGAGGTGCCCACGATCTTGGAGTCGTTGAGCAAGTCGGCCTGGAAGAGGTGCAGCAGCCCCGGCAGGAGCTTGCGCTTGGACAGGTCCCCGGTCGCCCCGAAGAGGACGACGACGTGCGGCTTCTGCATGCGTCGAGGCTAGCGGCCCGGGCTCACCCTCCGCGCGCGGAGTCCTCGAAGACCGCCCGCAGCCGCTCCGCCTTGAGCAGCGCCTCGGCCCACTCGTCGTCGACCTCCGAGAGCACGGTGACCCCGCCCCCGGTGCCCAGCGCCCACCGGCCCCCGCCGGTGGTGCCCAGGGCCCGGATCACCACCCCCAGGTCGGCCCGCCCGTCGGCGCTCACCCACCCGAACGCCCCGGCGTACGCGCCTCGCGGCGTGGCCTCGACCGCGTCGACGACCTCCATGGTGCGGCGCTTGGGCGCGCCGGTCATCGACCCCGCCGGGAAGAGCGCGCGCAGCGCCCCGACCGTGGTGACGTCGTCGCGCAGCCGTCCGCGCACGACGCTGACGAGCTGGTGGACGCTGGTGTAGGACTCGACCTCCATCAGCGTCGGCACCTCGACCGACCCCGGCTCGCACACGCCCGCGACGTCGTTGCGCAGCAGGTCGACGACCATCAGGTTCTCGGCGCGCTGCTTGGGGTCCTCGGCCAGCTCGCGGCGCCGCTGGGCGTCCTGCTCGGGGTCGGTGCCGCGGGGCACCGTGCCCTTGATCGGCTTCGTCTCCAGCACCCGGTCGGCCCCCACGAGCGCGTAGCGCTCCGGACTGCTGCTCAGCAGCCAGCCGCGCGCCCCTGGCACGTCGTGCTGCAGGAAGCCGGCGTACGGCGCCGGGTTGAGCGCGCGCAGCCGCAGGTAGGCCGCGACCGGGTCCAGGGTCGAGACGATCTCCCCGCGCAGCGTCAGGTTCACCTCGTAGGTGTCCCCCGCGTGCAGGCGCTCCTGGACCTCCTCGAACGCCGCTCGGTAGGCGTCGGGGGCACCTGCGGTTTCCCCGGGTACCCGGGGATTCCGTAGGCGTTGGGGTGTTGCAACACCCGAACGCATCCAGTTTCCCCGGGTACCCGGGGAAACCGTCGGCGCGTCCGGTGGCTCCGGGTGCTCGAAGAACCGCACGTGCCGCGGCCGCATCCACACCGCGTCCGGCAGGTCGACCGAGGCGCGGGCGGGGAGGTCGGGGCGGCAGGCGTAGCCGAGGTAGCCGAACCACTGGTCGCTCGGCGCACCGGCGGCGAGCTCGGCCTCGAGCACCGCGAACACGTCGTCACCGACCACCTCGGCGCGGCCACCGGCGTGCCGGGTGACCTCCCGGCGGCCGGCGTCGTAGCTCAGCGACACGTCGTCGTCCTCGAGCCAGCCGAGGATCGAGCGGCGACCCGACCACTCGCGCGCCCCGCCGCCGTCCAGCCAGAAGCACCGCTCGTACGCCGCCGCCGTCCGCTCGAACAGCGCCACCGGGTCATCCATGCTCGCTCCGCAGGAACGAGGCGACCAGCGCGGCGCCGTGGCGCGAGAGCACCGACTCGGGGTGGAACTGCACGCCCTCGAGCGGCAGGTCGCGGTGCCGCACCCCCATCACCACCGGAGCCTCCGCCGCGTCGCCCCTGCGCTGGCCGGCGCAGGTGGCGCTCACCTCGAGGCAGTCGGGCACCTCGAGCGCGGCCAGCGAGTGGTAGCGCACCACGTCGAAGTCCTGCGGCAGCCCGGCGAAGACGCCCCGACCGTCGTGGCGCAGCTGCGAGACGGTGCCGTGGGCGGGCCGGATCCGCCCGACCCGGCCGCCGTACACGCTGACCAGGCCCTGCATGCCCAGGCAGACGCCGAGGACCGGGCGGGTGGCGCGGCGCAGCACCTCGACGCCGACGGCGAAGTCCTGCGGTTGCGCCGGGTGGCCGGGGCCGGGCGAGAGCAGCACGTGGCTGTGCCGCAGCACGTCGTCGGGGTCGGTCTCGTCGTGCTGGACCACCCGGGGCAGCCGCCCGGTCACCTCGGCCACGAGGTGCACCAGGTTCTGGGTGTAGGAGTCGTGGTGGTCGACCACCACCACGTCAGGGACGCTCACGCCGGGCCGCGTTGGTGCGACCGGGCCCTCAAATGCGACAAGCCCGATGAAGCTGGGGGGCAGTCTTCATCGGGCTTCGACGCGCAGGGCGTGTCGAGAAGGAACACTACCTCCCTCGGCGCCCGGGACATCGTCCGTTCGGTCATTTCGAGGGGACGAGGAGATCACGCACGAGGGTGTGCAGCACGTCGTAGCCGTTCTGGGTCAGGATCGACTCGGCGTGGAACTGGATCCCGCGGAAGTGCGGTCCGCGCAGCGCGTGCACGTCGCCGGTCTCCGGGTCGGTGTCGACCTCGACCCCCGCCGGCAGCCTCCTGTCGGCGCCGACCCGGGCCACGAAGGTGTTGTAGAAGCCGACCCGCTCGGTGCGACCGTCCAGGCGCACCGGCGACTGGGTGCCCTGGAAGACGATGTCCTTGTACACCAGGTCCAGCCCCAGCTGGTGGCACAGCGCCTGGTGGCCCAGGCACACCGCCAGGAACGGCTGCTCCTGCTCCAGCAGCTCGGCGACCGCGGCCCGCAGGTGCTGCATCTTCGGGTCGGTGCCGTCGCGCGGGTCGCCGGGGCCGGGCCCCACCACGACCAGGTCGTGGCCGTCGAGGCAGCCGGGCACGTAGTCCTCGTGGCGCACCACGGTGCTGCTCAGGCCGATCACGCCGAGCACGTGGCGCAGCATGTTCACGAAGTCGTCCTCGCCGTCGAGGATGACCACGCTGCGCCCGGCCAGCCGCGGGTCCGGGTCCTCGTCGGCCTGGTCGGTGAGCCAGAACGACGACAGCCGCCGGTTGCGGGCGTTCAGGGCGATCAGCACGTCCTCGTCGGCGGCGAGCTCGGCCACGGGCACGCTGGGCGCGGGCGCGGGCGGCACCAGGCCGAACGCGCTGAGGATGCCGCCAGCCTTGGCGTGGGTCTCGGCCACCTCGTACGCCGCGTCGGAGTCGCGCACCAACGTGGCCCCGGCGGTCACCTTGAGGTTGCCCTCGAGGTCGACGTCGGCGCTGCGGATCACGATCGGGCTGTCCACCACGGGGCCGCCGCGCTCGTCGCGCCCGAGGATCGCCAGCGCGGCGCCGTAGTAGCCGCGCCCCTCGGTCTCGTAGGTCTTGATCAGCCGGCAGGCGTTCTCCACCGGGCTGCCGGTGACGGTGGCGGCGTACATCGTGTCGCGCAGGACCTCGCGGGGGTCCCGGTCGGTGCGACCGGCCAGCAGGTACTCGGTGTGCACGAGGTGGGTCATCGGCTTGAGGAACGGCCCGAGCACCTGGCCGCCCTCGTGGCAGATGTCGCACATCATCTTGAGCTCCTCGTCGACGACCATGAAGAGCTCGTAGATCTCCTTCTCGTCGCGCAGGAAGTCCAGCAGCCGACCCTTGACGTCGCCCTCGCGCGGGATCCGGAAGGTGCCGGAGATCGGGTTCATCCGCACGTCGCCGTCGTGGATGGAGACGTGCCGCTCGGGGCTGGCGCCGATGAGGAACCGGTCGCCGGTGAAGAAGACGTAGGTCCAGTAGGCGCCGCGCTCACGCTCGAGCAGGCGCCGGAAGACGGTGAGCGCGGTCGCGGTGCCCCAGTCGGCGACCTGCGCGCGGTAGTGGCGCCCGATGACGAGGTTGGCACCCTCGCCCTGACCGATCTCGTCGCGGATGATCGCCTCGACGATCTCGGCGTACGCCGCGTCGTCGGTGTCGAAGCCGCCGCGGTCGGTGAACTCGACCCCGGTGTCGTCGATCGCCTCGATCACCTCGGCGACGGAGAACTCCAGCTCGGTCTCGACGTCGACGACCACCAGCGGGGTGCCGTCGTCGTGGGCCTCGAAGCCGCGCTCGGCGACCTGGCGGAAGGGGATCGCGAGCAGCCGGTCGGCGAGGTGGCCGTCGGCCGGCGGGCCCTCCTCCAGCGGCACGTCGAGCAGCGACTCCACGACGCTGCGTCGCCCCCCGACCAGGCCCACGGTGTCCTTGTCGCCCGCCCGGGTGGAGCGCCGGATGATCGCCCACGCCTCGTGCCCCTGGATCGCCTCGATCGCGGCGCGGGCATCCGGCGTGGCCTCAGTCATGCGGGCAGCCTAGTGGGGCCGGGCGGGCCCGGCCGGCGCGGCTCAGGAGACGGTCGTGAGCAGCTGCGTGGCGCGGGTGAGCACGACGTACAGCGTGGCCCGACCGGTCTGCGACTCGTCCTCGATCTCCTGGGGTCGCACGACCACGATGCCGTCGAACTCCAGGCCCTTGGTCTCCAGGCCGGTGAGCACGACGACGCGGTCCTCACCCGAGGCCTGGACCGTGGAGTCGACCGCGGCGCGGGCACCGGCGGCGTCCTCACCCAGCTCGGGCCACGAGGCCAGCCACTTGTTCACCTCAGAGCGACGCGCGGCGGGCACCACGACACCGACGGTGCCGCCCACCCGGCCGGCGAGGTCCACCACGGCCTCGCGGACCGCGGCCTCCAGGTCCGCGACGTCCTCGACGACCTGCGGCTCCTCGCCGGTCGAGCGCACCGCGGTGGGCAGGTCGGCGTCGAGCCCGACCCGCTGGGCGTACGCCGCGGCGAAGTCGTAGATCTCGGAGGAGTTGCGGTAGTTCGTCGAGAGGTGGAACTCGTGCAGCGCCTTGCCCTCGGTGGCCTCGGCGCGCGCGGCGGCGGCCTCCTCGGGCACCGGCCACGACGACTGGGCGGGGTCCCCGACGATCGTCCACGAGGCGGTGCGCCCGCGGCGACCGATCATCCGCCACTGCATCGGCGTCAGGTCCTGGGCCTCGTCGATGAGCACGTGCGCGAACGGGTCGTCGTCGATCTTGTGGGTCGGCGGCGCCCAGGCCCGCCCGGACGGGGCGTACTCCCGGTCCGCGGCCGTCATCAGCTCGGCCATGTCGTGGCCCCCCTCGAGCAGCGAGGTGTCGGAGAGGGACGCCTCGTCGTCGCTGCGGTCGGGCACGTCGCCGAGCGCGTAGCGCAGCTCGTCGAGCAGCGGGACGTCCTGGACCGTGAGGTCCCGGCCGACGGGCTGCTCGGGCATCGCGGTCCAGGAGGCGCTCAGCACCCGCTGCTCCTCCGCGGAGAGCACGTCCTCGCTGATCCGGGCGAGCAGCTCGGGGTCGCGCAGCCACGCGAGCACCGTCGGCGCCGCCAGCGGCGGCCACCAGGCCGTGATGAAGTCGAGGAACCGCTGGTCGCCCAGCAGGTCCTCGTCGAAGGAGGACCGGCCACGCTCGCGACCACGCTCGCCGCGCACCTGGCGCCACAGCGCGTCGAGCAGCGCGCCCGGGACCCGGGGCAGCTGCCGGTTGCGCGGGCCCTGCGACATCAGCTGGCGCCGGATCCGGCCCAGGCTGCCGCGGTCGAGCTGCAGCACGTCGTCGCGGTAGAAGAGGCGGAACTCCGTCGGGCTGCCGGGCGCCTGCTGGCGCGCCAGCCGACGCATCACCTCCGCCATCCGGGCGGCACCCTTGATGTCGGCGACCGCGGGCTCGTCCTGCCGGGCTGCGCGCACCCCGTCGACGACCTCGCCGAGCGAGCGCAGGGCCACGGCGGTCTCGCCGAGGCTGGGCAGCACCCGCTCGATGTAGCGCATGAAGACCCCGCTGGGGCCCACGATCAGCACGCCACCGGTCTCGTAGCGACGCCGGTCGGTGTAGAGCAGGTACGCCGCACGGTGCAGCGCCACGACGGTCTTGCCGACGCCGGGGCCACCGGAGATCGCGGTGACGCCGCGGCTCGGCGCCCGGATCGCCTGGTCCTGCTCGGCCTGGATGGTGGCCACGATCGAGTGCATGGTGCGGTCCCGGGCCCGGGAGAGCTGCGCCATCAGCGCACCCTCGCCGATGATCGGCAGGTCGGCCCCGGTCTCCTCGAGCGCCTCCGCGTCGAGCAGCTCGTCCTCGACGCCGACCACGCTGGCGCCGTCGGAGCGCAGCACCCGGCGCCGGATCACACGCTGCGGCGTGGCCGCGGTGGCCTGGTAGAACACGGCCGCGGCGGGCGCCCGCCAGTCGATGAGCAACGACTCGCGCTCGGCGTCACGCAGCCCGATGCGACCGATGTAGCGGGGCTCGGGATCGAGGTCGGGGTGCAGGTCGAGGCGTCCGAAGACCAGGCCCTCGTGCGCGGCGTCGAGCTGGGCGATGCGGCGAGCGGCCTGGAAGACCATCGCGTCGCGCTCGACGAGACCACCCTCGTGACCGAGCCGGCCCCGTTCGTGACCTTCCTTGGCCAGTGCCTGCGCGTTGCCGGCCGCGACGGCCAGCTGGGCGTAGACCTTGTCGACGTACGCCTGTTCGCGCGCGGTCTCCTGCGCTGCGAGATCGTCGCTCAACGCGTGCTCTCCTCGACGTGCTCCTCGTGCCGGCCTGCTGGCCGGTGACCGGGGCCATCGGGCCGCGGCAAGGAGGCGACTTTACCGGTCCCGCCGCGGCAGCCACGAAACGCCGTCTCCCCCGCTCACCCGACGGGTCGGTAGAGCAGGATGGTGCCGTCGAAGGAGCCGCCCCGGTCGTCGTAAAGCGAGAGCTCGTAGTCGTCCCCGCGGAGCAGCTGGCCGGAGAGGCTGCTGCCGCCCCTGCCGGCTCCGATCAGGGTGTTGGTCAGCCCGAGCGTCCCGGCCCGACCAGCCTCGACCCGCATCCCGACGATGCCGCCGCGGGCGTTGAAGCCGACCAGGCGCGGCTCGTCCTCCGTGCTCACCCGATGGGTCACCGGCCGGCCGTCACGGACGGCGGGCAGCGTCTCGTCGAGCCTCCACAGCCGCCCGTCGTGCTCGACCACCACGTCCACCGACAGCCCGGAGCGCTGCACCGTCTCCGGCTCGCCGTAGGCGCCGACGCCGAGCACGGCGGCCGGGTCCTCGACCGGGTCGCCCTCGGCGCCCCGGGTCAGACGGGCCCGGACCGTGTGCGTCCCGGGTTCGAGCGGGTCGGCCATGGAGCCCCAGCTCCCGGAGGCGTCCTCGACGCCCTCGTCGCCGCACGCCCCGCGCGACCATCCGGGCTGGTCGTCGATGTCGAACTGCACCCACACACCCTTGGTCGGGCTGGCACAGGTGGTCGCGAAGCGCACGACGGTGGGCCGGTCGAGCTCGAAGCTCATCTCCAGCTCGCTCGCGCCGGGCTCGGCGAATGCGCCGGCGATCAGCGGGTTGCCGGCCACCTCGTCGCGGAAGTGGGTCGTCCCGTTCGGGGCGACCACACCGGTCGGCCCCTCGTCGGCCCGCTCGTAGACCGCCAGCCCCACCTCCGCGTCGGGCGCGACCCCCTCGAGGACCACCCGCAAGCGCGCGGCCTCGGCCCCGACCGGCACCGGGCTCTCGAGGGAGCCGGCGCCGACCGCGCGGGCGACCCCGCTGTCGTAGAGCTCCAGCGTGGCCGCCCCCTCACCCAGGCCGGACGCGGCCAACGACACCGCCCTCGGACCGTCCGAGCGCGGCAGCCGGACCGTGGCGACGCGCTCGTCGGTGTCGAGGTCGATCCCCTCGACGTACTCGTAGCCGCGGCCCAGGATCGTCACCGTCGCCGGCACCTCCTGGTCGGCGAGCGTGCGGGGCGCACCCGCCGGCTCCGGGCCGGTCTGCCGGTCCCCCAGCACCTGGACCCCGATCCCGACCCCGGCGAGCGCCACCACCGCGGCGAGCGCACCCGCCGTCGTGCGCCGCCGGCGACGCAGCCCGCGGACCCGTTCGTGCACCGCGACCACGCGGGGCGTGGCGCCGGGGTCCTGCACCCCGTGGGCGTGGTCCTCCAGGGTGCTGCGCAGGTCGTCGACGGTGCTCATGAGTGGTCCTCGGTCTCGGTGCGGGTGGTGCCGGAGGGAAGGTCTGCGGGGGCCAGGGACGGGTCGATGCGCAGCTTGGCGAACGCCTTGGACGTCTGGCTCTTGACGGTCCCGACCGAGCAGCCGAGGACGGCGGCGGTCTGGGCCTCGGTGAGGTCCTCGAAGTAGCGCAGCACCACGACCGCGCGCTGGCGTCGCGGCAGCCGCTCCATCGCGGTCCACAGGTCGTGGCGCTGGCCGACCCCCTCGGTCGGGTCGGCCGTCCCCGTCCCGGCCCGCGGCTCGGGCAGCTCCTCGGTGGCGTGCTCGCCGTTCCACCGCCGGCGCCACCAGGTGGCGTAGGTGGTGACCAGGATGCGGCGCACGTAGGCCTCGTGCTGGTCGATGCGCTCCCAGGCGAACCAGGCCTTGGCCAAGGAGGCCTGCAGCAGGTCCTCGGCCAGGGCGTGGTCGTGGGTGAGGAGGTAGGCCGTGCGCAGCAGGGCCGCGGAGCGGGCGAGCACGAACTCGTCGAAGTCGACGTGCGCCGGGGCGCCGCCGTCGGGCCGCTGCCGTGCCACGGCGCCTCCTGGGAGGGACGCGCCCGAGCGGGTCCCGATGGTGGTGGTCATGTACTGGTCGACCACCTGACGATCACGGAAGGTTGCCCGACGACGGCTACATTCTGCCCCGTGACCGACCCGCTCCCGCCCCAGGCCGCTGCGCCCCGCACCCGCAGCCCGTGGCCCGTGGCGATCGTGGTCGTCCTGGTGATCGCCCTGATCAGCGCCGCCGCCGGCACCGGCAGCACGGTGCCCGACGGCGCCGTCGCCCCGGTGTCCGCGCCCGGCGACCAGCGGCCCAACATCGTGCTGTTCTCCAGCGACGACCAGCGCCTCGACGAGATGGTCTTCCTGCCGAAGGTGCGCGCGCTGCTCGGCGAGCACGGCCTCACGATGTCCGAGGCGATCACCCCGCACCCGCTGTGCTGCCCCGCGCGCGCCGAGATCCTCACCGGGCAGATGGCGCAGAACAACGGGGTGCGCACCAACTTCCCGCCCCAGGGCGGCTACGCGGCCTTCGACCCCTCCTCGACCATCGGCACCGACCTCTCGCAGGCCGGCTACAACACCGCCTTCCTCGGCAAGCCGTTGAACGGCTACGACAAGAGCGACGGCCGCGACCCGGGCTGGACGATCTTCAACGCGACCAGCCACGGCTACGCCGACTACTACGACTTCACCCAGTTCGAGCAGGACCGCAAGGTCGAGGTCGAGGGCTACTACACCGACTACCTCGCCGACAAGGCCGTGGAGTACGCCGGCGACCTGAGCGACATGGACGCCCCGTTCTTCATGTGGGTCAGCCACTTCGCGCCGCACCCGAGCAAGGGCCGCTCGGGCTGCCACGACGCCAGCTGCAAGAACGGCCCGCCGCAGCTCTCCCCGGCCTACCAGGCCCAGGAGCGGCTGCTGGGTCGCCTCCCGCAGCAGGACGAGGCCGACCGGCTGGCCGGCGAGATCATCGCCTCGCCGGGCTACCAGGAGCGTGACCGCTCCGACAAGCCCCGCCTGGTGCGCCGCCAGCACGGCACCTCCGACGGCAAGGTCCGCCGTCTGGTCCGCGCCCGGGCCGGCGCCCTGGCCTCCCTCGACGACGCCTTCGCCCGCCTGGCCGCCCAGCTGCGCGCCGACGGCGAGCTGGCCAACACCTACGTGGTCTTCATCACCGACAACGGTTACACGCTCGGCGAGCACAGCTGGTTCGGCAAGACGCTGCCCTACGAGCAGAACCTGCGGATGCCGATGCTCGTCAGCGGCCCGGGGGTCGCGCCCGGCACCACCAGCGACAGCCCGGTCAGCATCGTCGACCTGGCGGCGACCTTCCTCGACGTGGCCGGGGCGCGCAGCGAGCGCCGCCTCGACGGCGTCTCGATGCTGCCGCTGTGGACCGGTCGCTCCGACCGCGAGCTGCACCCCGGCGGGATGCTCATCCAGGGTGGCCCCTTCAAGCCCGAGACCGGCCCGCGGGGCTGGCTGTACCGGGGGGTGCGCACCGACCGCTACACCTACGCCCGCCACGACGGCGGGTTCGTCGAGCTCTACGACCGCCAGCGCGACCCGCACGAGGTCGCCTCGGTGGCCGGGAAGCCGGCGTACGCCGCGGTGCAGCGCGAGCTGGCGCGCCGCGCGTCCGTGCTCGGGCGCTGCTCGGGCCCCCGCTCCTGCAACCGCGACTTCGGCCCGCTCCCCCGGGTCCGCTGACCTGGCGTGCCCTCCCTCGCCCCGCCGCGGCTGCCGCGGCCGCTGGTCGCGGCCTTCGTGGCCTACGTCGTGCTGCTCTCCGTGGCCGCCGTCGTGCAGCTGCGGGCGGAGCCCGTCGCGCCCCGGTCACAGGACCGGCCCAACATCGTGCTGGTCACCACCGACGACCAGCGCCTCGACGAGATGCAGTTCCTCCCGAACGCGCAGCGACTGCTCGGCGAGGCGGGCCTGACCTTCGAGAACGCGCTCACCCCGCACCCGCTGTGCTGCCCCGCGCGGGCCGAGCTGATGACCGGCCAGCTGGCCCAGAACAACGGCGTGCGCGGCAACTTCCCCCCGCAGGGGGGTTACGACGCCTTCGACAACCAGCAGCACATCGGCGTCTGGCTCCAGGAGGCCGGCTACAGCACGGCGTTCCTGGGCAAGATGCTCAACGGCTACAGCAAGAACGACGGCCGCGACCCGGGCTGGGACATCTTCGACGCCACCAGCCACGGCTTCGCCGACTACTACGACTTCGTCCAGTACGACGAGGACGGCCCCGTCCAGGTCGAGGGCTACTACACCGACTACGTCGGCGAGAAGGCCGTCGAGTACGTCGACCGGCTGGCCGGATCCGACGACCCGTTCTTCCTGTGGGTCAGCCACTTCGCCCCGCACCCCGCCCGGGAGCGGGACACGTGCAAGAGCGAGACGTGCGGCCTGGTGCCGCCGCGACCCTCCCCCGCCCAGCGCGAGGAGCAGCGGCGTACCGGCGAGCTGCCGCACCAGGCCGAGGCCGACGCACTGGCCCGCTCGATCATCGACTCGCCGTCGTTCAACGAGGCGGACGTGTCGGACAAGCAGGCCCTCGTCCGGCGCCAGGGCAGCTTCTCGGAGGGCAAGGTGGTGCGCAGCGCCCGCGGTCGCGCCGCCGCGCTGGACGCCCTCGACCAGACGCTCGAGCCGCTGGTCGAGCAGCTGCGTGCCGAGGGCGAGCTCGACAACACCTACATCGTCCTGGTCACCGACAACGGCTTCCAGATGGGCGAGCACCGCTGGTTCGGCAAGATCCTCCCCTACGAGGAGAGCGTGCGGACCCCGCTGCTGGTGCGCGGACCCGGGATCGGTCCCGGCACCACCACGGACGCCACCGCCACGATTGTCGACCTGGTGCCGACCTTCCTCGACATCGCCGGCGCCGAGGCCGGGGTGGAGGTCGACGGCCGGTCGCTGCTGGACCTGTGGCGCGGGGAGGAGACCGAGGACCTGCACCCGGGCGGCGTGCTGGTGCAGGGCGGGCCGTTCCGGCCCGAGACCCCCGACACCGGCTGGCTCTACCGCGGCATCCGCACCGACCGCTACACCTGGGTGCGCTTCCACGACGGCTTCGTCGAGATGTACGACCGCGACCGCGACCCGCACCAGGTCGAGTCGGTCACCGGCCGTCCGCGGTACGCCGCCGTCGAGGCCGAGCTGGAGCGCCGCGCCGAGGTCCTCGCCGCCTGTGCCGGCGCCGAGGCCTGCAACCAGGACTTCGGGCCGCTGCCCGAGCCCTGACGGGAGCGCTGGAGCCGGTCGTCGATGGACGAGCGGTCACTTCTGCACCATCGACCGGTCAGTCCTGCACCACCGACCGGTCAGTTGACGTACGCCCGAGGATCTTCTCGATCCACGACGACCCCCGGCCCCACGGACACGGTACGAAGCTCGCGCGGGGACCGCTGCTCTGCCCGTTCCCCCGCGTCTTGCGGGACCTCGTCAGCGCTTGGGCCGCGACAGGAACGCCGTCATCGCGGCCTTGGCCTCGTCGGACCCGAAGAGGCGGGCCGAGAGCGCGGCGAGGTCGTCGCCGAGGTCGTCGACGCGGGCCAGCAGCTCGCGGTTGAGCAGCGCCTTGGTCTCGCGCAGGCCCTGCGGTGAGCCGGTCGCCAGGCTGGCGCAGACGGCGGCGACGGCCGCGTCCAGGTCGTCGGCGGGCACCACGCTGGTGACCAGGCCGGACTCGAGCGCCTCGGCGGCGGTGAATACCTCCCCGCCCAGGGCGGTCAGCGCGGCGGCGCGGCTGGTCATCCGGGGCAGCACGGTCAGGGAGATCGCGGCAGGGGCCAGCCCGAGCTTGACCTCGGTGAGCGCGAAGGTCGCCTCGCCGGCGCTGACGACGACGTCGGAGGCGGCGACCAGGCCGATCCCGCCCGCCCGCACCGGGCCCTGGAGCCGGGTCACGACCGGCTTGGGGTGGGCGAGCACGACCCGCTGGAGGTCCACGATGGCGCGTGCCCCCTCTTCCATCGACCCGCCCGAGGCCTCGGACAGGTCGGCGCCGGAGCAGAAGACCTTGCCCGTGGCAGCGAGCACCACCACCCGGGCGTCGTCGTCCTCGGCGGCGCGGGCCAGGGCGGCGCCCAGCTCCTCGAGGAGCCGGCGCGAGAGCGCGTTGCGGTTGTGCGGGGAGTCCAGGGTGATCGTGGCGACCGCGTCGGCCGCCGCGTAGTGGACCAGCACATCGGACGTCGACGCCGCCTCGGGCGGGGTGTGGTGGGACATGCGCCACATCCTGCCTGGTCCGGATGGGACATCCGCGGGGGCCCAGGGCTCCGAACTACCCCCATGACCACTGATACGCCTGACCCCGGCAACGCCGGCACGCGCACGCACGGGGTGGTCTCGGCGTTGCTGTGGGCCTCCCTCGGCGTCGTCTCGACCCTCCTCGGCATGGCCGCGGCCCACCTCGTCGCCGCGCTGCTGGTGCCGTCGTCCTCGCCGGTCCTCGCCGTCGGCTCGCAGGTCATCGACCTGACCCCCACCCCGATGAAGGAGTGGGCGATCCGCCAGTTCGGCACCGCCGACAAGCTCATCCTGGTCGGCTCGGTGATCCTGGTCGTGCTGGCCCTCGCCGGGGTCGCCGGCGTGCTGGCACGCCGCCGCCTCGCCTACGGCGCCGGGCTGCTGGTCGCGCTGGTCCTCCTGGCCGCGGTCGCCGCCGTCAACCAGGGCGGCGTCACCGACCTCCTGCCCAGCCTCGTGGCCGCCGTCGTCGGCGTCGCGTCGCTGTGGTGGCTGCACGGCAAGGCCTCTGCGACCCGGGCCGGCGCGGACGCGGCTCCGGCCTCGAGCACGTCGGGTGCCACCCCGAGCCGCCGCGGCGTCCTGATCGCCGCCGGCGCGCTGGCGGCCGCCGCCGCGGTCCTCGGAGGTGCAGGCCGGTTCATCACCACCCTGCGCACCGGCAACGTCGACATCGCGCTGCCCGCCCCGGCCGACCCGGCGGGCGCCTTCCCCGAGGGCCTGGAGGGGAAGTTCAAGGACATCACCCCGCTGCGCGTCTCCAACGCGGACTTCTACCGCGTCGACACCCGCCTGGACACCCCCGTCATCGACCAGGACACCTGGACGCTGACCATCGACGGCGACGTGGAGAAGGAGATCGAGCTGACCTTCGACGACCTGCTCGCCATGGACCTGATCGAGCGCGACATCACGATGACCTGCGTCTCCAACAGCGTCGGCGGCGAGTTCGTCGGCAGCGCCCGCTGGCTCGGCGTCCGCCTGACCGACCTCCTCGACATGGCCGGGGTGGGCGACAAGGCCGACCAGATCTACACCACCGACTTCGACGGGATGACCATCAGCACCCCGCTCGACCTGGCCACCGACGGCCGCGACGCGATGATCGCGATCGGCATGAACGGCGAGGCGCTCCCCCGCGCCCACGGCTTCCCGGCCCGGATGATCGTCCCCGGCCTCTACGGGTTCATCAGCGCGACCAAGTGGATCACCCGCATCACCCTGACGACGTACGCCGACAAGTCGGCCTACTGGACCGACCGCGACTGGGCCACCGACGCCCCGATCAAGGTCTCCACCCGGATCGACACCCCCGCCTCGCTCGCCCAGCTCTCCACCGGCGAGAACGTCATCGGCGGCGTGGCCTGGGCCCAGCAGCTCGGCGGCGTCGACCAGGTGCAGGTGCGCATCGACGGCGGCGCCTGGAAGGACGCCGAGATGGGCCCGAGCGTCAACAACGACTACTGGCGCCAGTGGTTCTACCGCTGGGACGCCAGCGAGGGCCAGCACACCGTGGCCGCCCGCGCCATCAGCGGCGACGGCACCACCCAGACGCCCGCGCGCGCCCTGCCGTTCCCCGAGGGCGCCAGCGGGATCCAGGAGCTGCGCGTCACCGTCGGGTGACCCAGGACACAGCATCCGACCAATCCGGTCACCCAGCAGCACCGAACAACAGTTGTTAAGCCACCTACGGAAGGCACACCCCATGAAGAACACCAAGATCATCCGCACCGGCGCCCTTGCTGCCACCGCCCTCACCCTGACCCTGGGCCTCGCGGCCTGTGGCGACGACGCCGACGAGACCAGCGCCGACACCAGCGCTGACACCAGCTCGGAAACGACGGACTCGGGCGACGACGCCGCCGCCGAGGCCTCGGCCAGCGACCAGGTCTTCGGCCCGGCCTGCAGCGCCGTCCCGACCGACGGCAAGGGCTCGTTCGACGGCATGGTCAACGACCCGGTCGCCACCGCCGCCAGCAACAACCCGCTGCTCGGCACCCTGGTCACCGCGGTGACCGAGGCCGGCCTTGTCGACACCCTGAACGGCGCCGAGGCGCTGACCGTCTTCGCCCCCACCGACGACGCGTTCGGTGCGATCCCGGAGAAGGACCTCAACGCCGTCCTCGCCGACAAGGAGACGCTGACCGCGATCCTGACCCACCACGTCATCGGCGAGCAGCTCGACCCCGACGCCATCGTGGGCGAGCAGGACACGCTCAACAACGACACCGTCACCGTCGAGGGCGACGTGGACGGCATGACCGTCCAGAACGGCGAGACCCCGGCCAACGTGCTGTGCGGCAACGTGCCCACCGCCAACGCCACGGTCTACGTCATCGACGCAGTCCTGATGCCCTGATCTTTCGCACCTGAGCAACAACGCGCGAAGATCAGCACGTGACTGAGCCTAAGCCGACCGTCGCCGGGGTCCCCCGCACACAGGGGACCTCGGCAGGCGGAGCCGCGCCACCCGACCTCGCAGAGCTCCTCCGATCCTCCGCCAAGGGGGACCAGCAGGCGTTCGCGCAGCTCTACGACGCGGTCTCCGCTCGGGCCTACGGCCTGGTGCTCCGGGTCGTGCGCGACCCGGCCCAGAGCGAGGAGGTCCTCCAGGAGGCCATGCTCGACGTGTGGCGCCAGTCGGCCAGGTTCGACGCCGACCGGGGCAGCCCGATGTCCTGGTTGCTCACGATCGTGCACCGCAAGGCCGTCGACCGGGTCCGCTCGGCCGAGGCGTCCACGCGGCGCGACACCACGTACCACCGCCAGAACCAGCCGGTCGAGCACGACTCGACCGCCGAAGCCGCACACGCCTCCATGGAGGCCCGCCGGGTCCGCGACGCACTGAAGAGCCTCACCAGTGTCCAGCGCGAGGCCCTCGAGCTGGCCTACTTCGGGGGATACACGCACACCGAGGTCGCCAGCATGCTGGGCCTACCGGTGGGCACCGCCAAGACACGAATACGCGACGGGATCATCCGGTTGCGAGACACGATGGGAGTAGGCCAGTGAACGACGTACACGCGCTCTCCGGAGCCTACGCCGTCGACGCGCTCGACGACCTCGAGCGGATCCGGTTCGAACGGCACCTCGCCGAGTGCGACGAGTGCCGCTACGAGGTCGACTCGCTGCGCGAGGCCACCGGCCTGCTCACCGAGGTCGCGCCGGTCACCCCGCCGCCCGCCCTGCGCGACCGGCTCCTGGCCGACATCGCCACCGTGCGCCCCCTGCCTCCGTTGAGGCAGGAGGTCGCCCCCCGCCGGACCCGGCGCTTCCCGGTCCTGGTCGCCGCCGCGGCTGCCGTGGTGGCCCTGCTCGGCGTCGGCGGCGTCGTCGCCGTCACCCAGCCCTGGGAGGACGGCACCTCGAACCTCGAGGCCGGTCCGGGGCTCACCACCCCCAAGGCGGTCACCGACGTCCTTCAGGCCCAGGACGCCCGCAGCGTCACCCGCACGTTCGAGGACGGCGCCAAGGCGACCATCACCCGCTCCAAGTCGCTGCGCCAGGCCGTCATCGTCACCGAGGGGATGGCCGACCCGGGCGACGGGCTGGTCTACGAGCTGTGGTTCCAGCGCGACGGCCGGATGAAGGCAGCCGGCTTCATGCCCGACGGGCCCGACAACGTCGTGCTGCTCTCCGGGGACGCCGCGACCGCCGAGGCGGTCGGCATCACCGTCGAGCCCGAGGGCGGCTCCGCCACCCCCAACTTCGAGTCGGCCATCGTCATCGACTTCGACCAGGCCTGACATGAGCTCCTCCCACCGCGCAGCACCTCGACGGGTCGCGGTCGTCGGCTCCGGCGTGGCCGGGCTGACGGCGGCGTACGTCGCCTCCCGCACGGCGCACGTCACGCTCTACGAGGCCGACGACCGCCTCGGCGGGCACGCCGACACCCACCGGGTGAGCGAGACCCGGCCGGACGGCTCGACCCACGAGCTGGGGATCGACACCGGCTTCATCGTGCACAACCGGCGCACCTACCCGGTGCTGCTGCGGCTCTTCGCCGAGCTGGGGGTGCCCACGCAGCAGTCGGAGATGTCGATGTCGATCCGCGACGACGACTCCGACCTCGAGTGGGCCGGCGCGCTGGGGCGACAGGGTGTGCTGCCGACCCGCGGCCACCTCACCCGCCCGGCGTACCTGCGGATGCTCACGGAGATCCCGCGCTTCCACCGCCAGGCCAAGGCCGTGCTCGGCACCGGTACCGACAGCGGCAGCACCGGCAACGACGGGGACGACCGCACGTTGCGGGAGTTCCTGGTCGCCGGCGGCTTCAGCGACTACTTCGTGCGCCACTTCATGGAGCCGATGGTCGCCGCCGTGTGGTCCTGCGACCCCGAGGTCTCCCTGGAGTACCCTGCCCGCTACCTCTTCAGCTTCCTCGAGCACCACGGCATGCTCAGCATCTTCGGCTCCCCGACCTGGCGCACCGTGACCGGCGGCTCGCACACCTACGTGCAGCGCGTGGGCAGCGTGCTGCAGGAGGTCCGCCTCGGCACCAAGGTGACCTCGGTCCTCGAGACGCCCGGTGGCGTCGAGGTGACCGACGGCAACGGCGCGGTCGCGTCGTACGACGCCGTGGTGCTCGCGACGCACCCCTCGCAGGCCCTGGCGCTGCTGGCCGAGCCGACGCCGCTGCACCACGAGCTGCTCGGCGCGATGCCCTACTCGCCCAACACCGCGCTGCTGCACACCGACACCTCGGTGCTGCCGCGGCTGGAGAACACCTGGGCGTCGTGGAACTTCCTGCGCCCCAGCGAGGCGCAGGAGCGCCCCGACGGGGTGAGCGGGGTGGTCGTCACCTACGACCTGACCCGGCTGCAGCGCCTCGACACCGAGACCCACTACCTGGTCACCCTCGGCGGCGAGCACCTCGTCGACCCGGCCACCGTGATCGACCGGATGGAGTACGAGCACCCGCTCTACACCCCGGCCTCGGTCGCCGCCCAGGCGCGCCTCGGCGAGCTCGACAGCGACCGGGTCGCCTTCGCCGGCGCCTACCACGGCTGGGGCTTCCACGAGGACGGCGCCCGCTCCGGGCTCCGGGCCGTGGAGCACCTCGGCCTCGCCTGGCCCGAGCAGCGCACCGCCGCCGACGTGCCGGCCGGGGTCATCTACGAGACGACCATCCGCCACCAGCGCCGGACCCCGATGAAGCGGGCGTTCACGCACCGCTCGCACACCTGGCTCGTCGACCTCGACGACCTGCCCGACCACAAGTCGACGTCCTGGCTGCGGGGCTCCTTCGAGGCCCGCGACCACCTCGGCTCCCCCGATCGCAGCATCCGCGCCAACGTCGAGCACTTCCTCGCCCTCCAGGGCGTCACCCTGAGCGCCGACAGCCGGGTGCTGATGGCCGCCCAGCCGCGCGCCTTCGGCTACTGCTTCAACCCGATCTCGGTCTTCTGGGCGCTGGCGCGCGACGGCGGCGTCGAGGCCTGCGTGGTCGAGGTGCACAACACCTACGGCGACCGGCACGCCTACCTCGTCCACCCCGACGAGCAGGGCCGCGCGCGCACCGGCAAGGCGATGTACGTCTCCCCGTTCCACGGCACCGACGGCCACTACGAGCTGGTCGTCCCGGTGCCCGGCGAGCGACTCGACGTCGCCGTCACCCTGCACTCCGACGGCGACGCACGGTTCAGCGCCGCCCTCACGGGGTACCGGAGCGACACGAGCCCGTTCCGGGCTGCCCCCGCCTCTCTCCGGGGCTCGCTGCTCATCCGCACGCACGGCGTGTGGCTGTGGCTGCGACGCCTGCCCATCCGACAGCGACCCGCGCACCACCAGGAAGGCGTCTCGCGATGACCATGACCCCGTCCCGTCCCACCAGCCCGCCGCAGGCGGACCGGTGGCCCGGCCTCGACGTCGTCCCCAGCGGCCCCCGTGCCCGCGTCTCGGCCCAGATCGCGCAGCGCCTCTTCGTCGCCGCGGTCGACCGCCTCGACGTCACCGTGCACCTCGACCTGCCCGAGGGCCGCCGCACCATCGGCCGCGGCGGACCGGAGATGACGGTGCACCGCCCCGAGGAGCTGTGGGCCCGCGTCGGGCGGCACCAGCTCATCGGCTTCGGCGAGGCCTACCTGACCGGCGCGTGGGACGCCCCCGACCTGGGCGGCTTCCTGACCGTCCTGGCCGCGGAGATGCAGCACCTCGTGCCGCAGAACCTGCAGAAGCTGCGCACGATCGTCGCGAAGCGCCCGCCGAGCCACCAGCGCTCGAGCAAGCAGAACAGCCAGTCCAACATCGCGCACCACTACGACCTGTCCAACGACCTGTTCGAGCTCTTCCTCGACCCGACGATGAGCTACTCCTCCGCGCTCTTCCCCGGCTCCCCGGCCGACGCGCGCGCCGAGGACCTCGAGCCCGCCCAGGCCCACAAGATCGAGCGACTGCTCGACCGGGCGAAGGTCGGCGCGGGCTCGCGGGTCCTGGAGATCGGCTCCGGCTGGGGCGAGCTGGCGATCCGCGCCGCCCGCCGCGGCGCCACGGTGCGCACCATCACGCTCTCGGTCGAGCAGCAGCACCTCGCCGAGGCGCGCATCGAGGCGGCCGGGTTCAGCCACCTGGTCGACGTGGAGATCTGCGACTACCGCGACGTCACCGGCGAGTTCGACGCCGTCGTCTCGGTCGAGATGATCGAGGCCGTCGGCCACGACTACTGGGGCGAGTACTTCCGCACCATCGACTCCGTGCTCGCCCCCGGCGGGATCGTCGCGATCCAGGCGATCACGATGCCGCACGACCGGATGGTGGCCACGCGCAACACCTACACCTGGATCCACAAGTACATCTTCCCCGGCGGCCTCCTGCCGTCGGTGTCGGTGATCGAGCAGATCACCCACGAGCAGACCTCGCTGCGGCTGGTGGAGCGCCAGGCCTTCGGCCAGCACTACGCCGCGACCCTGCGGCTGTGGGACGACGCCTTCCTCGGCGCGCCCGAGCAGGTCGCCGCCCTCGGCTTCGACGAGACGTTCGTGCGGATGTGGCACTTCTACCTCGAGTACTCCCGCGCCGGCTTCGCGTCCGGCTACATCGACGTCAACCAGTTGGTGTTGGCTCGGCCGGACCACGCGTGAGCGGGGTCGCGCAGCGGCTGACCTCGGCGCTCGAGCCGTTCCTGCGCGGCCCGCTGCCGGTCCGCCTGGTCTGCTGGGACGGCTCCGTCGCCGGTCCCGCCGACGGGTCGGTGCCGACCGTCGAGCTGCGCTCGCCGGACGCCGTACGCCGGCTCCTGTGGCACCCGGGCGAGCTCGGAGCGGCGCAGGCCTACGTCACCGGTGAGCTCGACGTGCCCGAGGTCGACGGCTGGGACCTGGACCGGGCGCTGACGCACGTGTTCGCCGTCGCCCGGCACCGCGGCCTGTCCGGCGCCCGCCCCCGTCCGCAGGCCCTCCTCGACGCGGTGCGCACCGTCGCCGGCCTCGGTCTGCTCGGTCGCCCGCCCCGCAACCCCGCCTCGCAGGCCCGGGTCCGGGGTCGGCTGCACTCCCCGGGACGCGACCGCTCGGCGATCTCGTTCCACTACGACCTGTCCAACGAGTTCTACGAGGTGATCCTCGAGCCGCAGATGGCCTACTCGTGCGGCTACCACGCCACCCCGGACACCTCCCTCGAGGACGCCCAGCGCGCCAAGCTCGACCTCGTGTGCCGCAAGCTCGGCCTCGAGCCGGGCATGCGGATGCTCGACGTCGGGTGCGGCTGGGGCTCGCTCTCGCTGCACGCCGCGGAGCACTTCGGGGCGCACGTCACCGGTGTGACGATCGCCGCGGAGCAGAAGAAGTTCATCGACGCCCGGATCGCCGAGCGGGGCCTGGGCGACCGGGTGGAGATCCGGTTGCAGGACTACCGCGCCGCCGTGCCGGCCCCGGGACGCGAGTACGACGCGATCGGGTCGCTGGAGATGGGCGAGCACGTCGGAGAGGGCAACTACCCGACGTACGCGAAGGTGCTCCACGACGCGGTCCGCCCCGGTGGGCGGGTGCTCGTGCAGCAGATGTCGCGCTCGGGGCGGTGGCCCGGTGGTGGCCCCTTCATCCAGAGCTTCATCGCCCCCGACATGCACATGCGTCCCGTCGGGGAGACCGTCGGGCTGCTCGAGGCCGGTGGCCTCGAGGTGCGCGACGTGCACGCGCTGCGCGAGCACTACGTGGCCACGGTGGACGGCTGGCTCGAGCGCTTCGAGGCCAACGTCGACCGGCTCACCAAGCTGGTCGGCGAGGAGGTCGTGCGCGTCTGGCGGCTCTACCTCGTGGGCGGCTCGATGGCGTTCCGCGACGGCCGGATGGGCGTCGACCAGATCCTGCTGGTCCGTCCGGGAGGAGCCCACGCGCTCCCGCCTGTACGACACTGGTGACATGGACACCACGCCTGCCCTGATCGTCTCGCTGCTCGTCGGCCTCGGCTGCGTCCTGGCCGTGATGACCGCGACCGCGCTGCGGGCCCGCCGGCTCGGGATCGTCGCCGTCGTCGACGTGGCCTGGGGCGCCGGCTTCGTCGTCGTCACGCTGGTGACGGCGCTGGTGGCCTCCGCGGCCGACGCCGCGGACTGGCACCGCTGGCTGGTGCTGGCGATGGTGGCCGTCTGGGGCGGGCGCCTGGCCTGGCACGTGCGCAGCCGTGCGCTCGGCGCCCATGGCGGGAAGGAGGATCCGCGCTACGAGGAGATGCTCGGCGGGTCGCTCGCCGAGGTCGGCATCGGCACCGCGGTGCGTCGGGTCTTCCTCGTGCAGGGCGTGGCCCAGTGGTTCGTCTCCATCCCGGTCGCCGTCGGTGCGGTGCTCGCGCTCGAGCACACGTGGGTGCTGGCGCTGGGTGTCCTCGTGTGGGCCCTCGGACTGACCTTCGAGACCGTGGGCGACCGCCAGCTGGACACCTACATGTCGCGCCCGCGCGACGAGCGGCCGCCGGTGATGGACCAGGGCCTCTGGGGCTGGACCCGGCACCCGAACTACTTCGGGGACGCGTGCGTGTGGTGGGGCCTCTGGCTCGCCGCGGCCGCCTCCACCGGCTGGGTCGTCGCCCTGGCCACCGTGCTCTGCCCGGTCGCGATGACGCTGTTCCTG
This sequence comes from Nocardioides dokdonensis FR1436, assembly GCF_001653335.1. Classification (NCBI taxonomy): domain Bacteria; kingdom Bacillati; phylum Actinomycetota; class Actinomycetes; order Propionibacteriales; family Nocardioidaceae; genus Nocardioides; species Nocardioides dokdonensis. Next base: position 1,121,673 of record NZ_CP015079.1, read on the forward strand.
CGCAACGTCACCGGCGCCAAGCTGCTGGAGAAGAAGATGAGCCAGCGCGACGGCTGGGACGAGTACGCCGCCCGCGTGCCGATGTTCTTCCCCCGCCCCCCACGCTCCTGACATGCCCGCGGACCGGGTGGCGCAGGCGATGCGGGCGGTCGCCCGCCGCGACTACCTGCCGCCCGAGGTGCGCGGCCGTGCCGGCGACGACGCGCCGGTGATGATCGGGCACGGCTCCACCAACAGCCAGCCCCGCACGGTCGCCGCGATGCTGCGGCTGCTCGACCCGCGCCCCGGGCAGCGGGTGCTCGACGTCGGGTCCGGGTCGGGCTGGACCACTGCACTGCTGTCGTGGCTGACCGGCCCGGACGGCTCCGTCCTCGGGGTCGAGCTGGAGCCGGAGCTGGTGGACATGGCCCGCGCCCACCTCACCGCGCAGGCCGTCCCGCGGGTCCGGGTCGACGTCGCCGACGCCGATGAGCTCGGCCGCCCCGCGGAGGCGCCGTACGACGCGATCCTGGTGTCCGCCGAGGCCCGCGAGCTGCCGCCGGCGCTGCTCGACCAGCTCGCCGACCCCGGCCGGATGGTGATCCCCGTGGACGGGGTGATGCTGCTCGTCGTGCGGCGCGACGGCGTGGACCGGGTCAGCCGGCACGGGCGCTACCGGTTCGTGCCGCTGCGGTGAGTGCGTGCTGGGGTCGTGCGGACCCTCAGACCAGCCCGACGAGCGCGGCGGAGCGTTCCCACAGGCCGTCGATCAGGGCCTGGTCGTGGGCCTGCTTGTGCTCGCGACCGTCGATGGTGAACCGGCTGAAGTAGCGGCCGTCGATCTCCGGATCCGGACCACGCTCGGCCAGGGCGATCATGGGCGCGGCACCGTCGGGGACGCTGATCGTCGCGAGGCGCTTGAGCGGCGTGCGGTAGAGCAGGCCGACGAAGAACGAGTCGCGGCCGAAGGAGCTGCCGACGGGGCCGGGGTGGACGGCGGTCGAGACGATGCCGTCGCCGGACCAGCGCTGGGTGCTGCCGCGGGTGAAGAGGATGTTCATCAGCTTGCCGGTGCCGTAGGCCCGCACCTCGAGCGCGCGGCGGTGCTCGTAGTCGAGGTCGTCGAGCACGACCCGGCCCATCAGGTTGGCGATGCTGGAGGTGTTCACGACCAGCGAGCCGTCGGCCGCGGCGAGCCGGGGGTGCAGCAGGTTCGTGAGCAGGAACGGCGCGAGGTGGTTGACCTGGAAGTTCGGCTCGTGGCCGTCGTGGGTCTTCTTGGACGGCGAGAACGTGCCGCCGGCGTTGTTCATCAGCACGTCGAGCGTCTCCACGCGCTCGCTGACCTGCGCGGCCAGGCGGCGTACGTCGTCGAGGCGGGAGAAGTCCGCGATCAGCGGCTCCGTGCCGACAGCCTCGGCGATCGGGCGCAGCTTGTCGGCCGATCGGCCGGTCACGTGCACCGTCGCGCCCTTGTCGGCCAGCACCTTGGCGGTCTCGGCCCCGATCCCGTCGCTCGCGCCGGTCACCAGGACCGTACGGCCCGCCATCGTCTGCTCAGTCATCCTGCGACTCTAGGGCGCAGGGCCGGGTGCAACGAATCACGGACCGGGTCTCCCGCCGGCTGTCCACAGACGGTGGGAGACCTCTTGACTCGAACTGGTGTGCGAGTAAAATTGGGGGCATGCTCGGGACACAGGCGCTGGAGGACATGAGCGAGGACCAGGTCCTCGACGCAGCCTCCCGCCATGCTGACCTGCTGCAACGCTCCGAGGTCGGGCTCCTCGAGGTCGCCTACCAGTGGGCCGTCCTGCACTCCGTGGACCGCCTCGACCCGCACCAGGCCCGGCTCCCGGGACGTGAGCAGGGCCGCCGCTACGGCGGCACCGGTGTCAGCGAGGTCTCCGAGTTCGCCGCCGCCGAGCTCGGCGCCCGCATCGGACGCACCACCCACGCCGCGATCGCCCTGATCGCCGACGCCCAGGACCTGCGCCACCGCCACCCGGTGCTGTGGGCCCGCGTCCAAGCAGGCGAGGTCCGCGCCTCCTACGCCCGCCACGTCGTGACCAGGACCCGCGAGCTGTCGCTCGCCGAGGCCGCCCACGTCGACGCCGAGGTCGCTGAGTCCGCCGACGGACGCATCCCCTGGACCCGCTTCGAGGCCCTCGTCGCCGGCAAGGTCGCCACCGCCGCCCCCGCCCTGGCCCGCGAGAAGGAAGAACGCGCCAAGAAGGCCCGCTTCGCCAAGATCATCGGCCGAGGCGAGCACGGGATGGCCTCCTTCCGCATCCGCGCCGACATCGCCACCATCACCGCCCTCGACACCGCCATCACCACCCGCGCCGCCCAGCTCGCCCGGGTCCTGCCCGACGAACCAGGCGCCCACGACGAGGACGACGAGACCCGCACCGACGAGCGCAGCATCACCATCGACGACCGCCGCGTCCTGGCCGCCCTCCAGCTCGCCACCGGCACCAGCCCCGACCAGACGCCCCGCGTAGACGTGACGCTGATGGTGCACCTCGACGGCCGCGGCGAGCGCGAGCTCGACGCCCACGGTCACCCCCTCGAACCCATCGCCCGGCTCGAGGGCCACGGCCCCCTCACCACCACCTGGCTCCGCGAAACCCTCGGCCCCCGGGCCCGATTCCGCATCCAGCCCGTCATCGACCTCGCCCACCAGGTCCCTGTCGATGCCTACGAGATCCCCGCCCGACATCGACAGGCCGTGCGCCTGATGACGCCGGCCGACACCTTCCCCTACGCCACCTGCACCAGCGACCGGATGCAGATCGACCACACCGTGCCCTACCTGCCCCACGGCACCGGTGGTCCCAGCGTGCTCGGGAACTACGGCCCCCTCACCACCACCCACCACCGCATCAAGACCCACGGCGGCTGGCAGGTCCACCAACCCGTCCCCGGCATCTACCTCTGGCAAGACCCCCACGGCGCCCACTACCTCGTCGACCACACCGGCACCCGACGCCTGCCCCAGACACCCGGGCGTCCACAGCCGACCAGCACCTTCGAGATCTACGAACCCGACCTCCAGATCGACCTCGCCTACGCCGCCTGACCCGCCCGACGCCGGAAGAGGTAGGCGAACGCGGAGCGGGTGTAGGCGATGCCGCGGCCGCTCTGCCGGATCAGCTCCGAGTCGGCGGCACCCGACTTCCTGGGTTGCAGGTACGACGCCAGGTCGGCGGTGTCGAGGCGGTAGCGGTCGCCGGTGTGCTGGACCGCGGCCACCAGCTCGAGCGACCCGTCGAGCGCGGCCAGGCTGGCGTCGCCGTGGCTGGTGTTGGCCAGCAGCAGCCCGTCCGGGGCGAGGTGCTGCTGGCAGTGCTCCCACACGGGGCCGGCGTACAACGAGACGAGCAGGTCGAAGTCGGCGGCGAGCGGGAGCGTCGAGGTGTAGTCGGCGCGCAGGAAACGGACCTCGGCGCCGGCGCCGGGCAGGGTCCGTCCGTCCAGGTCGGCCGCCACGAGGGCCGGGTCTGCGAAGAACCGCTCGGTGCGCTTGTCGGTGTCGACGTAGGTGACCGAGGCGATGGCCGTCGAGGGCGAGAGGTCCAGGTAGGAGCCGGGGTACAACGCCCGGGCGGTCCCCCACTCCCGCGCGACGGCGGCGAACAGCCCCGACCGGTCCCCGATCGACTCCCGGTAGGTGGACCACGTCGGTGTGCTCATCCGACCTGGTCCAGCCAGCGTCGCGCGTCACCGCGCGAGTGGAGCCGCACGACGTGCGGCGGCGTCGGTGCCTCGGCGACGAGCCGGGCGATCCGCGTGGTCTCGGTCGAGCGGAAGGTCAGGACCGAGTGGAGCAGCTGCCACGTGACCCGTTCGCGCCACGACGGGGGCACGTCCGGGCGTGACCCGGCGGGCCGCAGCCGTCGAGCGAAGATGCCCCGAAGTGCCGTACGGGTGGGGTAGTCGAGGTGCACGACCAGGTCGGCCGCGGCGAACCGCTCCGGCAGGGTCGAGGCGTAGTGCCCGTCCATCACCCACCGGGGCTGGGGCAGCTGCACCTCCACCACGTGCCTGCGCCAGCCGGGTCGGTCGTCGACATAGCCCGCGGTGGGATCGTGGAAGAGCCGGTCGAGGTGCACGACAGGCAGGTCGAGACGGGCGCCCAGCTCACGCGCGAGCGTCGACTTCCCGGTGCCGGGCGAGCCGACGACGAGGATGCGCTGACCCCTCATCCGACCATCATGCGCCCATCCGCACCGGGTGGGGGCGGACCTGGCAGCATTCGGGTCGTGAGCGAGATGTCCCCCGGGGAGACCGGCGACCTGGGCCAGGAGCTGGTGCGGCTGGCCTCCGCCGACAACTTCCGCGACCTGGCCGGGCCCGGTCACACGACTGCCGACGGCCACCCGCTGCGGCCGGGGGTGCTGTTCCGGTCCAACGAGCTGCAGCTCAGCGACGCCGACGCGCACCGGCTGGCCGGTCTGGGGCTCGGTGAGATCTTCGACCTGCGCGAGCAGCACGAGGTCGACGCGCACCCCGACATCGAGGTCGCCGGCGCGAGCTGGCACCACCTGCCGGTGCCGGGCATCCCGATGGAACAGGTCGTCGCCCTGGCCACCCGCGAGCAGGCCGACGAGGCGATGCGGGCGGTCTACCGCGGCTTCGTCGACGACGAGCTGGCCCGGGCGAGCTTCGCCGAGCTGCTCACCCGGCTCGCCGCCGGCGCGGCGCCCCAGATCTTCCACTGCACCGCTGGCAAGGACCGCACCGGCTGGGCCTCGGCCCTGCTGCTGCGCCTGGCAGGGGTGCCCGAGGAGACCGTGCTCGCCGACTACCTGCGCACCAACGAGGTCAACGGCACCCGCGAGAAGTACCTCGCCATGGTGGCCGAGCACCTGGGTCCCGAGAAGGTCGCGGTCTACGAGAGCATCATGGTGGCCCGGACCGGCTACCTCACCGCCGCCGACGAGCGGGTGCGCGCCGAGCACGGCGACCACGCGACGTACGCCGTCGAGGGGCTGGGCCTCAGTCGCGAGACGGTGGCGGCGCTGGTGGCGCGGCTGCGCTAGGCCCCCGCAGGTCCAGCGTCGTGGTGGGCGGCTGGCGCCGCAGCTCCTGCGGCTCCGGCTCGGCCTCGGGCTCGGTCTCGGGCACCTCGTGCTCGGTGAAGTGCACGTCGATGACCTCGTTGACCTTGTGGCGCTGCGAGCGCACGTAGTAGGTGTAGGCGCGCTTGTCGGCCGGGGTCAGGTCGACCTTGTCGAGGAAGAGCGTCAGCAGCGAGCGCGGGTAGAGCTGCCGGGCGAGGACCACGTTGACCTCCATCCCGATCACCCCCATGACGGCGGCGATGTAGATCAACCCGATCAGCCCGAGGACCAGCGCGAACGTGCCGTTCATGCCGTCGGTCCCGCTCAGCACCGCCGTGACGTAGAGCGTGCCGAGCCACTGCAGGCCCTGCCAGAGCACGGCCACGACGTAGGCGCCGGGCGCGGCCTGGCTCACGCTCAGCCGTCGCGCCGCGGCCAGCCGGAACAGCGCGGTGAGCACCGCACCGACCAGCAGCACGGTGACCAGACGCACCACCCAGCGCCACGATCCGTCGACGCTCACCACGAGCATGTCGGTCTCCGAGCCGAGCGCCGAGAACACCGAGATGCCCAGCACCGCAAGCCCCGAGGTGACCAGCAGCACCAGGCTCTTGATCCGCAGCACCACCGGGTTGGGCCGGCTGTTGCGCGGCACCGACCAGGCGATGTTCTGCGCGTTCTGCAGCGCCTGCCCCAGCCCGAGCGCGCCGTACGTCGCGGTGAGGGCGCCGACGACGACGGCCGTCGTCGAGCCGCTCATCCCCTCGGGGCGGCCCAGCTCCTCGCCGATGATCGGGAACTGGCGCAGCGCCGAGCTGAGCACCGCCTCCTGCAGGCCCGGGTTGCCCTGCAGCAGGAACCCCAGGATCGAGGTCGCCAGCAGCAGCAGCGGGAAGATCGCAATGAACCCGTAGTAGGTGATGATCGCGGCCAGGTAGGGGCCCTGGTCGTCGATGTACTTGTAGAAGACCGCGATCGGCACGGAGAGGGGTGGGAAGCGTCGCTGCGCACGGTCGGCACCGTCCAGGACTCTTCCCACCCCTCCACGCTAGTGGGTGGGCTAGTAGGACTTGGGCAGCCCCAGCGAATGCATCGCGACGAAGTTGAGCACCATCTCGCGACTGACCGGCGCGATCCGGCCGACGCGGGTGGCCACGAGCAGGGCCGCCATGCCGTACTCCTGGCTGATCCCGTTGCCTCCGTGGGTCTGCACCGCGCGGTCCACGACGTCGCAGGCCGCCTCGGCGGCGGCGTACTTGGCCATGTTCGCGGCCTCGCCCGCGGCCATGTCGTCGCCGGCGTCGAGCAGGGCTGCGGCCTTCTGGTTCATCAGCCGCGCCATCTCGATCTCGATGTGGCTCTGCGCCAGCGGGTGCGCGATCGCCTGGTGCGCGCCGATCGGCTGACCGAAGACCGCGCGCTCCTTCGCGTACGCCGCCGCCTTGCCCAGCGCGAAGCGCGCCAGGCCCGTGGAGAAGGCCGCCGCCATGATCCGCTCGGGGTTCAGCCCCGCGAACAGCTGGACCAGCCCGCCGTCCTCGTCGCCGACCAGGGCGTCCGCCGGGAGCCGCACGTCGTCCATGAAGACCTGGAACTGGTTCTCCGGGCTGACGAGCTCCATCGGGATCACGTTCGCCTCGAAGCCCTCGGCGTCGGTGGGGACCACGAAGAGGCACGGCTTGAGCCGCCCGGTCCTGGCGTCCTCGGTGCGCGCCACGACCAGCACGTTGTCGGCCTCGTCGACCCCCGAGATCCAGATCTTGCGGCCGGTGAGCAGCCACCCGTCGCCGTCCCGGCGCGCGGTGGTGCTGATGTTGTGGCTGTTGGTGCCGGCGTCGGGCTCGGTGATCGCGAACGCCATCGTGCCGGTGCCGTCGCACAGGCCGGGCAGCCACTTCTGCTTCTGCGCCTCGGTGCCGTAGCGGCTGATGATGGTGCCGCAGATCGCCGGGCTGACGACCATCAGCAGCAGCGGGCAGCCCTGCGCCGCGAGCTCCTCGCACACCGCCGCGATGTCGCCGATCCCGCCGCCGCCGCCGCCGTACTCCTCGGGGATGTTGACGCCGAGGAAGCCGTGCTTGGCGATGTCGAGCCACAGCTCGGTGGTCTTCTCCCCGGAGCGAGCCTGGGCCACGAAGTAGTCGCGGCCGTACTTGCCGGCCAGCTTGGCGACCGCCTTGCGGAGCTCCTGGCGCTCCTCGGACTCGGTGAACGCGTGCGTGCTCGTCATGCCTGCTCCTCCACTACTGCCAGAACCTCTCCGGACGCGACCTGCGCACCGGGCTGTACGTCGAGCTGGGTCACCACGCCGTCGGTGGGCGCGCTGACGGTGTGCTGCATCTTCATCGCCTCGAGCACCAGCACCGGCTGACCGGCGCTGACCGCGTCGCCCTGCGCGACCAGCACCTTGATGACGCTGCCGGGCATCGGCGCGAGCAGGCTCCCGGAGGCCACGGCGTCGGCCGGGTCGGTGAACCGGGGCACCCGGACCAGGCGCAGGTGCCCGCGCGGGGAGTCGACGTCGAGCACCGCCTCGTGGGTCGGCCCGCTCACCGTGACGTCGTACGTCGTGCGCACCCCGTCGCGCTCGAGGGTCACCGCACACCCGTCGGTCGAGCCCGTCGAGACCCCGACCACGGTGCAGCCCTCGACGGTGAAGCCGTCGCGACCACCCCGCCACTCGACGAGGACCGGCTCCGTGTGCTCGCCCCCGCGCCGGAGCTCGGTGCGCTGCGGCGCGGCGACCACGTTGCGCCACGCGACGGGCGCGCCGTGCTGGACGGTGCGCTCGGTGCGGGCCCGCTCGGCCAGGGCGAGCGCCGCGGCCACGGGTGCGCCCGGGTCGTCCTCGGCGCCGGCGAACAGCCCCGGGTGCTCGTCGAGGAACCGGGTGCTGATCCGGCCCGCGAGGAAGTCCGGGTCACGCAGCGCCGCGACCAGCAGCGTGCGGTTGGTGACCAGACCGTGGATCCGGGCCCGGGAGAGCATCCCGGCCAGTCGGCGGGCGGCGGCCTCGCGGGTCGCGGCGTGCACGACCACCTTGGCCAGCATCGCGTCGTAGTGCGTGGAGACCACCGAGCCGGTCGCGAAGCCGGAGTCGACGCGCACGCCCGGCTCCTCGCCGTGCGCCCCGGGGATCTCGAAGCGGGTCAGCAGGCCGCTCTGCGGCTGGTAGTCGGCGGCCGGGTCCTCGGCGTAGAGCCGGACCTCGATCGCGTGACCCTGGCTCGCCGCCACCTCGGGCAGGTCGCCGCCCTCGGCGATCGCCAGCTGCTGGTCGACCAGGTCGAGGCCGTGCACCAGCTCGGTGACCGGGTGCTCGACCTGGAGCCGGGTGTTCATCTCCAGGAAGAAGAATCGCTCGGTGTCGGGGTCGTAGAGGAACTCCACGGTGCCCGCGCCGCGGTAGTCGATGGCCTGCGCGGCGGCGACCGCCGCCGCGTGCATCGCGGCAGCGACCTCGGGGGCCAGCCCGGGGGCCGGGGACTCCTCGACGACCTTCTGGTGCCGGCGCTGCAGCGAGCAGTCCCGCTCGCCGACCGCGACCGCGCCCCCGCGGCCGTCACCGAGCACCTGCACCTCGACGTGGCGCCCGCGCTCGACGTAGGTCTCGATGAACACGGTCCCGTCCCCGAACGCCGACTCCGCCTCGGCCGTGGCCTTCGCGACCTCTCCGGGCAGGTCGGCGAGGGTGCGCACGATCCGCATGCCCCGCCCACCGCCGCCCGCGGAGGCCTTGACGATCAGGGGCAGGTCGGCCTCGGTCGCGGTCTCGACGCCGTGGTTGGTCAGCACCGGGACCCCGGCCGCCTCCATCAGCTTCTTGGACTCGATCTTCGAGCCCATCTGCTCGATGGACTCCGGCGCCGGACCGACCCAGGTCAGCCCGGCCGCCTCGACGGCGCGGGCGAAGTCGGCGTTCTCGGACAGGAAGCCGTAGCCGGGGTGGATCGCGTCGGCACCCGCCGCCCGCGCCGCCTCGAGGACGAGGTCGGAGCGCAGGTAGGTCTCGGCGGGCGCGTGACCGGGCAGCCGGACGGCGGCATCGGCCTCGGCGACGTAGGGCAGGTCGGCGTCGGCGTCGGAGTGCACGGCGACGGTCTCGATGCCGAGGGCGCGGCAGGTCCGGAAGACCCGCGAGGCGATCTCGGCGCGGTTGGCGACCAGCAGTCGGTTGATCATGGGCGCTCTCACATCCTGAAGACGCCGTAGCCGGCGGCGCCGGTCCAGGGCTTGTTCTCGATCACGGACAGGCAGATGCCCAGGACGGTGCGGGTGTCGCGGGGGTCGATGACCCCGTCGTCGTAGAGCATCCCGGACAGGAAGTGCGGCAGGGACTGCTCCTCGATCTGGGCCTCGACGATCTCCTTGACGGCCTTGAAGCCCTCGGCGTCGAACACCTCGCCCTTGGACTCCGCGGACTGCTGGGCCACGATCTCCAGCACCCCGGCGAGCTGGGCCGGGCCCATCACCGAAGACTTGGCCGACGGCCAGGTGAACAGGAAGCGCGGGTCGTAGGCGCGCCCGTTCATGCCGTAGTTGCCGGCGCCGTAGGAGGCGCCCAGCACCACGGTCAGGTGCGGCACCGACGAGTTGGAGATCGCGTTGATCATCATCGCGCCGTGCTTGATGATCCCGCCCTGCTCGTACTCCTTGCCGACCATGTAGCCGGTGGTGTTGTGCAGGAACAGCAGCGGCGTGTCGGACTGGTTGGCCAGCTGCACGAACTGGGTGGCCTTCTGGGCCTCCTCGCTGAACAGCACGCCCTGGGCGTTGGCCAGGATGCCGATCGGGCGCCCGTGCAGGCGGGCCCAGCCGGTGACCAGCGACGTGCCGTAGAGCGGCTTGAACTCGTCGAAGGCGACCGTGTTGCCGGGTCCGGTGCCGTCGCAGATCCGCGCGATCACGTCGCGCGGGTCGAAGGGCTCCTTGAGGTCGGCCGGGATGAGGTCGAGCAGCTCCTCGGGGTCGGCGTCGGGCTCGGCGTACGCCGGCACCCCGTCGGACGAGCCCGTCGGGGGCCGCTTGCGCTTGAGCCGGGCCACGATCCGCCGCCCGAGCCGGATCGCGTCGCGCTCGTCCTCGGCGAGGTAGTCGGCCAGGCCCGAGGTGCGCGCGTGCATCTCGGCGCCGCCCAACGACTCGTCGTCGGACTCCTCACCGGTGGCCATCTTCACCAGCGGCGGGCCACCGAGGAAGACCTTGGCCTGCTCCTTGACCATCACCGTGTAGTCGCTCATGCCGGGGACGTACGCCCCGCCGGCGGTCGAGTTGCCGAAGACCAGCGCGATCGTCGGCTCCTTGCGCGCGCTGGCGCGGGTCAGGTCCCGGAAGAGCTTGCCGCCCGGGATGAAGATCTCCTTCTGCGTGGGCAGGTCGGCACCGCCGGACTCCACCAGCGAGATCGTCGGCAGCCCGTTCTCCTCCGCGATCTGGGCGGCCCGGAAGATCTTCTTGACCGTCCACGGGTTGCTCGCGCCCCCCTTCACGGTCGGGTCGTTGGCGCTGATCATGCACTCGACGCCCTCGACGACGCCGATGCCCGTGACGACGGAGGCGCCGACGGCGAAGTCGGAGCCCCAGCCGGCCAGCGGGGACAGCTCCAGGAACGCCGAGCCCTCGTCGACGAGCAGCTCGATGCGTTCGCGGGGCAGCAGCTTGCCGCGCTGGTGGTGGCGGGCCACCGAGCGCTCGCCGCCGCCGGCCACGGCCTTGGCCTGCTCCGCCTCCAGCGACGACAGCTTCTCGAGCATCGCCTCACGGTTGGCGCTCACGACTCCAGCACCGCCTTCATCCGCTCCAAGGTGGTGCGCATCCCCTTCTCGTTGGTCCGAGCCCGCAGCCGGCCCAGGAACAGCCAGTAGAGGCGGAACGGCAGGGCCGCGGAGAGGCGGAAGTACTCGGTGACGATCGAGCCGCCCGACCCGTCCGGCTCGATGCGGTAGCCCCAGTTGTTCACCGTGACGTCGTCGGTGCCGACGCTGAACTCGAAGAGCCGCGGCTCCTCGCACGCCGTCACCTGGCACGGCGACCAGTACGTCGGCCCCACGCCGTTGCGCTTGACGTGGCCCTTGAAGCTCGCGCCGACCGCGGGGCCGGTCGAGCCACGGGTCCAGCGGGCCTCGAAGGTCTCGGGCGAGAACTCACCGATGCGGGTCACGTCGCTGACCAGCGACCACACCTCCTCGGGACTCGCCTTCATCGGGATCGTGACCTCGCCGGTCATCGGGGGGATCAGGGCCATCAGCTGGTGCTCCTCGTCGGTGCGTAGCCCAGCAGCTTGGCGGCGAGGTCGGTGAGGACCTCGGTCGCGCCGCCGCCGATGGGCAGGATGCGGGCGTCGCGGTAGTGCCGCTCCACCTCGGTGCCGTGCATGTAGCCGGTGCCGCCGTGCAGCTGCACGGCCTGGTCGCACACGTAGGTCGCCGCGTGGCACGCGGTCTGCTTGGCCAGGCACGCCTCGGCGACCGTGGCGCCGCGCTCGACGAGGGTGCGGGTGTAGGTGCGCGCGACCTCGACCTGGCGGTGCATCTCGACGAGCTGGTGGCGCACCACCTGGTTGGCCACCAGCGGCTTGCCGAACGTCTGGCGCTCCTGGCAGTACGCCGCGGTCAGCTCGAGGCTGCGTGCGGCGATGCCGTAGGCGTGCACCGCGAGGGCGATCCGCTCGGAGACGAACTGCTCGGCGATCTGGTAGAAGCCGGAGTTCTCGGCGCCGACCAGGTTGGCGACCGGGACCCGCACGTCGACGTAGGACAGCTCGGCGGTGTCGGAGCAGTGCCAGCCCATCTTGCGCAGCGAGCGGTCGACGGTGAAGCCGGGCGTGCCCGCCTCCACGACGAGCAGGCTGACGCCGCCGTGGCCGGGCTCGCCGGTGCGCACCGCGGTGGTCACGAAGTCGGCCCGCACCCCGGAGGTGATGAAGGTCTTCGCGCCGTTGACGACGTAGTGGTCGCCGTCCCTGACGGCGGTGGTGCGCAGGCCGGCGACGTCGGAGCCGCCGCCGGGCTCGGTGATCGCGAGCGAGCCGATCATCTCCCCGGCCAGGGTCGGGCGCACGAAGCGGTCGACGAGGTCGCTGCCGCCCTCGCCGCGCTGCGCGGCGGCGACCATGTGCGGCAGGGCGATGCCGCTGGTGAACAGCCCGGCCAGCAACCCGCTGGACGCGCCGGCCGACAGCATCCCCTCCTGGAGGTCGACGGAGTCGAGCATGCTGCCCCCCTCGCCACCGACCTCGGCGGGGAACGTCAGCCCGAGCAGCCCCTGCTTCGCAGCGGCCGCGTGCAGCGCGCGGGGGATGCTGCCGGCGTCCTCCCACTCCTGCAGGTGCGGCGCCACCTCGCGGCGGGCGAACTCCGCACCGAGCTCGCGGATCTCCGACATCAGAGCAGCCCCTCCTGCACGTGGACGGTGCGGGCGCGGGCCCACTCGCCCAGGCCCTTGGCCTGCGGGTCGAAGCGGGTCGAGGAGGCCACGCCCTCGCCGAGGAGTCCCTTCAGCACGACGTTGACGGCACCCAGGGTGGGCAGCACGTGCACCTCGATCGCGTCGTCGGGCAGCGCGGCGGCCTCGGGCAGCAGCTCGCGCACCTTGCGCGGGCTGATCAGCTTGGTCAGCCAGGTCACCCGCGCCGCGTAGTGCGGCGAGCCGTCGTGGGCCACCCACAGCCCCAGGTTGGCGTCGCCGCCCTTGTCGCCGGAGCGCGCGTGCACGAAGGTGCCCAGCGGCAGCCGGCGGTTGAGCGTGTCCGCGGGGGCGGGGTACGGCGAGGGTCGCAGCCCCACGGTGTGGTCGGCCTCGGTGAACGACGTCGGGTCCGCGACGACCTCACGGGTCCCGTCGGGCAGCACCACGACGTGCTCGACGGCCGACCGGTCGACGTACGCCGCCCGGTACACGCCGTACGGCGTGGGCTGGCCGGGTGGTCCGGTCAGGGTGAACCCGGGGTAGGAGGCGAGCGCGAGCTCGACCGCCGGGCCGGTGAAGGCCTTGGCGACGGGACCCGGCTCGCTGTCCTTGACCGTGCAGCGCAGCAGCACCGACGCACCCTCCTCGGTGTCGGCGTCGAGGCTGGAGCCGGCGGCGCGGTTCCACGTGACGGACTCCGCGGCCAGGCGCGGGGACAGCTGCTCGCGCACCCAGTCGGCCTTGGCCTCGATGTCGAGACCGGTCAGCACCAGCTCGATGCTGTTGCGCCAGCCGCCGAGCTCGTTGACGCAGACCTTGAGCCGCTCCGGCGGCGCCGAGCCGACCACGTCGCTGATCCGGACCCGGTCGGGGCCGGTCTGCTCGAGGCGCACCGTGTCGAGGTGGGTGGTGACGTCGGGGTTGAGGTAGCGGGTCGACTGGATCTCGTAGACCAGCTGCGCGGTGACGGTGTCGACGGTGACCGCGCCGCCGGTGCCGGCCTGCTTGGTGATCGTGCTGGAGCCGTCGGCCTCGATCTCGGCGACCGGGAAGCCCAGCGGCACCGACAGGTCGACGCCGGCGCGGGCGAGGTCGCGGAAGCCGCTGAAGTTGCCGCCCGTGGCCTGGGTGCCGCACTCGAGCACGTGCCCCACGACCACCGCCCCGGCGAGCTCGTGGTGCTGCTCGGGCGTCCACCCGAAGTGGGCGGCGGCGGGGCCGACGACCAGGGAGGCGTCGGTGACGCGGCCGGTGACCACGACGTCGGCGCCGGCCGCCAGGGCGCGGGCGATGCCGAAGCCGCCCAGGTAGGCGTTGGCGGTCAGGGCGCCCTCGAAGCCGAGCTCGGCGGCCCGCTCGCGCAGGTCGTCGCCCTCCACGTGGGCCACGGACACGTCGAGGCCGAGACCCTGCGCGACCTCGCGGACCTTGGCCGCGAGCCCGGCGGGGTTGAGGCCGCCGGCGTTGCTGACGATCCGGGTGCCGCGCTCCAGGGCCAGGCCCAGGCAGTCCTCGAGCTGGCGCAGGTGGGTGCGTGCGTAGCCGAGCGCGGGGTCCTTCATCGTGTCCTTGCCGAGGATCAGCATGGTCAGCTCGGCCAGGTAGTCGCCGGTGAGCACGTCGAGGGTGCGCCCGTCCTCCAGGCTGCCTTCGAGCATCTCGCGCATCGCGGAGATCCGGTCGCCGTAGAAGCCGGAGCAGTTGCCGACCAGCAGGTGCGGGGTCATCGGGTCTCCCTGCCAGGTCCGGCGGGGCCGGCGAAGGCCTGAGCGATGGTGAGCCAGTGCTCGGCGTCGGCACCGGTGGCCACCAGATCGGTGTCGTCGCGGTGCACGCGCTGGGTGACCAGCAGGCAGAAGTCGTACGCCGACCCCGTCACCGTCTGCGTGGCCTCCTCCGGGCCCCAGGCCCAGGTCTCGCCGGAGGGCGAGACGAGCTGCACCCGGAACTGCTCCGCGGGCGGCTGCTCGGCGTGCACGCTGTAGGAGAAGTCCCGCGTGCGCACTCCGAGGTGCGCCACGTGGCGGATGCGGTCGCTGGGCTCGGGGCGGGTGGCGAGGCCGAGCGGCACGAGGGCGTCGTACACGTCGAGCGCGTGCGCCCAGGTCTCCATGAAGCGCGCCGTGCCCATCGAGGTGGGCGACATCGGCGGCCCGAACCAGGGCATCTTCTCCCCTGCCGGCACCTCGCGCAGCGCGGTGGTCAGCGCCTCGCGCGCCGTGCCCCACCGCGCCAGCAGCGCCTGGGGGGTCAGTCGGGCCGCCTCGTGGGCGCTCGTGTCGACGAACCCCTCCGGGTCGCCGATGGCGGCCAGCACGACGTCGTCCCAGGCGGCCTTGCCCTCGGGGGTGCCGCTGCGCGCAGCGAGGGCGGCGACCTCGTCGGTCCAGGCGAGGTGCGCCACCTGGGTGGCCACGCTCCACCCGGGTGCGGGGGTGGGCGTGGCCCAGGCCTCGGCGTCCAGGCCGGCCACCGCCGACCAGAGCTGGTCGCCCTCCGCACGCAGGTCGCCCAGCAGGGCCTCGAGCAGGTCACTCATCGCTGTCTCCTCGTCAAGGTGGTGTCGAGCGTGTGCGCCCAGCGGTCCAGGATCCGGGCGCGCCGGGCGGCGTCGTCGCTGATGGTGTTGGCCAGGCCCAGGCCGCGGACCAGGTCGAGGGTGGCCTGCACGAGCTCGCGCACGCCCTCGACGGACTCGTCGGCGTCGAGCAGCTCGACGGTCAGCCGGTGCGTCTCGCGACCGACCTTCTGCTCCAGCGGCCCCAACGAGGCCTGGAGGCCCGGGTCGGTCCGGGCGGCGACCCACAGCTCGAGCGCGGCCACGAACACCGGGGAGGTGAAGTGGTCGCCCAGCACCTGCAGCACCCCGCGGGTGCGGGGCACGTCGGGCGGGAGCGCCGCGGCGGCGGCGGCCAGCTCAGCACCCCGGACCTCAGTCAGGTGCTCGACCGCCGCCACGACCAGGTCGTTCTTGGTCGGGAAGTGGTGCAGCTGGGCACCCCGGCTGACCCCCGCCCGCTCGCTGACCAGCGTGGTCGTGGTGCCCGCGAAGCCGCGCTCGACCAGCAGGTCGACAGTCGCGTCCAGCAGCCGCGCCCGCATCAACCGGGTGCGCTCCCCCTGGGGCACGCGGGCGGGGGTCTCGGTCACGGGCACAGCCTGGCCGTTCAACAACAAACAGTCAAGCCTGACTTTTGTCGTCAGATCCACCCGGCCGTGGTGGAGCTTTCGGACGACGGGTCTGCCAGGGCCGCTCGGTCCTTCCGACTACGAAGCCCTCGCACCATCCGCTCATGCCGAGAGTCGTGCGCGCGGGTCAGCGGTGACCCAGCAACCATGTGCCGACCGCATCCGGTTGCTGATGCACCGCCGACCTGGCCGGACGGGGGCCAGCGGTGAACCGGCAACCGAACGAGCAGTCAGAACGGTTACTGACGCACCGCCCGGAACTGCCGCTGATTGTGCGCTGTCGTGCTTGTTATGCACGTGATCCAGCAGGACATTTCGACCAGCCGTTGTGGCTGCCTGTCGACGGAGCTGGAGGCCCCGAGATGTCGCTGCTCGATCCGTGTCTGATCCGTTCTCGAGGGCCGTCGGGGCAGGTGGTGGCCCGGCTCGGGGTGCCGCTGGTCGATGACTACCTGGAGTTCCTGGAGGGGCGGTGTAGACCGAACACGGTGCTGGCTGCGGCCTATGACCTGCGGGTGTTCTTCGCGGTGGTGGCCAAGCCGGCCCACGAGGTCCGTGCCTGCGACGTGCTCGGTTTCATCACCGCTCAGCGCACCGGTCGCACCAGCACCGAGGCGCTGCAGCCGGTCGGTGAGGACGACGGCACGGTGGGGGTGTCGATGAGCACGGTGGCGCGGAGGTTGTCGATCATCTCGGGGTTCTTCGCCTATCTGCAGGCTCGTGGTGACATCACCGCGAACCCGGTACCGCGCGGTCTGCCCACGCGGAGGGAACGCTCGCGTCCGGGGCAGGGGGTGCCGCTGACCCGGCGCACGCGTCGGTTGCCGCGCATCCTGACTCCCCTCGAGGTTGACCAGCTCACCGCCGCGCTGCGCACGCACCGCGACCGGGCGATGGTCGCGGCGATGGTGTTCGGTGGGCTGCGGCGCTGCGAGGTCCTGGGGCTGCGGCTGGAGGACCTGCGGGTCGCGGAACGGCGGGTGTTCATCGCCGACGGCAAGGGCGGCCACCAGCGGCTGGTGCCGGTCTCATCGCGCTTCTTCGCCACCCTCGCGGCCTACCTGGACACCGAACGCCCAGCCGATGCGGACACCGACCGGGTCTTCGTGGTCCTCAAGGGGCCCACCCGCGGTCGCGCGTTGTCGGTACGCGGGCTGGACGAGGTCCTCGCCGGCGCCAAGCGGCGGGCAGGGTTGGCGCACGCGACCTGCCACGAGCTGCGCCACACCTGCCTGACCCGGCTCCGCGAGGCCGGGATGGCACTGGAGGCGGTCCAGGCCCAGGCCGGACACGCCTCGATCGAGTCCACCCGGATCTACCTGCACCTGGCCGATGACTGGCTCGCGGCGCAGTACCGCAAGGCCGCTGAGGTCCTCGACGCCCAGCTCTACGCCGGGCACCAGGACCCCACCGGTGGGAGCACCCGGTGAGCGGGCCGCTGCTGCTGCCGACCTGGGAGGAGCTGGGCGTGCGCCCGCAGGTGGTGGCCACGATGCGGCGCTACCTGGAGCAGCTCGGATGCGTGCTGCGCCCAGGCAGCGTCGCTGGCGCCGACCTGGCGCTGCGCTCGTTCGCTGCGTACTTGGTCGAGGCCGCCCCGGAGGTCACCAGCATCGCCCAGGTCACCCGGCGCCACGTCGAGGACTACAAGCCCTGGCTGGCGGCCCGTCCGGGCCAGAACAAGGACCGGGTCACCATCGCGACCCTGGCACACCGGCTCGGCACACTGCGGATGTTCTTCGTCCGCATCGATGAGTGGGGCTGGGACCAGGCACCACCACGGGTGCCGATGTTCCCCGGCGACCTGCCCCGCCAGGACCATCCGTTGCCCAAGGCGCTCGACGATGCCGCGGCCGCGAAGCTGCTCCGCGCCGCCCAGGCCGAGCCCCGGCTGCTGGTCCGCGTCACCATCGAGGTGCTCCTGCGCACCGGGCTGCGGGTCAGCGAGTTCACCGCGCTGTCTGCCGACGCGGTGGTCCAGATCGGCGCCGCACCCTGGCTGCACGTCCCGGTCGGCAAGCTGCGCGAGGACCGCTACCTGCCGCTGCACCCACACCTGGTGGTTCTCATCGAGCAGTACCGCACCGCTCACGTGCCCGCCGAACACCCGCTGCTGCTGCCCCGGGAGAACGGGCGAGCGTTGGACCGCCACACCGTCACCAGGTTCATCAACAAGGCCGGCACCGCAGCCGGATTGGCGCACATCCACCCCCACCAGCTGCGACACACCCTGGCCACCCAGGCCATCAACCGCGGCATGTCGCTGGAGGCGATCGCAGCGATGCTCGGCCACCGCAGCATGGACATGACGCTGCGCTACGCCAAGATCGCCAACCGCACCGTGGCCGATGAGTACTTCGCCGTCACCGACCAGGTCGACGCCCTCTACGCCAAGACCGAACCGCTGCCCGCCGACGCCATCGGACCCAAAATGGCCCGGCTGCGCCGCGAGCACCACCGACTCCTCGGCAACGGCCACTGCACCCGCCCCGCCGAGCTGGACTGCGCCTTCGAGTCGATCTGCGAGAACTGCAGCTTCTTCCAGACCAGCATCGAGTTCCGACCCACACTCCAGGCCCAGCACGACGACGCCGAGAAGAAGGGCCAACACCACCGCGCCGACCTCTTCGGCCAGCTCCTCACCGGCCTCACGGAAGGCGAAGCATCATGAGCGACCGCCCCGATCCTGTGCATAATGCCGATGAGCGGGCTGTCTCCCCGAAGAGAATCCGATCTAGTTCTCCTGTGCCTTTGATGTCCGTTCGCGCAGTACGCGGTGCGCAAGCCACCAGACGGCCACATAGAGCACCAGCCCGGCCAAGAAGTACGGCAGCGTTTCCAGAACGAAGATGATGCCGCAGTCGTCGCAGTCCTCAATCTGGGCAGGCGTCGTGTAGCCGCTCTGAAGGCGGCGAGACTCCGCGACTTGCCAGGCGATGGCCCATAGCGGAACCAAGCCGAGAAGGAACCAAAGCCACCTTGGCCCCCACTCTGACGTCTTCATGGAGGCAGAGTGTCACCTGGCGCTACACAGGGAGGCGAAACTAGCTATAGCGCCGAAGGCGTCACACAGGCCTCTTCTAGGTTCGTCGGTGGAACCGGACCTCGTTGTCGGGGCCGACATCGACGTCGTAGTCGGGGTCGTGGATGCGGCGGTGGTGGAAGGGGCAGAGCAGCCGACCGTTGACCAGGTCGGTGCGCCCGTCCGGGGACCAGGGCCGGTCGTGGTGGGCGTGGCACATCGCCGGTGGTGCCTCACAGTCGACAGCGGTGCAGCCCCGGTCGCGCACGAGCAGCGCGAGGCGTTGGGCGTAGGTGAAGAACCGGCGGCTGCGGCCCACGTCGAGCGGTTGGCTCCTGCCGCCGAGCACGACGGGCACGATCCCCGCCTCGCAGGCCAGGCGGCGTGCGGTGACGGCGCTGACGCAGCCACCGGTGTCCAGCGCCGCCGTAGCGAGCCCGCCGGTGAGGCTCTCGAGCGTCATCGTGACCACCACGGTGGCGTTCACTCCGCCCGCCTTCGGCAACGCCGCGGGGTCGAGGCGCTCGATGAGCTCCACGAACGCCTCGCCCAGCCGCACCGCCGACGGACGACGACGAGCACCCTCGGGTGTCTCGGCACCAGTGCTAGCGCGGTGGGCGATCTGGTGCTTCGGGGCGGCGTAGGCCAGCACGACCTTCTCCAGCATCTGCCCCACCACCAGCGGCACCGTGAACGTGCCCCGGTACCGCCCGTGGCCGTCCTCGCGGATCCGGAACACCGCCGCCTTCTCCGCCTCCCGCTCCTCGCGCGCCAGCCGCTCGGCCTCCCACGCCTCGGCCACCTCCGGAGCCACGACGTCGAGGATGCGCCGACCCAGGACCTTCAACGCCTTCGCGTCGTGGATCTCGGCGTAGGCCACCAGCGCCTTCTCCGCCTGCTCCACCACCCCGGCCTCGAGGTCCTCGGGCAGCACCTCCAACGCTGCGGTGATCACCACCGCCTGCTCGGCATTGACGTCACCGCGACCCAGCGCCTCCCGCACCAGCCCGTGCCGCGCGAGCCCCTCGGCGAGGCGGACCTCGCGGAACGACTCCCGCTTGGTCGAGCGGGTCGCGTTCGCGTGCCACACCGCCAACGACGGCGACGCGTTCCGCTCCCGGACCGCGATCGTCTCGGCGTGCGCGAGCGCCCGCGAGCGCAGCTCCACCAGCCGGGCCTCGGCCCGCGCGATCTCCACCAGCACCCGCGCGGTCACCTCCTGGCCCATCGACCAGACCGGCGCCTCGGCCACCGCATCGAGCGCCGAGTGCACCCGCGCGACCGCCCCGTCGATGGGGTGCGCGGCGAGGGTGGCCATGAGAGAAGTCTCCCAGGGCCCACCGACAAAGAAGCAGGTCAGAAGGGGTTTTCCACAGACCCAACCAAACTTTTCTCGATCACTTCCTCAAGCACATCGGGTGGCCGGTTAAAGCGGTGAGTAGGCAACCGTCCGAGCGACCAGGAAGGTTGCTGGGTCACCGCTCCGAGTCCCGTCCGCGGCACCCTCACTCCAACCGCGCCACCAGCGGCAGCCGCGACCGCGCCGCCAGCCCGACCACCGCTGCAGTGAGCAGCGGCAGCCCGAGGACGACGACGCCCAGCAGCAGCCACGGCACCTCCAGGTAGTGCGACGCCTCGCCGGCCTGCGATCCGTACGGCGCAGTCAGCGGGTAGCTGATCGCGATGCCGGGCACGAGCCCCACCAGCGCCCCCAGGACCGCGCCCACCAGCCCCACCACCAGCGCGTACGCCGCCGCGACGCCGCGGCGGGTGCGGGGGCTGGCGCCCACGGCGGACAGGGTGGCGAGGTCGGGTCGGGCGTCCGAGAGCGCGAGGAAGGTCGCGGTCAGGGTGCCGCCCAGCATCAGCACCGCGCCCAGCGCACCGAGGATCAGCTGCACCACCGCGATCTCGTCGGGGGTCTCGTAGCCGTGCTCGACGTAGAAGGACGGTCCGCCCAGGGCGTTGACGACCTCCTCTGCGTCCTGCTCCTGCGCGGCGCTCCAGGTGCCGTCGAAGACCAGCGCCGTGGTCGCCGGCTCGATGCCGAGCGCAGCCGCCGCAGGCGTCGACACGACGGCCTGCGCGTTGGCCGCGCCGCGGGTGACCGGCAGCGTGAGCGCTGGCACCGTCGTGCGCACCCGGTCCACCCTCCGGCCGCGCTGGTCGTACACCGTGGCGAGCATCCGGACCTCGGTGAGGTTCGCGCCGCTGTCGCTGAGCACCACCACGCCGCCGGCGGCCAGGACCTCCCGGGCCCGGCCGCGGTCGGCGTCGGAGAGCTCGTCGAGGCCGGTGAGGGTGGCGGGCAGGTCGCCGTCCGAGACCGGAAAGGAGCCGCCTGGCCCCTCCGCCCAGGACCACAGCACCGGCTCGCCCTGGCCCTCACCCTGCCGCTCACCACGGGCGCCGCGGAGCTCGACGTAGCGATCGACCCCGTCGCCGTCCCCGGCGATGCCCTGCACCCGTCGCACGTCGGCGCCGGGGAGCTCGCGGGCGAGCACCTGCTCGACGCTCGCCCAGTCCACGCGCCGGCCGTAGCCGGTCACGAAACCGTCGCCCTCGGACAGCTGCGCCTGGTAGGTCGCGGCGTTCTGGGCCTCGTCGCTGGTGATGGCGATGCCCAGCGCGACCACGCCGGCTACGGTCGCGGCCACGGCCGCCACCGCCGGCACCGTGCGGGTGCGGTGCCGGGCGGCGTCGCGAGCCGCGAACCGCAGCGTCAGCGGCAGCCGCCGGGCGAGCCGGGCGACGCCGACGACGACCACCGGGACCACCAGGACCATGCCGAGCACGGCCAGGATCGCCGAGCCGGCGATGAAGATCTCGCCGCTCGAGCGCCCGAGGGCGCCGTACGCCGAGCCCGCCACGCCGGCCGCGAGCAGCACGAGGCCGAGCAGCGGGGACCGCCGCGACGCCCGGGTGTCACCCCGCCGGCCGCCGAGGACCGCGACGACGTCCTGGCGCGCGGCGGTGAACGCCGGGACGGCGGCCGCCAGCAGCGCGCTGACGAGACCGAACACGCCCACCCCGAGCAGGTGCAGCCAGGTGACGTCGAAGGGGCCGAAGGGGCTGTCGCTGAAGGACTGGAAGAGCGGCATCAGCAGCCGAGCCCCCACGAGGCCGAGCCCGATCCCGACCAGGGCGCCGAGGAGCCCGAGGACGACCCCGGCACCGAGCACCACGCGGCGCGCGTCGCGGGGCGACCCGCCCGCGGCGGCGATGAGGGCGAGCGTGCGCGTCTGGCGCCGCGCACCGACCGCGAACGCGGGTCCCGCGAGGAGGACCACCTCGATCAGCACCATCACCACGACCAGCGCGAGCACGGTGAGCGCGGCGTCGTCGATCCCGCCGACCATCATCTGCGCCTCGGGCGCGAGCTCGTCGGCGCTGGGAGGATCGGCCAGCACGGCCCGGGAGAGCACCGTGACGCCCAGGCCGTTGAGCTCGCGCACCTGCGACCAGGTGACCGGGTCGCCCCCCACCAGGTAGGTCCGCTGGCCGTAGTGCGGCACGTCGAGGGAGCCGATCTCCCCGAAGACCCAGGGCTGGGACCGCGAGCTGGTCGACTCGGCGCTGCCCACGATGGCGCGGGTGCTGCCGTCGGCGAGCTCGAGGACCCCGCCGACCTCCGGCCCGCGCTCGAGCAGGGCGGCGTTGGCGACGACCTCGTCGCTGCCGCGCGGCCACCGGCCCGCGCTCAGCTCGGCCAGGCCCTGGGCCAGCGGGTCGTCCAGGTCGACCTGGACGACCTGGGCGTCCGCGACGCCCACGTCGGTGACGAACGCGGTGGCGCCGTAGCGCAGCTCGATCGCAGGCAGGTCCTCGGCGAGCGCTGCGCGCACGTCGTCGAGCGTGGCACCGTCCGGGCCCACGTCGTCGCCCTGCTGGAACGAGGCGACGTCGGGGTCGGCCACCTGCGCCACCTCGGCCGCGGTCCCGAGCTGCACCCGCGCCTGGGCCGCACCGACCCGGCGCTCGATGCCCTCGGCCCCGTCCAGCGAGGCGGTGCTGTAGACGGTGGCGGCGATCGAGACGGCCAGCACCGGCAGGGCGATCATCACCAGGACGAGGAGGCTGCGACCGCGTGCCCGCCGGGCGTCGCGCCAGGCGATGCGCAGCGGCAGCCGCCACCCGCGCAACCTGCTCATCGGGTCTCGCTGGGCTCGAGCAGGGCCTCGACCGGCTCGCTGCCGGACTCGTCGACGACCACGCCGTCGCGCAGGAAGACGACGCGGTCGGCCCAGGCGGCGTGCCGGGCCTCGTGGGTGACCAGGACGCCAGCCGCGCCGGCGTCGCAGCGGGCGCGGAGCAGCCGCAGCACCTCCTCGCCGGTCTCGCTGTCCAGGGCTCCGGTGGGCTCGTCGGCCAGGATCAGCCGCCGCTCCCCCACGATGGCGCGGGCGATGGCCACCCGCTGCTGCTGGCCACCCGACATGTCGTCGGGGAAGCGCTCCGCGAGGTCGACGATGCCGACCTCCTCCAGCGCCCGCAGCGCCGCCTTGCGGGCGGCACCGGTGCGCTCGCCGTCGAGCTCGCGGGGCAGCGCGACGTTCTCGACGGCGGTCAGGGCGGGGATCAGGTTGAAGCCCTGGAAGACGTAGCCGATGGAGGTACGCCGCATCCGGGCCCGCTCGGCCTGCGACAGCGCGACCAGGTCGGTGCCCTCCACCTCGACCCGGCCCCCGGTGGGCTGGTCGAGCCCGCCCGCGATCGTGAGGAGGGTCGACTTGCCGGAGCCACTGGGGCCCATCACCGCCACCAGCTCGCCGGCGTGCGCCGAGAAGGAGACCCCGCGCAGCGCCTCCACCCGGGTGGCGCCCTCACCGTGCACCCGGGTGACGCCCGTCAGTCGCAGCACGGCGCCGCCGGCGTTCATCGGGCCGACTCCTGCGTGGTCTCGCGGCGGGCGCGGGTGGCGGACACGGCCTCGCGCAGCCGGTCGGCCGACTGGACCAGCCAGCGCTGCTCCTCGCGGCGCAGACGGGCCGCCTGGGCGACCTGCAGCTCGCGGCTCATCGCCCGGCCTCCTGCTCGACGTCGGCATCGCTCGGGCGCCCGGACGGCGCCGGGGTCTGCAGGGCAGCGCGGCGTACGCGGGCCTCGCAGTGGTCGAGCCAGCGGATCTCGGCCTCGGCGGCGAAGACCAGCGAGTCGAGCACCAGGCTCCAGGCGAGGTCGGCGCGGCCGGTCGCCGCGTCCGCGCGCCGCTTGAGGCGGGTGTAGTCCTGCAGCGCGCCCATGGTGGCGCTGCGCTGCTGCTGGATGAGGGTGCCGACGTCGACGCCGGGCACCGTGACGGCCAGGGCGAGCTTGATCGCCAGCTCGTCACGCGGCGGCTGGGTGCGCTCGACGGGCGTGGTGAACCAGGCGGCGACCTCGTCGTGACCGGCGGCGGTGAGCCGCCAGATCTCGTGGCCCTCGTCGTCGGCGCCGGCGGGCTCCACGAGACCGTCACGCTCGAGGCGGGTCAGGGTCGTGTAGACCTGCCCGACGTTGAGCGGCCAGGCCGACCCGGTGCGCGACTCGAACTCCGTGCGGAGCTGGTAGCCGTACATCGGCTCCTGCTCCAGCAGCGCCAGCAGCGCCTGCTTGACCGACATCTCGTGCTCCCACCCGTCGCGGGCACTCGGGCCCTCGGACTGCGTACCGGGTATGTATACCACGTATGCATACCCGGTATCCAGCCTCACTCCGACCGACGCAGAACGGCCGCCCCGGTGTCCCGGGGCGGCCGCTCGCGCGTGCTGGTGTGGTGCTGGTGCTGGTGCTGGTGCTGGTGCTACTCGGTGACGACCGAGAGCACGGTCGGGGCCAGCGCCCCCTCGTAGGTCAGCAGGCCGAGGTACTCCGCGTCCGCCTCCAGGCCGGTCCAGCTCACGTCGAACGTGGTGGGCTGCTGGGCCTGGGTCGGGACCGGGTTCGGGTCGACGGTGAGGTCACCGAGGTCCGGACCGGCACCGACGAGGAAGGTGTCGAAGTCGTAGGCCATCGGGCTGCCCTCCGAGCCGGCGGCGTAGCCGTCGATCTCGAAGAAGTACGCCCCGGCCTCGGGGGCCAGCACGTCGACCCGCTCGTCGGCCGAACCGGTCGCGGACTGGCCGGCGTAGGCGTAGATCGTGGCCGGGTCGCACGAGTCGGCGGCGTAGACGAAGAGGTCCAGGTCGCTGCTGTCGTCGGCCACGTCGAGGTCGAAGCGCGCCAGGTCGACGCCCTCCGGGATCTCCACGCAGTCCGAGAGCACGGACCTGCCCTCCGCGACCGAGCCGTCGGCCGAGATGCCCTGGGCCAGACCGGCGGTGCCGATGGCCAGCTCACCGCTGCTGGACGGGGTGATCTCGACCGTGGTCGAGCCGTCGGTGCCGGTGCCCTCGACGGACAGCGGCGCCTTGACCGAGACCGGGCGCAGGGCGACCGGCAGGCGCATCTTGGTCGGGCCGGACAGCTTCACCACGCCCTGGGCGAACTCGCCCAGGGGCGCGTCGGTGCGGGTGAAGTCGATGGTGAGGTCCTCGATGTCGCCCTTGCGCTTGGCGGTGACGGTCGCAGGGTGGGTGGCCTTGAAGCCGGGCACCTTGACCTTGACCTTCCAGGTGCCGGTGCGGGTGGCGACCATGGTGCGGGTGAACGAGGCGGTGCCGGCGACCTGGCCCTGGGCCATCGAGGGCAGGTTGACCTCGGTGGCGGCGAGCGCGGGGACGCCGGTGTCGAGACCCTGACCGGTCAGGAAGCCGCGCCACTCACGAGCACCGGAGCCGATGAGCCAGCCCGGGTCGAAGAACTTCTTGGGGTTCACGATGCCGGCGCCCTGGGCGTGCGCGTCGTTCGAGGCGTTGCCCTCGGCCGTGCGGGTGCGGTTGGCGGTGGTCATCATCGCCGACTGCACGTCCTGGGGGGACCAGGCCGGGTAGGTGCCCATCAGGAACGCGCCCAGGCCCGCGATGTGCGGTGCGGCCATGGAGGTGCCGGAGTACAGGTCGTAGTCGCGATCGGAGTTCGTCGGCGGCGACACCGCGGCGAGCACGCTGGAACCGGGGGCCGCGATGTCGGGCTTGAGGATGTCGGACTCGTTCGCGACGGCCGGGCCGCGCGAGGAGAACCCGGAGACCTGCGGCAGCGGGGTGACCGTGTCGGTCTTGTTGCCCAGCAGGAACGCCGCGGTGGCGGACTCGCCGGCCTCGTCGATGTACTCGTAGATCGCCGCGCCGGCGGTCTCGTCGACGTGGACGGTCGGGATCACGTGGAAGTCGGCGTCGAGGCTGTTGGGCGTCGGGTTGACCAGGATCATCGCGACCCCGCCGGCCCGGGCGACCTCGGCGGACTTGTCGACGCGGGCGTAGGCGCCGCGGTCGCAGACCACGACCTTGCCGGCCGCGAGGGCCGGGTCCAGGGTGCCGGCACCGCACAGGGCGGCGTCGGCGAGGTCGTCGGTGCCGGCCACGGAGACCGAGTCGACGAGCGGGGTCGACGCGAGGCGCTCACCCGCGATCGAGGCACCCACGAGCTTGGTGCCGTCCCCGAGCTTGACGGTGTTCTCGAAGTTCACGTGCGTGGTCGAGGCCACCGTGGTCAGCCACGGGCTGTTGTGCGCCACGGTCGAGGCGTCGGGACCGCTGTTGCCGGCGGAGGCGGCGACGAAGACGCCGGCCTCGGCCGCGCCCTCGAAGGCCACCTCGACGGAGTCCACGACGGTGTCGGTGGCACCCGAGATCGAGAAGTTCAGCACGTCGACACCATCGGCGACGGCGTCGTCGATGGCACCCAGGATCGCGTCGGTGTAGCAGCCGCCGCTGTCGGGGTCGGTGTCCTCCCAGCAGACCTTGTAGACCGCGATCCTGGCGGCCGGGGCCATGCCGGACAGCTTGCCGAACTCGCGACCCTCGACCTCGACGCCCTTGACGATGTTGCCGGCGGTGGTCGACGCGGTGTGCGAGCCGTGGCCGCCACCGTCACGCGGGGAGAGGAACTCGTCCTCGGCCATCTCCGCGGTGCCCGCGGCGATCTGGGCCTCGAAGGAGTCGGAGTAGAAGCGCGCCCCGACGACCTTGTCGTTGCACAGGGTGACCTCGAAGTCGTCGCCCGCCTCGCAGGCGCCGGTGAAGACGCCTCCGTCGAGCTTCTCCATGCGGGTGTTGCCCTCGGCGTCCATGGAGATGTCCCACTTGGTGCGGGGCTGCTCGCTGAGCGCCTTCCCGGAGAACGAGGCCGACTCGGGCCAGTAGCCCGAGTCGATGACACCGGCCACGACGCCGTCGCCGGCCTTGGGACGCGGGCCGTGCTTGGTCCAGGCACCCTTCTTGCCGGTCATCCCGAGGGAGTCGCCGGTGTTCCAGGTGTCGAGCTCGCGGGTCTGGTTCTTCTCGACCAGCAGCACACGACGGTCGCCGGCGAGCTCGAGGGCCTGCTTGGCACTCAGGTCGGCGACGAAGCTGTTGCTGGCGATCGTGTTCGTGCTGACCGGGCGCACGCCCGCGTCACTGGCGAGCTCGCGCTGCGCGCGCTCCAGGTGGGCGCTGTAGGCGCGCACCTTGTCGGTGTCGGCGCGGAACTGGCCACCCTGGGGCGCGCGGGTGGGCGCGAGGCGCTGGGTGCCGCCGGCGTACGACGCCGCGGCGGGCTCGCGCAGGACGACGACGTAGCGCCCCGCGTCGTAGGAGGTCAGCGCGTCGGCGCCGCTCCGGGTCGGAGGGGTCGTGGAGTCGTCGGCGGCGGAGGCGGCCGGCACGGCGGCCGCGACTCCGGCCGCGAGCAGACCCGCGGAGATGAGGCCGATGCTGCGCCGGATCGCGGCGCTGCTCGAGGGGTTCGTGTGCACGAGTGTGTGTCTCCCTGTACTACCCGAGATCCCCACCGTGCGCCGAGCCCGAGAAGGTCGGTCGCGAACACGGGGGGTGAGGTGAACCACAACCCACGCGCCCCACCCGGGTCAAGCGATTGCCCCGGGGGGCATGGCAACAGTTTCGTAACGGTGCCCCGGTGGGTGGCCGCCGGGGTGGGCACCAGACTGGTGTCATGACCACCACCCTGATCACCG
This sequence comes from Nocardioides dokdonensis FR1436, assembly GCF_001653335.1. Classification (NCBI taxonomy): domain Bacteria; kingdom Bacillati; phylum Actinomycetota; class Actinomycetes; order Propionibacteriales; family Nocardioidaceae; genus Nocardioides; species Nocardioides dokdonensis. Next base: position 1,149,367 of record NZ_CP015079.1, read on the forward strand.
GCGCCTCCTCGGGACTCGGCGCCGAGATGGCCCGCCAGCTCGCCGCCCACGGCGAGGACCTCGCGCTGTGCGCGCGGCGCACCGATCGGCTCGAGGAGCTGCGCGCCGAGATCCTCGCCGCCCACCCCGGACGCCGCGTCGCCCTGCGCACCCTCGACGTCACCGACCCCGACCAGGTGCCGGTCGTCTTCGGGGAGCTGCGTGCCGAGCTCGGGGGGCTCGACCGGGTCGTCGTCAACGCCGGCCTCGGCAAGGGCGCCCCGCTCGGCACCGGCCAGGCCGCGGCCAACCGGGAGACCGCGACCACCAACTTCCTCGGCGCGCTGGCGCAGACCGAGGCGGCGATGGAGATCTTCCGGGCCCAGCGCTCGGGCCACCTGGTGATGGTCTCGTCGATGTCCGCGATGCGGGGCATGCCGAAGTCGATGACCACCTATGCCGCCACGAAGATCGGCGCGGCGTTCCTGGCCGAGGGCCTGCGCACCGAGCTGCACGGCACCGAGCTGGGCCGCACGGTCGACGTCACGGTGCTCTACCCCGGCTACATCGCCTCCGAGATGAACGAGCAGGTGGCCCAGCGCACGCCGCTGATGGCCTCGACCGAGAAGGGCGTGCGCTCGATGGTGGCTGCCATCGAGAAGCGCGCCGGCTCCGCCTGCGTGCCGGCCCTGCCCTGGGCGCCGATGTCGGTCGTCATGAGGCACGCTCCGCTGGGCGTGCTGAAGCGCCTGCTCTGAGGTCCAGGCCCGCGAGCACGTGGCTCAGGCCCCGGTGCTCGCGGGTGGGCCCGGTCGCCAGCAGGGTCAGCGCCAGGTACGCCGCCAGCGCGGCACCGCCCCACGGCAGGTCGGCCAGGCCCAGGGCGAAGACCGGGCCCAGGCCGGCGGCGAGCTTGACCACCCGCTGCGGCACCAGCAGCCAGCGGCGTCGCGAGCGGGTGTGCAGCGACACCACCCACTCACCGACGGTGCGGCCGGAGCCGAGCACCAGCACCGCCTCGAGCGCGAACGGAACGCTCCACTGCAGCAGCACCTGCAGGTCGCGCCAGGTGGGCAGGTCGAGGACGTAGACGTGGACGACGCGCAGCCCCAGCGCGACCGCCGCGCCGACGGCCACGACGAAGACCGCGTCGCAGGCCATCCCGACCAGCCGCCGACCCCAGGTGACGCGGCTCGGCAGCGGCCGGGCCTCCGGTCCGCTGCGGCGCACCAGGGCCCAGGAGGCCAGGGAGCCGAGCACGGCACCCAGCGTGTTGAGGAGCAGGTCGTCGACGTCCAGCAGCCGGTAGGCGCAGTCGTAGAAGCCCCACAGGCCGGTGCCCTGCGTGGTCTCGATCAGCGCCGAGGCGAGCAGCCCGAGCAGGCCCGCGACGAGCACGCCGCGCCGCAGCACGCGGCGTACGAAGAAACCGAAGGGCACGAAGAGCAGCACGTTGAGCGCCACCTGCAGGAACGCGGGCTGGCGCAGGAGCGCGCGCACTCCCCCGCTCTCGGGCAGCGAGACCCGGCCCACCGAGGTGAACGGGTCGAGCTGGGTGGGCCGGCAGACGAACGAGCCGGGGTCGGGCAGCGGCAGGAGGGTGTAGGTCCACAGCGCCAGGCCGTAGACCGCCGCGGCCAGCAGCACCAGCAGCTCGGCGGGCGGGAGCCGGCCGTGGCGGCGGTAGCGCACGGCCGCGGTCGGCACGAGCAGCAGCACCGCCACGACCGAGCCGAGCCCGATCGCGACGAGTGCGTTGAGGGCCTGGTCCGACACGATCGGCCGGCCTAGCGGTAGGTCAGCTGGTCGGGCGCCAGGTGCTCGTGCTCGTTGAAGGTCAGCAGCCGCGCCCCGGTGGACCCGACGACGACGCGGGTCACCGACGAGTTCACGCACACGGTGTTGAAGCGCTGCCAGGTCGCGGCGTACGACGCCGGGTCGGCGTCCTCGCCCAGCACCAGGGCGGCGCACAGCGCGGCCACGACGCCGCCGGAGGTGACCGCGACGACGCTCTCGCCGCGCCCGGCCCGCGCGGTGGCGGCCTGCAGCGCGCCACGGGCGCGGGCCCGGAAGGCGGCGTAGGTCTCGGGGTAGTCGGCGTCGTGATCCCCCGTGGTCCAGCGCGCGGTGGCCTGCTCGAAGACCCGTTGGAACGCGCGCCGGTCGAGCTCGCCCCGGTGCGCCTCGGCTGCGGGCGGGTCGGGCAGCGCGCCGATGACGCCGAGGTGGTCGAACTCGTCCCAGCCCTCGTCCACGGACGCACCGTCCCCGGCCCAGCCGGCGCCCTCGACGAGGGCCTCGGCGCTCTCGCGGTGCCGGCGCATGGAGCCGCGCACCACCGCGGTCGGGGTCACGCCGCGCGCGGCCAGCCAGGCCCCCAGCGTGCGGGCCTGGTCCCAGCCGGTCGGCGAGAGCACGTCGTAGTCGTCGGCGCCGAACGAGGCCTGGCCGTGCCGCACCAGCAGGACGAGTCCCATCAGCGGCCGTCGAGCAGCCGGCGGCAGCGCTGCTCGAGGTAGGCCACGACCTGGCCCAGCGGGGCGTAGGCCTCGTTGGTGGTCTGGCCGTCGACGTAGCGGTACCAGATCTGCTGGGCGATGACCGCGAGGCGGAACAGCCCGAAGACCTCGTAGAAGGCCAGGTCGTCGGTCGAGGGCGTGCGGCCGGTGCGCTCGCAGTAGCGCTCGACCAGCTCGGCGCGCGTCCACATGCCCCGGACGTGGGTGGGCTGGCGGCGGAAGAGCTGGAACGTCTCGTCGTCGTCGGCCTGCACCCAGTAGGCCAGGGTCGAGCCGAGGTCCATCAGCGGGTCGCCGACGGTGGCCAGCTCCCAGTCGAGCACCGCGCGCACCCGCGGGTCGCCGGGGCCGCCGTCGAGGACGAGGTTGTCGAAGCGGTAGTCGTTGTGGATCAGGACCTGCCCCACGTCGGCGGGCTGGTGCTCGGTGATCCAGGCCAGCACGTCGGACCAGTCACCGGTGTCGTCGGTGCGCGACCCGTCGAGCCGGGAGGTCCAGCCGCGCACCTGCCGGGCGACGTACCCGTCGCCGCGGCCGAGCGCGGCGAGCCCGGGCACAGCGGCCACGTCGACCGCGTGGAGCTCGACGAGGACCTCGAGGGCCCGCTCGCACAGCAGCCCGGCCGTCGCCGGCGCGACCTGGCCCCACGAGGCGGGCAGGTCCTGGCGCAGGATCGTGCCGGGCACCCGCTCCATCACGTAGAACTCCGAGCCCAGCACGGACTCGTCGCCCTCGTGGCCGATCATCACCGGCACGTGGTCGAAGACCGGCGCGAGCGCGGCCTGGAGGTCGTGCTCGCGACCCATGTCGTGCGCGCCGGCCGCCTTGCGACCACCCGGCGGGCGCCGCAGGATCACGTCGTACGACGTGTGGTCGGGGCGCGGCTGGCGCACCAGGTAGGTCAGGTTCGAGGCGCCGCCGCGGAACTGGCGGACCTCGCTGATCTCGTCGAACCCGGTGCGCGGTGCCAGCCACGCGGCCAGCGCAGCCACGTCGAAGGCGTCCTCGTCGCGGACGCGGCCCGCCGGGTTCTCGTCGACCGTGCTCATGGCGTCGGGGATCAGCGCAGCTGCATCGAGCCCGACACGGCCACCTCGAAGGGCAGGGCGGCGTGCTCGGCGATGCGGGCGTCGAGCGCGGCCGCGACGTCGTCGGGCCACGGCGCCGTCCGGCGGGTCTCCATGTCGATGTGGAGGAAGATCTCCTCCATCACGTAGCTGACCCGCTCGTGGGTGTCGTCGAGCAGGTAGACCAGCACGTGGGCCGCCCGCTCCGAACGACCCAGGAGGCGCACGCGCGCCGACATCTTGTCGCCGGTGCGGAGCTCGGCGAGGTAGAGCAGGTGGTGCTCGGCGGAGAAGCAGGCGTGCCCGTCGGCCGGCCAGTTCTGCGGGATGCCGAGCTCGACGAGCGACTCGTCGAGGCCCTCGCTCGCGATGCCGGTGTAGTGCCGGACGTTGAGGTGGCCGTTGGCGTCCTCGAACGCGACGGGCACGGGCTGCTCGGCCCAGGCCGGGAGGTCGACGAGCTGGCTGTAGGAAGGCTGCGGAGTGCTCACGGACCAAGACCCTACTGATCCGACCTCACCCTGCCAGCCCCATCCCGCGAGTCGGCGCAGATGTACCGCCTCGCGGGGACATCTGCGCCGGGTCGGCGCGACATGTGGGCCGGGTCGTCAGGCACTGACCGCGACCACGACCCGGGCGCGCTCGACCGGGTCGGACCAGCGGCGAGCGGTGCGCAGCAGCCGCGCGGTGGACCAGCAGGCGAAGGGCACCGCGGCCAGCAGGCACACCGCCGGGTCGTCGAGGCGAGCCAGCCCCGAGAAGAGCAGGCCCGTGACCGTGGTGCTCAGCGCCAGGCGGACCGAGTAGCCGACCATGGTCAGCGGCGGGGCGGGGGTGGCGCGCGCCGAGCGCAGGTCGACGGCGTACGGGCGCTGCAGCGACCAGCGCATGGAGGCACCGACGACCTGCAGCGTGACGACCACCAGGACGGCGAGCAGCGCGGACGCCTCGCCGGCGTCCGGCCGGCCCGAGCGCAGCCCGCCGAGCACGATCGTGGTCAGCGAGGCCGCGAGCAGGAACTCTGCCAGCACCACCGCGCGGGCGAGGAAGACCTGGTCGGGGCGCACCGGCAGGCTCTCGCGCCACAGCCCGCCGCGACCGTCGAGGCACCAGGCGTTGACGCCGAACAGCAGCGCGCCCCCGGAGGCCACCAGCCCCGGCAGCACCACGAGCTGGGCCCAGTCGAGGGCGCCGAGCAGCGCCACCAGGCCCGGGCCGACCGCGAGGACGGCCAGGCCGCGGCGCATCGGCACCGCTCGCCACACCGAGGCCCGGTCGGTGCGCACGAGGGCGCCGAGCACGGTCCGGGACAGGGGCCGGGCCTCGTGGACGCCCGACTCCAGCCGCAGCTCGTCGCGCGGGGCGCGCCGGGCCGCGAGGTGGGCGGGCACCGCACCCAGCACGACCGCCGCCAGCACCGCCGCCGTGAGCGAGACCACCGCCAGCGCCCAGTCCCGGTCGGCACCGCCGGTGAGCGCGACGACGAGCCGGACCGTGGGCACCCGGTCGAGCACGGGCACCAACGACCCGGTGACCTGCAGCGCCAGCACCGCACCGATGGCCCCGACCGTGGTCGCGCGGACCAGCAGCGGGCCGTGGCGCAGCCGTCGCACGGTCTCCACGCACCACGCGACGACCTGCGCCGCCGAGGTGGCCAGCGCCACCCACAGCGCCACGCCGACCTGCGCAGGCAGCAGCCGCTCGGGCCCCACGGCGTACGCCGTCGCCCCGAGGAGGCCCCAGGCCTGCAGCAGCCACGCGATGTTGAGGGGCGCGAGGAGCAGGGCCCCCAGGTGGTCGGTCGTCGGGCTGAGCGGGTGCACCACAGCGGCGTCGCGGGCGATCAGCTCCCGTCCGCCCCCGGAGGCGACCGCCGAGACGACCGCGACCAGGACCAGGGCCACGAGCGTCGTCGGCAGCAGCACCAGCACCTCGAAGGCGCGGTCGGACGACCCTGCTCCGGGCACCAGCGCGGGTCCCACGGCCACGGCCAGGGTGGCCAGCGCGAGGACCCCGACCGCGAGCCGGAACGGTGCCCGACGCCGCACGGCCCCGGCCCGGAAGGCCAGCAGCGCCCGGGTGTCGGCGACAGCGCGGGCCGCGTCAGTCCAGGAGCGCCCGGTAGGCACGTGCGCCCTCCTCGCCGGCCATCTCCGCGGCGCCGAGCTCGGCGACCCGGGCTCCACCGCGCAGCACCAGCATCGACGAGCAGGCCTCGATGGCGAGCTCGCGCAGGTGGGTGGAGACCAGCACCGTGGCGCCCCGCGCGCAGGCGTCGGCCACCACGTCGAGGGTCGCCTCGACGCCGAGCGGGTCGACGCCGTCGAAGGGCTCGTCGAGCAGCAGCACCGCCGGCTCGTGCAGGGCCGCCAGGACGACGGAGAGCCGGCGGCCCATCCCGTGCGAGAAGCCGGCGGTGACCCGGTGGGCGGCGTCGCCGAGCTCGAAGCGCTCGAGCAGGTCGCGGGCCCGCTCCTCCCAGCCCCGGGGCAGGCGGCGCAGCCGCGCGGCCAGCTGGAGGTGCTCCCACGGCGTCGCGCGGGGCACCAGCCCGCCGACGTCGGGGCAGTACCCGACGGCGCGCTTGGCCTCGAGCGGCTGGCGGCGTACGTCGTGCCCGGCGACCCGCACGGTGCCCGCCGTCGGCGGCACCACGCCGGCCAGCACCCGCATCGTCGTGGACTTGCCGGCGCCGTTGCATCCCAGCAGGCCGGTCGCCCGCCCCGCCTCGGCCACCAGGTCCACGCCCGCGACGGCCTCGACCGCGCCGAAGCGCACGTGCAGCCCTCGCACCTCGACCCCGGGTTCGCCCACCTGCAGAGTCTCCCCGACCCCGTGCGGGAGCGTCGGACGATCCACGAAACGCGGCCGGGCCGGCGCCCCCGGAGGGACGCCGGCCCGGCGTGGTTCGTGCGGTGCAGCAGGTGCTGCGTGGTGCGGACGGCTCAGGCGGGGAACCCCTCGCCCGTCGCCGCCATGTCGCGCAGGTGCTGCGTGGGGCGGAAGCGCTCGCCGTAGGTCTCGGCGAGCTCGTCGGCGCGACGCACGAACGCCTCGAGCCCGACCTCACCGTCGGCGTGCTGGTAGCCGGTCATGAACTGCGCGGCGCCACCGGTCATCGGCGGGAAGCCGATGCCCATGATCGAGCCGATGTTGGCGGCCGCCGCGGAGGTGATGACGCCCTCCTCGAAGCACTTGGCGGTCTCGAGGGCCTCGGCGAAGAGCATCCGGTCCTTGCAGTCCTCGATCGGGGGCTGCTGCTCGGCGAGCGGGAACAGCTCGGAGAGGCCGTCCCAGATCGTGGTCCGCTTGCCCTGCTCGTCGTAGTCGTAGAAGCCCGCACCGCGCAGGCGACCGGCACGACCGGCCTCCAGCATCCGGCTGACCACGGCGGTGCCGGGGTGCTCCTCGACCTGGACGCCGTCACGCTCGTTGGCCTCACGGGTGGCCTTGGCGATCTTGCCCATCAGCTCGAGGTTGAGCTCGTCGGAGAGCTGGAGCACCGGGGCGGGGTAGCCGGCCTGGCTGGTGGCGCGCTCGATGGTCCACGGCGCCACGCCCTCGGCGAGCATCGCCATGCCCTCGTTGACCATGAAGCCGATGACGCGCGAGGTGTAGAAGCCCCGCGAGTCGTTGACCACGATGGGCGTCTTGCGGATCTGCTGGACGACGTCGTAGGCCTTGGCCAGCGTCACCTCGGAGGTCTGCTCGCCCTTGATGATCTCGACGAGCGGCATCTTGTCCACGGGGCTGAAGAAGTGCAGGCCGATGAAGTCGGCGGGACGGTCGACACCCCCGGCGAGCTCGCTGATCGGCAGCGTGGAGGTGTTCGAGCACAGCAGCGCGTCGTCGTTGACGTACGGCGCCACCTCGGCGAAGACCTTGGCCTTGAGTGCCGGGTCCTCGAAGACGGCCTCGATCACCAGGTCGCAGCCGGCCAGGTCGGCCGGGTCCGCGGTGGCGGTGATCCGGCCGAGCAGCTCGTCGGACTTCTCCTGGGTGAGCTTGCCGCGCTCGACGGCCTTGGCGTTGAGCTTCTCGGAGTACGCCTTGCCCTGGGCGGCGTTCTCGGCCGAGACGTCCTTGAGGACGACCTGCATGCCGGCGCGGGCGCAGGAGTAGGCGATGCCCGCCCCCATCATCCCGGCACCCAGGACGCCGACCTTGGTGGCCTTGAAGGGCTCGATGCCCTGGGGGCGCAGCTTGCCGGCGCCGATGGCCTGCAGGTCGAGGAAGAACGCCTGGATCATGTTCTTCGAGCCCTGGTTGACGACCAGGTTGGTCAGGTAGCGCGACTCGATCCGCGAGGCGGTGTCGAAGTCCCGGCTGGCGCCCTCGACCGCGGCCGAGAGGATGGCCCGGGTCGCGGGGTAGACCGCGCCCTTGGTCTGCTTGCGCAGCAGCGCCGGGAAGACCGGCAGGAAGCCGGCCAGGCCGGGCGAGCGCGGGCTGCCGCCGGGCATCTTGTAGCCGGGGGCGTCCCACGGGTTGGCGTGGGCGTCGGGGTTGGCCCGGATCCACGCCTTGGCGGCCGGGACCAGCTCCTCGCGGGTGGCCACGAGCTCGTCGACGAGGCCGACCTCCTTGGCCTGGGCGGGCTTGAACTGCTTGCCCTCGAGCAGCACGCTCATGAGGGCGTCCTGCAGGCCGAGCATGCGCACGACGCGGGTGACGCCGCCGCCGCCGGGCAGCAGGCCGAGGGTGACCTCGGGCAGGCCGAGCGAGACCTTGGGGTCGTCGACGACCACGCGGTGGTTGCAGGCCAGGGTGATCTCGAGGCCGCCGCCGAGGGCGGCGCCGTTGATGGCGGCCACGACCGGGCGGGGGAGCTTCTCGAGCCGACGCAGCGAGGCCTTGACGTCCTCGGCCATCGCGAACACCTCGGGGGCGTCGCCCGGCGTGGTGGTGACCATCGACTTGAGGTTGCCGCCGGCGAAGAAGGTCTTCTTGGCGCTGGCGACGACGACGCCGGTGACGGCCTTCTCGTCGGCCGCGATCTCGTCGTACAGCCGGTCCACGCAGGCGTTCATCGACGTGCGGTAGAGCTCGTTCATGGTGTTGGCCGACGCGTTCGGGTCGTCGAGGGTCAGGGTGACGATGCCGTCGGCGTCCTTCTCGTAGCGGACGGCCGTCTCAGTGGTGGTGCTCATGCGGTGTGTGCTCCTGGAGATCGGTGAGAGGGACGTCAGACGAGCTCGACGATGGTGGCGATGCCCATGCCACCGCCGACGCAGAGCGTGGCCAGGCCGCGCTTCTGGTCGCGGCGGGCCAGCTCGTCGATGAGCGTGCCGAGGATCATCGCGCCGGTGGCGCCGAGGGGGTGGCCCATCGCGATCGCGCCACCGTTGACGTTGGTGATCTCGTGGCTGATGCCCATGTCGCGCATGAAGCGCATCGCCACGGCCGCGAAGGCCTCGTTGATCTCGAACAGGTCGATGTCGCCGACCTCGAGACCGGCCTTGGCCAGCGCCTTCCGGGCGGCCGGGGCCGGACCGGTGAGCATGATCGTCGGGTCGGCGCCGGAGACGGCCATCGAGATGATGCGGGCGCGGGGGGTCAGGCCCAGGTCGCTGCCGACCTGCTCGTTGCCGATCGCCACCAGGGCGGCGCCGTCGACGATGCCCGAGGAGTTGCCGGCGTGGTGGACGTGGTTGATCTTCTCCACCCAGTGGTACTTCTCCAGCGCCACGTCGTCGAAGCCGGCGTCGCGGCCCGGCTGGGCGAAGGAGGGCTTGAGACCGGCGAGGCCCTCGGGGCTGGTGTCGGGCCGGATCGTCTCGTCGTGGTCAAGGATCGTCAGCCCGTTCATGTCGCGCACCGGGATGACCGCGTCGGCGAAGTAGCCGTTGGCCCACGCCTTGGCGGCGCGGTGGTGCGACTCGGCGGCGTAGGCGTCGACGTCGTCGCGGCTCCAGCCCTCCAGGGTCGCGATCAGGTCGGCGCCGATGCCCTGCGGCACGAAGCCGGTGGCCAGCGCGGTGGCCGGGTCGGAGGCCCAGGCCCCGCCGTCGGAGCCCATCGGCACGTTGCTCATCGACTCGACGCCGCCGGCGAGCAGGAGGTCCTCCATGCCACCGCGCACGCGGGCCGCGGCCTGGTTGACGGCCTCGAGGCCCGAGGCGCAGAACCGGTTGAGCTGGACGCCCGCGACCGTGTCGGGGTAGCCCGCGGCCAGGGCCGCGGTCTTGGCGATGTCGCCGCCCTGCTCGCCCACCGGGGTCACGACGCCCAGGATCACGTCGTCCACGCGGTGCGGGTCGAGGGTCGGGTTGCGCCGCTTGACCTCGTCCAGCAGCCCGACCACGAGGTCGACGGGCTTGACCTCGTGCAGCGAGCCGGCCGCCTTGCCCTTGCCGCGCGGCGTACGGATGTGGTCGTACACGAATGCTTCTGCCATGACCGTCCTCGGTTCTCGGGTAGCGCCGCGACCGCCGGAAGGCGTGGGCGCGCACGTTCTGACTCGATTGTGACACTATTACTGTCAGTGTCGTCAAGGACCAGGACGACCCGATCCGTGCGGAGGGGTGTGATGGGCGCCACGTCGAGCGAGCGGCCCGAGGGGCTGCTGACCCTCGAGGAGCTGACGGCGCGGGTCGGCATGAGCGTGCGCAACGTGCGCTTCTACACGACCAAGGCCCTGGTGCCGCCGCCGATCCGGCACGGCCGCTCCGGCTACTACAGCGACGACCACGTCGCGCGGCTCGAGCTCGTGCGCGAGCTGCAGGGCCACGGGTTCACCCTCGCCGCCATCGAGCGCTACGTCGCGGCGGTGCCCGACGACGCCAGCCCCGAGCAGATCGCGCTGCACCGCACGATGCTCGCCCCCTGGCAGGCGGAGGCCACCGAGCAGATGAGTCGCGCGGAGCTCGAGACCCGCGCCGGGCGCACGCTCAGCGACGACGACCTCGACCTGCTGGCGGCCCTGGGCATCCTGCGCCGGCGCGGCTCGAGCGCCGAGGTGACCCCCACCCAGCTCACGGTGGGGCTCGGCCTGCTCGACCTGGGCTTCCCGACCGCGGCCGCCGAGTCGGCCGCGGAGGTCTACGCGCGTCACGGCCGCCAGATCGCCGAGGAGCTCAACGACCTGTTCCGCACCCAGGTGTGGCCGGCCTACAAGGAGGCCGGCGCCTCGGCCGAGCGGATCCGCGAGGTCGTCGAGCGGATCAAGCCGTTGTCGATCTCCAGCCTGGTCGCGGCCTACGAGGCGGCGATGGACGAGAGCCGCCGCGAGGAGATCGAGGCCCGCGCCGCCCGGGCGCAGCCGTCGCTGGGTGACCCCCCGGGGCCCGCGACTGCCTAGGGTGGGGGGATGAGCCCCACCGTCCTCGTCACCGGAGCCACCGGCTTCGTCGGCCGCCGTCTCGTGCCCGCCCTGATCGACGCCGGCCACGAGGTCAGGGCGATGACCCGCCGACCCGAGCAGTACGACGGCCCCGGCGAGCCGGTCCACGGCGACGTGGACGACCCGGGCACGCTCGGTGAGCCGCTGTCCGGCGTCGACGTGGCCATCTACCTCGTGCACGCCCTCGACGACAACGACTTCGAGCGCAAGGACGCCGCCGCGGCGAAAGCCTTCGCGCTCGCCGCGGCGGCCAGCGGCGTACGCCAGATCGTCTACCTGGGCGGGCTGGGCAAGGACGGCACGGACCTCTCCCCGCACCTGCGCTCGCGCCGCGAGGTGGAGTCGCTGCTGGGCACGTCCGGGGTGCCGGTGACGGTGCTGCGCGCCGCGATCGTGGTCGGCGCCGGCGGCATCTCGTGGGAGATGACCCGCCAGCTGGTCAAGAACCTGCCCGCGATGGTGGTGCCCAAGTGGGCCGCCACCCGCACCCAGCCGATCGCCGTCGACGACGTGGTGCGCTACATCGTCGGGGTCACCGGCCTCGAGGACTCCTACGACCGCGTGCTCGAGATCGGCGGCGCCGACCAGCTCTCCTACATCGGCATGATGCAGGAGGCCGGTGAGGTGATGCTCGGGCGACGGATCCCGGTGCTCAAACTCCCGGTCGGCACCCCGGTGCTGTCCTCGTGGTGGATCAAGCTCGTCACCGGCGTCGACACCACCACCGCCGGCAACCTCATCGAGTCGATGGGCACCGAGGTCGTGCAGACCGACTACGCCATCCGCGACCTGGTCCCCGGCGAGCCGCTCACCTACGCCGAGGCCGTCCGCCGCGCCCTCGAGGACGACAAGGACTGACCCCCCCCGACGGCCGAGCGGTCACTTCTGCACCATCGAGCAGTCACTTCTGCACCATCGAGCAGTCGGTCATGCACCTTCGAGAGGTCAGGTCCGGCCCCGCCGGCGTACGCCGTCCGGGTGCGGAAGTGACTGGTCGGCGGTGCGAAAGTGACCGCTCGTCGAGTCGGGTGGGCTGGTCCAGCTCTCGCTCTGGGTGAGCCACAGCAGGTAGCCCAGCGCGGGCAGCACCAGCACGACGGCGATGCCGACCACCACCAGCAGCCCCTGGAGCGTCGCGGGCGCGCCGGCGGCGTCGCTGATGGTCACCTCGTCGACCAGCAGCCAGGGGTACTGCGCGACGCCCCACCCGCTGACGACCGACGCGACGGCGGTGACGGCGCTCCAGCGTGCCGGCCCGAAGCGGCGCAGGGCGACGAGCGCCACGGTGCCGGCGCCCGCGACCGCGGACAGCACCACCAGCGGCAGGGCGCGGCCCGAGAGCCCGGCCCACAGGGTGGGGGCGTCGTCGTGCAGCGGGACGAGCGCGGCCAGCACCAGGGCGCCGGTGACCAGCCCCACGGCGAGCACGCGGCGGCGCAGCTGGTCGGTCAGCCGGGCCCGCCCGGCCCGGTCGGCGTCGGCGACCAGGAAGACCCCGGCCAGGAAGGCACAGGTGCCGACGGCGACCACGCCGCCGACGAGGGACGTCGTCGTGAGCCACGAGCCCCACGGGTCGCCGTTCCCCTCGGGGGGCACCCGCCCGGAGGCGATCGCCCCGGCCACGGTGCCCAGGAAGAAGGGGGTGATCAGCGAGGAGCCCGCGAAGACGACGCCGAAGAGGCGCGCCTGGCGCAGGGTGGCGGCGTACTTGCGGAACGCGAACGCCGACCCGCGCAGCACGATGCCGCCGAGGGCGAGGAGCAGCGGCACGACGAGGGTGCTCATCACGGCCGCGAAGGTCTCCGGGAAGCCGGTCCACCACAGGACCAGGACGAAGATCAGCCAGACGTGGTTGGCCTCCCAGACCGGACCGATGCTGTGGTCGACCTGGCGGCGCAGCTCGGCGCCGCGGCGGGCACCGCCGGCGGTGAGGTCGAAGAAGCCGGAACCGAAGTCGGCGCCGCCCAGCACGGCGTAGGCCAGCACCCCGGTGAACATGGCGGCCGCGACCGCGATCTCGAGGCTCATCGGGTCGTGCCCACCCGCTCGGGCCCGTAGGGGCTGGGCAGGTCCTCGTCACCCTCGCGCCAACGGCGCGCCATCGAGCGCAGCACCGTGACGGCGCCCACGGTCATCGCCGCGTAGACCACGGTGCTCACCCCCAGCAGCCACCACAGTCCCGAGCTGTCCCCTGCGGCCTCGACGGTGCGCATCACGCCGTAGACGACCCAGGGCTGGCGACCCACCTCGGTCGCGACCCAGCCGGCCTCGAGGGCCACCACCGCGAGCGGGCCGGCGAGGACCACGCCACGCAGCAGCCAGGTGCCGCCCCGCGCGCCGGGGGTGAGCAGGTCGTGCCCACGCCAGCGGGCGACCCAGTAGATGATCGCGACGAGGGCCAGCAGGGTCCCGATGCCGACCATCGACTGGAAGGCCAGGTGCGTGATGTTCACCGGCGGGTGCTGGTCGGCGGGGATCGAGTCGAGACCGGGCACCGGTGCGGTGAGCGAGTTGCGAGCAATGATCGAGCCCAGGTAGGGGATGTCGATCGAGAACCGGGCCTCGCCGTCGATGAGCAGCCCGCCCAGGCGCAGCGGGGCGGGGCTCTCGGTCTCGGTGGCCAGCTCGAAGGCGGCCAGCTTGGCCGGCTGGGTGTCGGCGAGGCGCGAGCCGAGCAGGTGCCCGATCAGCGGCTGGGCCACGGCGGCCACCGAGGCGAAGGCGAACGGCACGGTGAAGCCGAGCCGGTGGTGGCGGTCGCGGCGACCGCGCAGCATGCCGGCGGCGTACACCGCGGCGATGCAGAAGCCGGCGACCATGAAGGCGGCCACCCACATGTGCAGGAACTGCCACAGCACGCCGCTGTTGAACATCGCGGCCCAGGGGTCGACGTCGGTGACCTCGCCGTCGACCATCCGGAAACCGGTGGGGTTGTTCATCCAACCGTTGACGGCCAGCACGCTGAAGGTGCCCGCGATGCCGGTGAGCGCCATCGGGACCAGCATCAGCAGGTGCTGGCGGGGCGGCATCCGGCCCCAGCCGTAGAGGTAGATGCCCAGGAAGATCGCCTCGAGGAAGAACGCGACGCCCTCGAACGCGAACGGCAGACCCAGGACGTCCCCGAAGGTGCCCATCAGCCCCGGCCACAGCAGCCCCATCTCGAAGCTGAGCACGGTCCCGGAGACCGCGCCGATGGCGAAGAGGACCGCGGAGACCTTGGCCCAGCGTCGCGCCAGGACCAGCGCCACCGCATCCTCGCGGTAGATGCCGCGCCAGTGCATCACCGCGATCATCGTCGGGAAGGCGACGCCGAAGCAGGCCAGGATGATGTGCCAGCCCAGCGAGAGCGCCATCTGCTGGCGCGCCGGGAGGAGGCCCGCGGGCTCGGGGAGGTCGGCGGCCAGGACGCCGAGGCTGCTCAGTGCGGAGAGGAAGGGGTCCACACCTGGGACCGTACGCCGCTCCCGTGGCCGCCCCCAGGCTTTGTGAACGGATTCACGAAGTCGGTCCGGCCCCGCCGGCGTACGCCGTCAGGGTGCGGAAGTGACCGGTCGAGGGTGCGGAACTGACCGGTGGATGGTGCGAAAGTGACCGCTCGTCGGACCGGGGTCAGAGGTAGATCAGGGGCAGCAGGAAGAGCATCGACAGCGACCAGGTCAGGTGCGTCAGGATCGGGGCGAGGATGCCGCCGGAGGCGCGGCGCTGCAGCCCCACGACGACACCGAGCAGCACCGCCGCGAAGCTGAGCATCACGTTGCCGGTGGCCAGCGTCGCCACGGTGTAGGCCACCGTCGTGACGGTGACCGGGTGCCGGGTGACGGCGGCGAACGCCGCCCCCCGGAAGAACAGCTCCTCGGCGATGCCGTTGAGCGCGGTGACGAAGACCAGCAACGCGATCGGCGTCTGCTCGGTGTAGCGCAGCACCGACCGGATCTGGCGCACCAACGGGTCCGCCAGGGAGACCTCGCGGATCACCAGCGCGCCGACGGTGAACACCGCCACGAGCAGGACCCCCAGGAGGATCGGGGACAGCACGGGTCGGCGCAGCCCCTCGCCCCGCGAGATCCGGCCCAGGTGCAGCGGCCCCGAGGTGAAGGCACCGACGGCCCACACGGCCGCCAGGACCAGCGTGGCCAGGTAGAAGTCGCTGCTGCCGGGGTCGGTGCGCAGCGAGAAGCCGAGCACCACGGCTCCGACGAGGACGAACCCGATGGTCACGAGCTGACGTCGACGCAACGCTGTCGGGGTCTGCTGGTGGTCCCGAGGGACCACCTCCCACAGGCTGCGGCGTACGAACTCGCGCACCGGGCTCATCCTCTCGTCGTGTGGATCAGCGCATGCCCGCGCTGAACTTCGCCGCACCGTGCGAGCCGCCACCGGAGGCCGACTGGCCGGAGCCGGAGCGCGAGCGACCACCCTGGCCGCCCGAGCTCTTCTGCGGGCCCTGCTTGGCCTGGCCGCGACCGCCCTGGCCACCGCCCTGGCGGCTCTGCCCGCCGGAGGGGGCTGCGCCGGCACCGCTGCGGCGACGGTTGCGACCGCCCCCGCCGGCACGGGCGCCGCCGCCCGACCCGGAGGTCGAGCCGCTGGCGGGACGGGGAGCCTCGACGATGATGCCGCCGGGCACCAGCACGCGCTCGCCGGGGGCGAGCTCGGCGAGCACCGGGTGCGAGACCGTGTCGAGGCGGGTGATCGTGGGCTTGATGCCCGCGGCCTTGGTCAGGTCGCGCACGTCACGCTCCTGGTCGGGGGTCATCAGCGTGATGACCGTGCCCGAGGCGCCGGCGCGGGCGGTGCGGCCCGAGCGGTGCAGGTAGGCCTTGTGCTCGGCCGGCGGGTCGGCGTGCACGACCAGCGCCACGTCGTCGACGTGGATGCCGCGCGCAGCGATGTCGGTGGCGACCAGCGTGCTGGCCTTGCCGGAGTGGAAGGCGTCCATGTTGCGGGTACGCGCGTTCTGGCTCAGGTTGCCGTGCAGCTCCACCGAGGGCACGCCGCTCTTGTTCAGCTGACGCGCGAGCGCCTTGGCGCCGTGCTTGGTGCGGGTGAAGATGACCGTGCGGCCCGGAGCGCTGGTCAGGTCGACCAGCACCGGCACCCGGTGCTCGCGGGACAGGCGCAGCACGTGGTGGTCCATCTGGACGACCGGCGACTGCGCCGAGTCGGCCTGGTGGGTGACCGGCTTGGTCAGGTAGCGACGCACGAGGACGTCGATCGCGTTGTCCAGGGTGGCCGAGAAGAGCAGGCGCTGGCTGTCCTTGGGCGTGGCGTCGAGCAGGCGGCGCACGGCGGGCAGGAAGCCGAGGTCGGCCATGTGGTCGGCCTCGTCGAGGACGGTCACCTCGATGTCGTCGAGGCGGCAGTGGCCCTGCTTGATGAGGTCCTCGAGGCGGCCGGGGCAGGCCAGCACGACGTCGGCGCCGCGCTTGAGGCCCGCGACCTGCGGGCCCTGGCCGACGCCGCCGAAGACGGTCTGCATGGTGAAGCCGTGGACCTTGGCCAACGGGACGAGGGCCTCGTGCAGCTGGTTCACCAGCTCGCGGGTCGGGGCCAGCACCAGGGCGCGGGGCTTGCCGGCGCGCGGGGTGCGCCCGGAGGCAGCCAGGCGGGCCACCAGCGGCAGCAGGAAGGCGTAGGACTTGCCGGAGCCGGTGCGACCCCGGCCCAGGACGTCGCGTCCGGCCAGGGAGTCCGGCAGCGTCGCGGCCTGGATCGGGGTGGGGACGGTGATCCCGGCGGCATCGAGCACGCGGGTCAGGTCGGTGGGGACGCCGAGCTCGGCGAAGGAGGGTGAAGACACGGTAGGACTACTCACTGTTGGCGTGTCTCGCCAGAACGTGCTGCGCTCGGATGAGACGCACAGCAGCCTCTCGCAGGAGAGGGACGCGGCGCCGAAGCGCCAGCGGGGGGCCCGAGGCAAGACTGGACGGGCTGCTCCCCACCCTAGGGGGAGCAGCCCTGGACGACCTAGTCGCCGCACACGTGTTCCGCACCACGTCGTGGCGCGGGACCGGGCGGCTACTTGGTGAAGCCGTCCTTGATGTCCTTGCCGGCGTCCTTGATCTTCTCGCCGGCGCCCTTGACCGAGGCGGAGGCCTGGTCGCCCTTGCCCTCGCCCTCGAGCTCGTGGTCGTTGGTGGCCTTACCGGCGCCTTCCTTGCCCTTGCCCTTGAGGTCCTCGGCCTTGTTGGACGCCTTGTCAGCGAGTCCCATTGTGATACCTCCTGGTGTCGGGTGGATGTCGCCACCAATGAACCAGCACGACTGCCGGGGGACATCACCCCTGCGGGTCGGCGGCGGCTACGCGGTGAACAGCGGCCGCGCCCCAGGCGGCGGCGGTGTCGGGGCGTCCGGCTGCTCGTCCAGCGCGGCACCGGCCGCCCGCGCCTCCTCGCGCAACCGGGTGACGAACTCGTGCACGCCGGGGTTCACCAGGTCCTGACCCTCGGAGACCATGCGCAGGTAGAGCGGCCGTCCCTGGCGCGGAGCCACCCAGGGCCTGCCCATCGTGGAGAGGCCGACCTGGGCGATGTCGCGCAGCGGCAGCGCATGCCGGGTCACCCGGCCCTGCACCACCAGTCGCTCCCCCTCCACCCGGACGCAGCGCCACAGGTCGGCGAGCAGGAGGCCCCCGGCCAGCAGGAAGACCGCCCCCACCGGGTTGCTCCTCAGCAGCAGCCCCAGCCCGATGGCGAGGAGCACGGCCCCCACGCTGGCGCTGCGCAGGCGCGTCGTGCTGTGCGGACGACCCACGAGACCGTTTGACGACATCGACATGTGGGCAAGTGAAGCAAACGCCGCCGACGCCGCGTCCCGGCCGCACCGACGAGGAGTCTCATGGGCCAGTTCGACGTCCACCCCTCAGCCCTGAACACGTTCTCAGGCATCCTCTCCGGAGGCAGCGACAGCGTCGACCTGGATCGGGCGTTCTCGACGACGGCGGTCGGCTACGTCGACTCCTACTCCTCGGTGCCGCACGACGCGGGTGACCTCTTCGCCGAGATCTACCTGGCCAACCGCAACGTCGTGACGCACCTCGAGGGGATCTACCCGCAGGTCGCGACGATCCTGCGGAGATCGGCGGCGGCGCTCGACACCTCCGCCCAGGTCTACCGCGACACCGACACGCAGGTGAGCGCCAAGGCGGACGCACTGTGGCCCGGGGTGGCCCCGCACGCCCTGGACGAGGCACCGTCGTCGCGCGCCCGGGTCGTCGACCCGGCGTCCCTGCTGTCGGCCACGCCCTCGAAGGACGCACCGATCCCGGACATGGTGCACTGGGTGATCGACAAGGCGGGTTGGTTCTCCATCGCCGGCCTCGCCCTCAAGATCTGCTCGCTGTTCGGGCTGGACCCCGTGAAGGACCTCACCCAGGCGGTCGTCGGGGACTACGACGAGCTGGCCCAGGCCGGTCACGCGGCCGAGGCGCTCGCCGCCTTCGAGCGCCAGGCGGCCGAGACGATCGTCGTGGGGCTGCAGCAGATGACCAGCCAGTGGAGCGGCGTGGCCGCCGACGCCGCCACGGCCTACTTCCACGAGCTGGCCAACGCGCTGGGCACGCATGCCGCCGAGCTCGACACCCTGGGTGAGAAGTACGAGCTGCTGGTGCAGACCTGCGCGCAGATCGCCGAGCTCCTGAGCGGAGCCCTCGCGAACGCGATCGACCAGGTCCTCATCTGTGTCGCAGAGCTGGCAGCGGCGGGCTGCCTGGCCTCCGTGCCCGGCATCAACGTCATCATCAGCGTCATCGGCGCCTACCAGGTCTGGAAGACCCAGCAGGCCGTCGCCCTGTTCCTCAAGTACACGGGCAGCGTCACCACGGCGGTCGAGAGCTTCCTCGGGCTGACCACCTTCATCGCCTCCGCCTTCCGCGACGGTGACATCGACTCGACCTTCCCGACGGCTCCCTACGCGAACGGGGCCCAGTGATGGCCGACGTCGACGACTTCTCCGGGATCGACCAGCTCACCCGTGGCGACGTGGCGCAGGCGCGGCGCCTCCGGGCGACCCTGGCGGTGATCTCGCGCCGCACCGAGGATCCTGAGCTGCGTCAGCTCGTCAGGTCGGTGCTCGCCGGGCGTGAGAGCGTCCGCCGTGTCTTCGCGCACGCCTCGTTCTGGCAGATGGCCGAGACGAGCTTCGACAACCTCCAGCGGGGCCTCGACCAGCTCAGCCCCGAGGAGCGTGACCTCGTGGCCGAGGAGACGGGGAGCGCACAGACCGCGGACGCCGAGATCGACCAGCTCCGCGAACCCGCGGCCGACCCCGGTGAGGGGCCCGGCCGCGAGGACCGCGGCCCGCACCGCTGGGGGTGACCCGGGCACCGGGCGCGCTCAGCGGAAGGTCAGCACCCCGTCGTCGATGGGGTCGCGGCGGATCGTGCGCAGGTCGGTGAGGTAGTTCTGCTTCAGCATCCACGGCGCGCGGTCGCCCTGGCGCGGCAGCTCGTCGAGGGCGCGCACGACGTACCCGGACTGGAAGTCCATGAAGGGCCGCTCGGCGACCGTGGGGTCCTTCTCCGCCACGAAGGAGCGGTGGCCGTGCTCGCGCAGGTGCTCGAGCATCCGGACGGCGAAGTCGGCGACCAGGTCGGCCTTCAACGTCCACGAGGCGTTGGTGTAGCCGATCGTGTAGAGGAAGTTGGGGATGCCGGAGAGCATCAGCGACTTGTAGGCCATCGTCTCGTGCAGCTTCATCTCGGTGCCGTCGACGCTGAGGCGGATGCCGCCGAAGGCCTTGAGCTTCAGCCCGGTGGCGGTGATGACCACGTCGGCCTCGAGCTCGGCGCCCGAGGAGAGCCGGATCCCGGTCTCGGTGAACGTCTCGATGGTGTCGGTGACCACCGAGGCCTCGCCGCGGCGCAGCGCGCGGAACAGGTCGCCGTCCGGCACGAAGCACAGCCGCTGGTCCCACGGGTTGTACGCCGGGCGGAAGTGCGTGTCGACGTCGAAGCCGTCGGGCAGCTGCTTGACCGTCTGGTCGCGGATGAGCTTCTTGCCCCACTCTGGCTTGCGCTGGAAGAGCTGGTAGGAGATGACCGCCTCCATGATGTTCTTCCAGCGGGTGATCGGGTGCTTGATCCTGGCGGGCAGCCGCGAGAGCCTCGCGGCCACCGGGTCGGTACCCGGCCGCGTCAGCACGTACGACGGCGAGCGCTGCAGCATGGTGACGTGCCCGGCGGTCCCGGCCATCGCCGGCACCAGGGTGATCGCGGTGGCGCCGGAGCCGATGACGACGACCTTCTTGCCCGTGTAGTCGAGGTCCTCGGGCCAGAACTGCGGGTGCACCAGCCGGCCACGGAAGTCCTGGGCGCCGGGGAACTCGGGTGCGTGGCCCTCGTCGTAGTCGTAGTAGCCCGAGGCGGCCCACAGCAGGCCGCAGGTGGTCTGCTGCTCCCGGTCCTCGTGCTCGTAGGTGACCGTCCACCGGTGGGTGCTGCTGTCCCACGACGCGGCGCTGACCCGGTGGTCGTAGCGGATCCGCTGCTCCACGTCGTACTCCTCGGCGACCGTGCGCAGGTAGTCGAGGATCAGCGGACCGTCGGCGAGCGCGGTGTCGCTGGGCCAGGGGCGCCAGTGGTAGCCGAAGGTGAACATGTCGGAGTCCGAGCGGATGCCGGGGTAGCGGAACAGGTCCCAGGTGCCGCCGCTGACGCTGCGGCCCTCGAGGACCGCGACGCTGGTCCCAGGGACGCGGGACAGGACCTGGGCCGCGGCACCGATGCCGGAGAGGCCGGCGCCGACGACCAGCACGTCGACGTGCTCGGGTGCGGTCGCGTCAGGGGACTCGGGAGTGCTCATGGACGGGAACTGTAATCGAGATCCCGTGCTATTGACAGATGTTCAGCAACAGGACCTGGGCGGTGTCAGCGCGCGTAGAGCTCGACGAACCGGGCCAGCAGCCGCGGCGGCGCGGTGACGTCGGCGGCCCGGGCGCCGGCGAGGGCGTCCTCGAGGCCGCCGGGGGCGACGTACCCGTGGTCGCGGTAGATCGTGAGCCGCCGCACCAGCCCCTCGGCGTCGAGCTCGGGGTGGAACTGGGTGGCGTAGACGTGGCGGCCGAGCCGGAAGGCTTGCACCGGGCAGGTCGCGGAGCCGGCCAGCAGCACCGCGCCCTCCGGGAGGCGGGCCACCGCCTCCTTGTGGCCCACGAACGCGTCGAAGCGCGCAGGCAGCACCCCCAGCAGCGGGTCGTCGAGCCCGGCCCCGGTCAGCGCCACGTCGAGCGCGCCGACCGGCTCGCCGTAGGTGCGGTCGACCAGGCCGCCGCGCAGGGACCCGAGGGTGCCGATGCCGTAGCAGGCGCCGAGGAAGGGGGAGTCCGCCGCGACCACCCGCAGCGCCAGCGCCCGCAGCTCGGCCTCGACGCGGCGCTGCACGTCGCTCTTGGCCTCGGGCGGGTCGGAGAGGTTGAACGGACTGCCGCCGAGCACGACCCCGGACCAGTCGGCGAGGTCGACCTCACCGAGGGCGCCCCGCTCGAGCCGCACCCGTCGTACGTCGCGCTCGTCGAGGCCGGCGCAGCGCAGTACGGCGTGGTACTCGCCGTCCGCGGCCTCGTCCTCGGCGCGCGTGCCGAGGAACAGGAAGGGCAGCACCCGCGCAGGCTAGTCGCTCTCAGGCCTCGGCCTGGACCGCGGCCCCTCGCTCGATCAGCCCGTCGACGTCCGCGACCCCCCAGGCCGTCAGGGCCTCGCGGGTGTGGGCACCGGCGACCGGGGCCGGGGGCAGGTCGAGGGTGGCGGCGGTGCGCGAGAACCGCGGGGCCGGCTGCGGCTGCACGAGCCCGTCCTTGGTCACGAAGGTCTCGCGGGCCGCGAGGTGCGGGTGCTCGACGGCGCGGCTCAGGGGGAGGATGCCGGCCACGCAGGCGTCGGTGCCCTCGAAGAGCTCGACCCACTCAGCCTGGGTGCGCTGCGCGAAGGTCTCGGCGAACAGGGCCCGCATCTCGTCGTACTGCTCGAGCTCGAACTGGCCCGGGCAGCGGTCCTCCACCCCCAGCAGCCGCACGAAGGTGGCGAAGAACTGGGGCTCCAGGGCGCCGACACTCATGTGCTGGCCGTCGGAGGTCTCGTAGATGTCGTAGAACGGGGCGCCGCCGTCGAGCAGGTTCGAGACCCGGTCCTCGGTGAAGACGCCGGAGGCCAGGAACGAGGCGCCCATCGCGTTGAGGTGCGCGGTGCCGTCGACGATCGCCGCGTCCACGACCTGGCCCTGCCCGCTGACCTTGGCCTCGAGCAGCGCGGCCAGGATCCCGATGACCAGGTACGTCGACCCGCCGCCGAAGTCGCCGACGAGGTTGCCCGGGAAGTGCGGGCGGCTCCTGTCCTGGCCCAGCCCGTGCAGCGCGCCGGTGATCGCGATGTAGTTCATGTCGTGCCCGGCCGCGGTGCTCAGCGGACCGCTCTGGCCCCAGCCGGTCATCCGGCCGTAGACGAGCGCGGGGTTGCGCCCGTGGCACTCCTCGGGGCCCAGCCCGAGCCGCTCCAGGACGCCGGGGCGCATCCCCTCGACGAGCACGTCGGCGCTCGCGACCAGGTCGAGCACGGTGGCCACGGCCTCGGGGTCCTTGAGGTTCAGGGCGACGCTGGGCCGGCCCCGGTTGAGCAGGTCGTGGCTGCCGCCGCTCAGCATCTGCCCGCCCGGCCGCTCGACCCGGATCACGTCGGCGCCGAGGTCGGCCAGGATCATGCAGGCGTGCGGTCCGGGACCGATCCCGGCGATCTCGACGACGCGGACGCCCTTCAGCGGACCGGTCTTGGTGCCCAGCTCGATGCTCATGGCACGCATCCTGACAGCACCGCTGTCACGGTGCCAGCGGGAGGTTCGTCCGGCGAGACGCTCAGCGCCCCTGGCCCTGCTTCCGGCTCCAGGTCCGGTAGCCGGGGACGTCGTCGGTCATCACGCCGTCGACGCCGTAGCGGCGCAGTCGCGCCCAGTCCCGGCGGGCCTGGGTGTTGCGGCCCAGCACCAGCAGGCCGGCGGCCTGCAGGCGGCGCACCCGCTTGCGCGTGAGCTGACGCACCCAGACGTTCACCCCGTCGACCCAGGTGGTGGGGTCGCGGCGCGCCCGGTGCACCTGCTGCTTCCACGAGGTGACGATCCACTGCGTCTCGAGGTCGGGCACCGTCTGCTCGGCCAGCGCCAAGGTCGGTGCGTGGAAGCACAGCAGCAGCGTGCGGTCCCGCATCCCGGCCTTCTCGACCGCGGCCCGGAGCCGGGTCAGGGCCGCGGCGTCCCACTCGGCCCCGGGGTGCCGCTTGATCTCCAGCAGCAGGTCGACGTCCGTGCCGCGCAGGTAGGCCAGCGCAGCGTCGAGCGAGGGCACCGGCTCGCGCCCGCGGACGCCGCGGCAGTGGCTGCGGATCCAGCGCAGCGAGCGGCGTACGGCGGGTCCGCGGCAGGTGGTCGTGCGGTCCAGGGTGGCGTCGTGCAGCAGGACGAACCCGCCGTCCGCGGTCAGCGAGACGTCGAGCTCGACCGCGCTCGCCCCGGTGCCCACCGCCCGCTCCAGCGCCGGCAGGGTGTTCTCGGTGACGTGGCGGGCCGGCGCCCCGCGGTGCGCCACGACACGGTAGTCACCGACGTGGGTGCTCGCCGCCGCGTCCTCCTCGGCCTGCGCGGCCGGGCCGCCGGACGCCAGCGCGAGCGTCAGGGCCGCCGTGGTCACGGCGCGGGTCATCCTGGTCGGGCTGTGCCGCGCCATGTCCTCGTACGTCCTCTCGACCGCGCCGCAGTCGACGCCAGCGGAGATCACACCAGGGCGCGGCCCGTGCCGTCAGGCGTTCGGCGCACGTGTGGTGTTCGTCCCACCGTCGAGCACCCGCCGGAGGAAGGCGCGGGTGCGCTCCTCGCGAGGGTTCGTGAAGATCTGCGACGGCGGGCCCTGCTCGAGGATCCGCCCGTCGTCGAGGAAGGCGACCTTGGTGGCCACGTCGCGGGCGAAGGCCATCTCGTGGGTGGCCAGCACCATCGTGGTGCCGCCGGCGGCGAGCTCTCGCACGATGTCGAGGACCTCCCCGACCAGCTCGGGGTCGAGCGCGGCGGTGATCTCGTCGAGCAGCAGCAGCGTCGGCTGCGTGCACAGGGCACGGACGACGGCCGCGCGCTGCTGCTGACCGCCGGAGAGCCGGTCGGGGTGCTTGTCGACGTGCTCGGCCAACCCGAAGCGCTCCAGCAGCTCCAGCGCCCGCGTGCGGGCGGCCCTGCGGCGCAGGCCGTGGGCGTGCCGCGGGGCCAGCGTGCAGTTCTCCAGGACCGTGAGGTGCGGGAAGAGGTTGTAGGCCTGGAAGACCATCCCGATCCGGCGGCGCACCTCCCGGGGGTCGGTGCGGGGGTCGGAGATCTCCCGACCCTCGAAGGTGATGACCCCGTCGTCGATGTCCTCGAGCAGGTTGAGGCACCGCAGCAGGGTCGACTTGCCCGAGCCCGACGAGCCGATCAGGCACACGACGTCGCCGGGCTCGATGCTCAGCGAGACGTCGTCGAGCACCACCCGGTCGCCGTAGCTCTTGCGCAGCCCGGTCACCTGCACGAGCGCGCTCACAGCGACCCCGCCCGCTCGCGCTCCATGACCCGGCGCTGCAGCCAGTCGGTGAACCGGGCCAACGGGACGGTGAGCACGATGAAGAAGAGCGCGACCACGACCAGCGAGGTGTAGTTGAAGTTGTACGACGCGTAGTCGCGCGCGGCGAAGACGCCGTCGTAGACGCCGACGAGCGAGACCAGGGCGGTGTCCTTCTGCAGCGAGATGAAGTCGTTGAGCAGCGGCGGCACCACCCGGCGCACCGCCTGCGGCACCACGACGTGGCGCAGGGTGCGCACCGGCCCGAGTCCGAGCGCCCGGGCGCTGGCGATCTGGGAGGGGTGGATGGACTCGATCCCGGCCCGGAAGACCTCGGCGACGTAGGCGGAGTAGGACAGGATCAGCGCGACCGTGGCCCAGACCAGACGGTCGGTGGTCAGGCCCTGGAGCTGCAGCGCCGGCACGCCGAAGCCGAGCAGCACCACCAGCAGCAGCGTGGGGATGCCGCGCATGATGTCGGTGAAGGCCACCGCCACGATGCGCACCGGGGCCAGCCAGGCCGAGCGGGTGCCGCGCATGACTGCGACCAGCAGCGCCAGCACCAGGATGGCCGGCTCGGCGACCAGGAAGATCCGGACGTTGAGCCAGAACGCGTCGAGCATCAGCGGGAAGGAGTCCTGCGCCGCCGACCAGGAGAAGAACGTCTCGCGCACCTTCTCCCAGCCGGGCGAGAGCACCAGGCCGACGCCCAGCAGGACGAAGAACGCAGAGGTCGACGCGCCGGCGACGAGCAGGGAGCGTCGGCGCAGGCGGCGGCGTACGTCCTGCCGCTCGAGCTCCCGGTCGCTGGGCGCCCAGGCCGGCCCCGGGGCCGGGATCGTCACTGGAGGGTGGGCACGTCGACCACGTCGGAGAGCCACTCCCGCTCGAGGTCCTCGAGCTCGCCGTCCTCCTGCATCGCGGCGAGCGCCGCGTCGACGCAGGAGGTGAGCGCACTGTCCTTCTCGAGGAGGATCCCGAACTCCTCCTGCTCACCGGTGTCGGGCTGGAACTGCCCGACGATGGTGCTGCCCTCGATCTCGACCGCGGAGATGTAGAAGGCGGTGGGCAGGTCGGCGAGCACCGCGTCGATCTGGTCGTTGGCCAGCGCCTGCTTGGCGGCGTTGGTGTCCTCGAAGACGGCCGGGTCGGTCTCGGGCTGGACGATGTCGCGGATCGCGGTGAGCGAGGTGGTGCCGGTCTGGGCACCCAGACGCAGGCCCTGCAGGTCAGCCAGGCTCGTGGCCTCGGCGCCGGCGGTGCCCTCGAGCGCGATCACAGCCTGCGCGGCCTGGTAGTAGCCGGTCGAGAAGTCGACGACCTCGGCGCGCTTGGGGGTGATCGAGATCTGGTTGATGTCGAAGTCGAAGTCCTTGGCGCCGGGGGCGTAGGAGGTGTTGAACGGGACCCGCGCCCAGCTCACCTCGTCCGCGCCGAAGCCGAGGCGCTCGGCCACCGCGTAGGCGACCGCGGACTCGAAGCCCTCGCCGTTGGTCGGGTCGTTGTCGGTGAACCACGGCTCGTACGCCGGGGTGTCGGTGCCCACGGTCAGGGTGCCGGCCTCGAGGAGCATGTCGTCGGTGACGCAGGTGGCCGGGTCGACGTCGGCGTCGACCGAGGCCGAGGCGCCCGGGTCGGACGCGGTCGGCTCCTCGTCGGCGGGCGCGCAGGCGACCGCTCCGAGGAGCAGGGGCAGGGAGGCGAGGGCGGGGACGACCGCAGACCGGCGCAGCATGGGTGCATCGTAGGACGACGCGGGGCTTGCAACTCGTTGCATAGGTCGTTCATGATGTCCGCATGGCCCTCGAGCACGCCCTGCTGGTCGCCCTGCGCGAACAGCCGGCCTCCGGACTCGAGCTCAGCCGACGCTTCAGCCGCTCGATCGGCTACTTCTGGAGCGCCACCCACCAGCAGATCTACCGGGTCCTGGGGCGGATGGAGTCCGACGGCTGGGTCGGGGCGACCACGGTCGAGCAGGCCGGCCGACCGGCCAAGAAGGTCTACGAGGTCACCCCCGTCGGGGCCGAGGTGCTCGCCTCCTGGCTGGCCGAGCCCACCGGCGCCGAGCCGCTGCGCTCGGAGCTGGCCGTGAAGATGCGCGGCGCCTCCTTCGGGGAGCGCGCCGCGGTGCTCGACGTGGTCCGCGCCGAGCTCGTCGAGCACGTGGCCCGCCTGGCCCGCTACGAGCAGCTGACGGCCCGCGACTACCCCGACCCCACCACCCTGACCGGCCTGGCGCTGGACCAGTACCTCGTCCTGCGCGGCGGGGTGCTGACCGAGCAGACCTGGGTCACCTGGCTCACCGAGTACCTGGAGGCACACGCATGACCAGTCCCTACCCGCACCTGCTCAGCCCGATCACGCTCGGCTCCGGCCCCGCGGCGCTGACCCTGCGCAACCGGGTCGTGATGGGCTCCATGCACACCGGGCTCGAGGACGCGCCCTGGCACGTCGCCAAGCTGGCGGCGTACGCCGCGGAGCGCGCACGCGGCGGGGTCGGGCTGATCATCACCGGGGGCTACGCCCCCACGAAGCGTGGCTGGCTCAAGCCGTTCGCCTCCGAGATGACCACCCGGATGCAGGCCATGCGGCACCGCCAGGTCACCGACGCGGTCCACGAGGAAGGTGGCGCGATCGCGCTGCAGGTGCTGCACGCGGGCCGCTACGGCTACCACCCGCTCATCCACTCGGCCTCGGCCCGCAAGAGCCCGATCACGCCGTTCAAGCCGTCCGCGATGTCGGCGGCGCAGGTCGACCGGACCGCGACGGCCTTCGCGAGGAGCGTGGCGCTCGCGGTCAAGGGCGGCTACGACGCGGTCGAGGTCATGGGCTCCGAGGGCTACCTGATCAACCAGTTCCTCGCCGAGCGGACCAACGACCGCAGCGACGCGTGGGGCGGCAGCGCCGAGAAGCGGATGCGCTTCCCCGTCGAGGTGGTGCGCCGCACCCGCGACCTCGTCGGCGACGACCTGCCGATCGTCTACCGGATCTCGCTGCTCGACCTCGTCGAGGGCGGCCAGAGCTGGGACGAGGTGCTGACCCTGGCGCAGCTGCTCACCGAAGCGGGCGTGAGCGTCCTCAACACCGGCATCGGCTGGCACGAGGCGCGGATCCCCACGATCATCACCCAGGTGCCGCGGGCCGCGTGGCGCTCGGTGACCGCACGGCTCAAGGCCGAGGTCTCGGTGCCGGTCTGCGCGTCGAACCGGATCAACAGCCCCGAGCTCGCCGAGTCGATCCTCGCCGACGGCGACGCCGACCTGGTCTCGATGGCGCGCCCGCTCCTGGCCGACCCCGAGTTCGTGGTGAAGGCCGCCGCCGGCCGGGCCGACGAGATCAACACCTGCATCGCCTGCAACCAGGCCTGCCTCGACCACACCTTCGCCAACAGGACGGCCTCCTGCCTGGTCAACCCGCGCGCCTGCCGCGAGACCACGCTGGTCCTCGCCCCCACGCGCGTACGCCGCTCGGTCGCCGTCGTCGGCGCCGGCCCGGCGGGCCTGGCGACCGCGGTCTCCGCGGCCGAGCGGGGGCTGGCCGTCACCCTCTTCGAGGCCTCCCCCGCCCTGGGCGGGCAGTTCCGCCTGGCGATGGCGGTGCCCGGCAAGGAGGACTTCGCCGAGACGCTGCGCTACTACACCCGGCGCCTCGAGGTCCTGGACGTCGACGTGCGGCTCTCCTCGCGGGCGACGCCCGACGACCTCGCCGGCTTCGACGAGGTCGTGGTGGCCACCGGCGTCGAGCCGCGGCTGCCCGCCCTGCCCGGCGCCGACGACCCGCGGGTGGTCTCCTACGCCGACGTCCTCTCGGGCCGGGTCGTGCCCGGTCGCCGGGTCGCGGTCATCGGTGCCGGCGGCATCGGCGTCGACGTCAGCCACTGGCTGGTCCACGACCCGGCCGCGCCCGGCCCCGACGAGCAGGCGGGCGTCGACGAGTGGATGGCGCACTGGGGCGTCGGCGACCCGAGCCTGCACCCCGGCGGGCTGACCGAGCGCAAGCCGCGCGAGCCGTTCCGGGAGGTCACGCTGCTGCAGCGCAAGACCTCGGTCATCGGCAAGGACCTGGGCAAGACCTCAGGGTGGGCGCACCGCGCCGTGCTCAAGCAGTCGGGCGTCACCCAGGTCGCGGGTGCGACGTACGAGCGCATCGAGGCGCGCGCCGACGCCGTCGTCCTGCACGTCACCGTCGACGGCGAGCCGCGCGGGCTGGTCGTCGACCACGTGGTGCTGTGCGCCGGCCAGGAGTCGGTGCGCTCGCTCTTCGACGACCTCCGCCACGCCGAGGCGCACCCCGGCCTGCACCTCGTGGGTGGTGCCGACGTGGCCGCCGAGCTCGACGCCAAGCGCGCCATCGAGCAGGGCACCCGGGTGGCGGCCGCCCTGTGAGGACCTGGGGCACCGCTGACTAGGGTCGGGGCATGCCGGGCGAGATCCACCGAGACGACAGCTGCCTGTTCTGCGCGATCGTGGCAGGCACCATCCCCTCCACCAGGGTCGACGAGGACGAGCGGACGGTGTCCTTCATGGACATCAACCCCGCCTCCGACGGCCACCTGCTCGTGGTGCCGCGGGCGCACGCGGTCGACCTGACCGACATCACGCCGGAGGACCTGGGCGCCTGCGCACTGACCGCGCAGCGGCTGGCGAAGCGGCAGCTCGAGGTGCTCGGCGCCGACGGGGTGAACCTGCTCAACTGCACCGGCGAGGCGGCCTGGCAGAGCGTCTTCCACTTCCACCTCCACGTCGTGCCCCGCTACGTCGACGACCCGGAGCGCGACCGTCTCACGCTCCCCTGGACCCCGACCGCCGGCGACCCCGACCGGATCGGCGCCGCGGGGCGCCGGCTGCAGGACGGGGCCGGCAGATGATCCGCGACCTCACCGACTCCGAGGCCCGGGCCGCCCTGCCGCTGAAGTGGGGTGCGGTGCCGCAGGGCACCGTCCCGGCCTGGGTGGCGGAGATGGACTTCGCCCCGCCGCCCGCGGTGACGGCCGCCCTGACGGCGGCGGTCGGCCGCGGCATGCTCGGCTACTCCTGCCACCCCGGCACCGCCCAGGCCGCTGACCTCAACGCCGCCTTCCGCGGGTTCGCGGAGCGGCACTGGGGCTGGGACGTCCCCGCGGACTCCTCCACCCCCGTCGGCGACGTGGTGACCGGGCTCCGCCTCGCCCTCGACGAGCTGTGCCCGCCGGGACCGGTGGTCGTGCCGCTGCCGTGCTACCCGCCCTTCCGCGACGTGGTCGCGCTGGCCGGGCGCGAGGCGGCGTACGTCGGGCTCGACCCCGACCACGACCACGACGACCGCGCCGCCGCCGCACTGGACCTGGCGGCCGTCGAGCAGCACCTCGAGGCCGGGGCCCGCACCGTGCTGCTCTGCCACCCGCACAACCCGCTCGGTCGGGTCGCGCACCGCGCCGAGCTCGAGGCGCTGCGCGACCTGGTGCACGCGCACGGCGCCCGGGTGCTGGTCGACGAGGTCCACGCGCCGCTGGTGCTGCCCGGCCAGGAGCGCTTCGTCCCGTACCTGAGCGTCGACCCCGAGGCGGTGCTGGTCACCAGCCACTCCAAGACGTTCGGCACCCCCGGCCTCAAGACCGCCCAGATCGTGCTGACGGACCCCGAGGAGACCCAGCGGCTGCGCGCGCTGCCGATCGCGGCCAACCACGGCCACTCCGGCCTCGGGATGGTCGCCGGCGCGGCCGCGTGGCGCGACAGCGACCTGTGGCTGCACGCCCTGCGCTCCCGGCTGCGGGTGCAGGCCGAGGACCTGCGCGACCTGCTCGCCGAGCACCTGCCCCAGGCACGCGTGCGCCCGCTCGAGGCGACGTACCTGGCCTGGCTCGACCTGCGCGCCTACGGCGTCGCCGACCCCGCCGCCGTCGCGCTCGAGCACGGCGTGCGCCTGGCGCCCGGCCACGACTACCAGCCCGGCCTCGAGGGCCACGTCCGGCTCAACCTCGCCACCTCCGAGCAGCGGCTGGTCCAGATCGTCACCCGGCTCGCCGCCGCCCTGACCTGACGGCCGAGCGGTCACTTTCGCACCGTCGAGCGGTCACTTTCGCACCGCTGACCGACGGTGGGTCAGACCTCGAGGCGGCCCTTGCGGCGCACGAGCGGGCGCTCGGCCCGGGGCAGCCAGGTCCGGGTGACGTGGTCGACGACGTGCACGCCCTCGGGCGACTCGATGCGGTGCAGGCCGGGGACCTCGTGACCGCGGCCCTCCTTGAGGGCGGAGTAGACCTGCCACTCGCGGCGCTTGCGCGGGGCGCGGGAGCTGTCGAAGTCCATGGCGCTCCAGTGCGCGAACTCGTCGCGGTCCAGCCACTTCAGCTCCACGCACAGTCCCTCCGGCGCGACCAGGCGGGTGGCGGACTCGGGGAACTCGCGCACCTCCCACTCGAAGGCTTTCACGAAGGTGAACTCGGGGCCCATCGGGTAGATCCACGGCTCCAGGAACCGGAAGCCCAGGTCGAGCCAGGCCACCCGGTCGCTCTCGACCGACAGCGGGTGGCGCGGGACGGCCACGACCGCGTCGGAGTCCTCGAGCTGCCAGGCCAGGTCGCGCAGGATGCTCACGCCCTCGCGGGTCAGCACCATGTCGCCGTCCCACTTCATCGAGTAGGCGGTGCGGACCTGGGAGAACGACCAGTTGTAGAAGTGCGTGAGCGAGTGCACCGAGTCGGGTCGCGTGGCCAGGTGCTCGGTGCCGGCGCGCGCCACCTGGAAGGGGTACGACGTCACGGTGACCCGGTCGGCGGCGCCGCACTCCTCGGCGACGCGTCGGGCCACCTCGGGGGTGCCGTCGTCGGAGAGGTTGTCGACCACGACGACGTGCTGGACGGCCTCGAGCATCGGTGGCAGCACCCAGGGCAGGTTGTGCGCCTCGTTCTTGAGCCGGAAGACGCAGGTCAGGCCGGGGGCCAGCGGCCCGTCCTGCCAGGGCCAGCGCACGTCGTAGTCGTGCTCGCCCTCGAGGCTGGGGATGTCCGCGCCCCGCACCGGGCTCATCCGCGCTCCCGCCCGGCGACCTTGCGCAGGCCGCGGCGCACCGACGGCGGGACCATCGCGCGCACCGAGTGCGGCACTCGCTCGACCGCGCTCGGCGCAGCGGCGGCGGCCCGGGCGCCCTCGCGGCGCGCCGCGTCGGTGGTGGAGCCGGTCAGCGCCTGCGCCTCGTCGTACATGTCGGCGTACGCCGCGCGCAGCCCGTCGAGCGTCGCGTGCACCTCGGGGGTGTCCCCGCCGTCCTCGGGCAGCCGGTCCAGCGCCTCCCAGGTGGCCTGGGCCAGGTCGCGCAGCCGGGTCGGCACGTCGACGTCGGCCCAGGTCAGCGCGGCGCGACGCAGCGAGGGGTCGATGAACTGGTGCACCCGACGGATGTCGTTGGCCGAGGCGGCCTTGACCGCGTCGAGGTCGAAGCGCTGACCCAGGCCGAAGACCGGGACCGTCCAGTCGTCCAGCAAGTCGTGGTAGCGGACGAAGGCACGCGCCTGGCCGCGGGTGCTGCGCTCGAGGTGCAGCATCAGGTTCACCCAGGCGGCGGTGCGGTGCACCTCGCTGGTGCGGGCGTCGTGGGCGCGCTGCCGGGAGCCGACGACCTCGGTGACCGGGCGCAGCAGGACGGCGTGGCCCACCTCGGCCTGGCAGCGCATGGCCGCCGAGCGCCACTGCCCCAGGAACCACGCCAGCCGCGGGTCCTTGAGGACCAGCTCGGGCCCACCGGCGACGAGCTGCTCCTCGAGCCAGTCGTGCACCCGGGTGCGCAGCGGCTCGAAGTTGTTCAGCCGCCCGGTGTCGAACCACGCCGAGGGTCGGGCGTCGTCCATCGCCACGTTGGTGCGCTCGAGCAGCTCGTCGTGCAGGTCGAGCACCCACTGCGACTGCGCGAGCCTTTTGGGCCTGGTCTCGTCGGCCGCCACCTCGGGAGCCGGCACGCCCATGCCGAGCGCCTGCAGCGCCCCGGCCATGGCGCTGGTGCCGCTGCGCTCCGGACCCGCCACGAGCACGACGCGGCGCGGCGCCGCCGCGGGGACAGACGGCTGGGCGGGGGGCTCCGAGATGTGGGGGGCGTCGACCATGGAGGTCACCCTACGAGGTGCGGACGGGTCAGCCGACCGAGCGGCTCTGGGCGGCGATCAGCGCGGCGTACCACTCGAAGGAACGCTTGGGGGTGCGCACCTGGGTGGCGTGGTCGACGTGGACCAGCCCGTAGCGCTGGCTGTAGCCGTGCACCCACTCGAAGCTGTCGAGCAGCGACCACACGTAGTAGCCGCGCACGTCCACACCGCGCTGGCACGCCGCGGCGACCGCGCGCAGGTGGGCGTCGAGGTAGGCGATGCGCTCCTGGTCGTCGACGACGCCGTGCTCGTCGGGGCCGGTGCCGTACGCCGCTCCCGACTCGGTGATCATCAGCGGCGGCAGGGCCGCGCGGTAGCGGGCCCGCAGGGTGATCAGCCACTCGCGCAGCGCGGCGGGCACGATCGGCCAGCCGATGTCGGTCTCCGGGTAGCCGACCAGCGGGTAGAGCGCGAACGGGATGGGCGACTCCTCGGGCGCGGCGCCGACCCGGATGGGGCTGTAGTAGTTGATGCCGTAGAAGTCGAGCGGCTGGCGGATGGTGGCCAGGTCACCGGGGCGCACCGCCTCCTCCACCAGCGGCTCGAGGTCGACCGGGTAGCGACCCAGGAGCATCGGCTCGAGGAACATCCCGTTCCACAGGGCGTCGAACAGCTTGGTGGCGCCGACGTCGGCGGGGTCCTCGCTGCGCGGCCACATCGGGGCATGGTTGTTGGCGCAGCCGACCGAGGACGCGCCGGCCGCGCGCAGCTCGATCACCGCCCGACCGTGGGCGAGGAGCAGGTGGTGGGCGACCGGCAGGCTGTCGAAGCCCATCTCGCGCCCCGGGGCGTGCATGCCGCTGGCGTGACCCATGATGGTGGCCGTGCTCGGCTCCACGACCGGGATCCAGTGCTCGACCCGGTCGGCGAGCCGCTCCCCCACCACGGCGGCGTACTCGGCGAAGCGCTCCACGGTGTCGCGGTTCAGCCAGCCGCCGTCGTCCTCAAGGGCCTGGGGCAGGTCCCAGTGGTAGAGCGCGGCCATCGGGGCGATCCCGTGGTGCAGCAGCTCATCGACGAGGCGGTCGTAGAAGTCGAGGCCGGCGGCGTTGACCGGGCCGCGACCGGTCGGCTGGACCCGCGACCAGGAGACCGAGAACCGGTGGCCCCCGACGCCGAGGCGCTCCAGGAGCGCGACGTCGTCGCGGTAGCGGTGGTAGTGGTCGCAGGCCGGGTCGCCCGTGGAGCCGTCGAGGACGGTGCCGGGCAGGTTCGAGAAGGTGTCCCAGATCGAGGGCCCGCGCCCGTCGACGTCCGTGGCGCCCTCCGCCTGGTAGGCCGAGCTCGCCGTGCCGAGCCGGAAACCCGGAGGCAGCGCGGGCGGCCCGGGCGGCACGGTGGCCCGCTCGCCGGACGGGGCGCCGGGCGGGCTGTCGGGCGTTGGCTGCTGCACCGGCACAATGATGCCTGTGACCGTCGAGATCCGCCGAGGAACCTCCCGCTTCTCGACCCGGGTGCCGGGTCGGCTGACCCGGCACGCCTTCTCGTTCGGCGAGCACTACGACCCCGAGCGGCTCTCCTTCGGCCCGATCGTGTGCCACGACGACCACCTCGTCGCCGGCGGGCAGGGCTTCGACGAGCACGCCCACAGCGACCTCGAGATCGTCACCTGGGTCGTCTCCGGCGCGGTGCGCCACGTCGACTCCTCCGGCCGCGAGGAGGTGGTGCCCGCCGGTTCGCTCGCCGTGCTCTCCGCCGGCAGCGGCGTCCGGCACGCCGAGACCGCCGTCCTCGGCGCCGGCCCGACCCGCTTCGTGCAGACCTGGCTGCGCCCCGACGAGACCGGCACGACGCCGTCGTACGCCGTCGCGGCCGTGGACCCCGCAGCGACCGGGCTCGTGCCCGCGCCGCTGCCGGTCGGTGTGGCCGGGGCCCGGCTGTCGGTGGCGCGGCTGCGCGCGGGCGAGCGGCTCGAGCTGCCGGCCGCGCCACGGCTGCACGCCTTCCTGACCCGCGGCGCGCTGCTGCGGTTCTCGCTGGCCGAGCCGCTGGCCGCCGGGGACGCGTGCTGCTTCGTCGACGAGCCGGCCCACCCGGTGGTCGCGGCCGTCGACACCGAGCTCCTGGTGTGGACCTTCGCGTCCTGAGCTCGCCCTGAGCCCCGTCCGCGCCCGGACGCACCACGACCCCGTCGGTCCTCGGTCGACGGGGTCGTGGTGTGGTTGTGAGCTCCGGTTGGTCAGCGGCTACCCCCCGGGGTACGCCTGCCTAACGACCCGGTGCACGGACGGTCACTGGGCCCCACGCGGTGGTCTGGACCAGGGCCTCCCGGACCGGCGCCTCAGCGCTTCTTGGGCTTGCCGATCTTGATGACGAACCTGGTCCTCACGGTCTCGATGCCGTCGCTCACCAGGAGGACCACGCGGTACTGACCGCGGAAGTCGTAGTGGTTGATGGCCCTCTTGTCGCGGGACTTGTTGCCGTCACCGAAGTCCCAGCGGTAGCTGAGCCTGTCACCGTCCGCGTCGGTGGCCTTGACCCGGAAGCGGATCGGCGACTTGGCGCGGGCCTTGCCCTGCCCCTCGAGGGGCTTCGCCGCGATCTTCTTGATCTCCGGCGCCCGGTTGCCCGGAGGTGCGGTCACGGTCTGGGTCGCGGTGGCGGTCGCCGTGGCCGTGGGCTGGCTCGTGACGGTGGTGGTCGCGGTGGCCGTGGGCTGGCTCGTCACCGTGGTGGTCGCGGTGGCCGTCGGGTCGCTCGTCACGGTGGCCGTGGCCGTGGCTGTGGCCGTGGCCGTCACCGTGGTCGTCGGGTCGGGACCGGGGGTCTTGTCGCCGATCCGGTACGAGCAGGTGCCGACGGCGTGGTCGGCCTCGGCGTCGATCACGACCAGGGACCGCGAGGACACGATCGTGAAGTCGCTGACGACGTCGCCGACCTTGAAGGCGGTCTGGGCCGGTGAGGAGCCGGTCAGGTCTGCCTGCGCGAGGGTCACCGTGACGACGTCGAGCGCCGGGTCGAAGCTGCCGGCGAGGCCGCTCTTGAGCGTCGCCCCGGCGGCGTCGAGGAGGCTGTAGTCGCCGGGCGCCTCGATCGGCAGCGTGGGCTGCAGGAGTGGCCGCTCGGCCCGGACCGTGTACGACGCCCCGTTCAAGGTGAAGCTCCACGTGAAGAGCTCGCTCGCCCCCCGCAGTCCACCGCTGAGCACGGACAGGTCGCTGACCTTGATGTGGAAGGTGATGGCGTCGTCGGTGTCGTTGGTGCTGAGCCAGGCCTCGCGCAGGTCGAGGCCGTCGGGGTCGAGGGCGGGGTCGACGGGCACGATCAGGAGGTCGTTGACGTCGCCCGCGGGGTCGAAGAGGCGCGCGTCGTAGGCGCAGCTGCTGGGGGCCGTGGCCGGCGCCGCGGGCGCGCTCACGGCTGCGAACACCGCGAGGACCGGCAGCCCCACGAGGGCCGTGCAGGCCGCCGTGGCCGTCGCCGCGGTCCGTCTCCAGGAACGGTCGGTGGGGAGAAGCCTCATGATGGGGGTCGCTTCCGGTGGAGGATGGCGCTCGGTGGATACCTAGGTTCAACGCGGCTTCACCTCAGGGGTGACCCCCCACGACCGAGTGGTCTAGTCGGGCCGGCCCCCGGGCGACCCTCCTGGCGCAGGTCCTCCTCGCCGAGCCCGCCGAGATGGGTCGCCAGCGCTACCAGCAGCAGGAAGCCGCCCCAGATCAGACCACCGACCAGGACCATGCCCGGCGCCTGCAGGTCGCCCGTGACGCGCACCAGCAGCAGGGCCAGCGCGGTGGCGATCGCGATGGTCCAGCCACCGCGGCGCGCGAGCCGGGCGGGACGGGTGGTCGAGGGCCCGGGGGGCGGCACGGGCTCGGTCACACCCGTCACTGTAGGGCGCCCCGGTCTGGCCCCGGCCGGCCCCGGTCGGGCCGCCGCCGGCGATGCGGCAGGCTGGTCGCATGGAACCCGACAGCACCCGCGAGCGGCTGGCGACCTGGCTCGAGGAGCTCGGCCTGGTCGACCACCTGGCCGAGGCCGGGCTGCCGAGCCTGGCCCGGGCCGACGACGGCCGTGCGGTGTGGACCGATCCGCGCACCGGCGGCGAGCTCGACGACGCCCAGGTCGCCGACCTCGACGCGGTGCTGCACCAGGAGGGCAGCGACCCGGCGCACGCCGTCCCGGTGCCGCTGCTGCAGATCGCCCGGCAGGCGCGGGTGCACGACGAGCTGCTCGCCAGCGCGTGGCACACCTACGAGAGCCTGGCCCGGCTGCGTGGCGCCACGCTCGAGCGGACCCGGTTCGCGGTCCACAAGGCGGCCGGCCAGCACCGGCTGCTGGTGGTGACCGGGCCCTCCGGTGCCATGGTGCCGGCCTTCCAGCTCGACGCCGACGGAAGCGTGCGCCCCGAGGTGGTGGAGCTCCTCGAGCCGTTGCTCGCCGCCGGCATGGACGTCTGGAGGACCTGGGCCTGGCTGACCCGGCCCGCCGCCCTCGCCGCCGGGCTGGTGCCGGCCGAGGCGGTCGTCGGTGAGGACCCCGCCGACGCCGACGTCGTACGCCGCGCCGCGCAGCGGCTGGCCCGCACCGTGGCCGGGAACGGCTGACGCGGACGGGACGGCCCCGAAGCGCCCAGGTGCGGTCGAAGCGACGCGCCGCGAGGTCGCTGCACCGGATCGATCCAGGTGCGTCAGCTCGTCCACAGCCATTCTCAGGCCCTGGACAGGGGTCCGCGAGCCACCTAGAATCGAACACATGTTCGAGACGGATGTCGACCCGCTCCCCGGTACGCCGGGCGAGTGCGTCGCTGCGCTCGAGGAGCTGGAGGCGCTCAAGGCCCACCTCGCCGCCCGCCAGGTGCGGATCACCGCCCACCTCGACGACCTCCAGGCCGACGCCTCCGACCGCTCCGTCGGCGCCCAGGTCGCCCTCGCCCGCCACGAGTCACCCCACCGCGGCACCCGGCTGCGCGCGATGGCCTGCACCGCCGAGGCCGAGCACCTGCCCATGAACACCCGCAGCGCCTACGACACCCAGCTCGGTGACCTGCTCAGCGCCCGCACCACCCTCGGCGACCGGGCGCTGCGCCTGGCCGCACAACGCATCGCGATGCACCTCGACGAGCAGTCGGTCCTCAAGCGCCGCGAGCGCGCCCACCGCAACCGCCACGTCACCTGCCAACGACGCGAGGACGGCACCGCCCAGATCACCGCCACCGTCTCCGACGTCCACGCCGCCGCGATCATGCAGTCCCTGCACGCCCGCGCCGCTCAGGAGAAGGCCGCCCAGGACACGTGCGACGAGGGCGAGGAACGCTCCTTCGGCCAGGTCGTCGCCGACCTGTTCGTCGCCCGCCTCACCGGCCAGGTCACCGCCGTCGCCACCCCCATCGCGCTCAACCTCGTCGTCTCCGCCGAGACCCTCCTCGGCGACAGCGACGAACCCGCCGAGCTGGTCCCCATGACAGGCGGCGCCGGCGGCCCCATCCCCGCCTCCGTGGCCCGCAAGCTCATCACCTGCGCCCCCGAACAAGGCACCCGCGTACGGCGGCTCTTCGCCGACACCGAGCACCTCGTCGCCATGGAGTCCACCTCCCGCACCTTCGACGGACTGCTGCGCCAGTTCGTCACCCTGCGTGACCGGACCTGCCGCACCCCCTGGTGCAACGCCGCGATCCGACAGCACGACCACATCACCCCCGACCACGCCGGCGGCCCCACCAGCGCCACCAACGGCCAAGGGCTCTGCACCGCCTGCAACCAGCTCAAGGAAGAACCCGACTGGACCCACACCGCCCTCCACCGAGATGACCTCGACCCCCACGAAGTACAGATCACCTCACCCGCCGGCCAGACCACCCATACCCGTGCACCCGACCCACCCGGCCTCGCCCCACCCGCACCCACCTGGATCGAGGAATGGCCCGGACACTGGGTCCTCACCGCCTGACACAGGCCTCGCTCGGTCCCTCCTGCTCACTCCTCTACTCTCGGCCCGTGCTCCACGGAACCGGTGACAGCGATCGCGGCATCGAACCGCTGCGTCGACCGGACGGTGCGTCGCTGCGGGCCTGGCGCGCCGATCCGGTGCTCTCGGCCCTGCCGGACCAGTTCGCTCTCTCGCGTGCGCCGGGGCGACCGCTCATCCTGGCCGCGGCGGCGGCGTCCGCCGCTCTGACAGCGATCGTCGCGCTGAGGTTCCACGCGCTGGTCGAGTGGCTCCACGACGGTCGAGGTGGCGTCATACAGAAGCCAGGCGAGCTTCCGATCGTGGTCGACGCCGAGACGGGTCCCAGAGTCGTCGTGGGGGCAGCCCTGATGATCTTGATCTGCTTCTCGGTCGCACTGGTCTATCACTGGCAGAGCAGCGCAGCGCGCTGGAAGGACCTCGAGACCGGGCGGCGGCTGCACACCCGACGTCGTTTCGTCACCGGCGGGGTCGAGGACGCCGCCGCGTTGCTCGCGTTGTTCCGCGCCGGCGACCTCTCCTCGCTGCCCTCCTTCACTGGCTCCCGACACGGGGCGATCCGAGTGACGACGCACACCGATTCCAGCGACAAGCGGGTCTTCCTCACCATCACGCTGGCCAGGGACGATGACCTGGTCGCAGCGCCCCTCATCACTCTCGGAGGGCCGGAAGCGACCCGATTCGGTCTGCCGGACGCCCCGCGGTGACGGTGGCGCGTCGCCTGGTCCAGCTAACCGATGACCCGGAGCGCCCCTGGACGCACCTGCACCACAGCGGGCGCTGCGCCGAGCGGGGGCAGCTCGCCGAGCGGCTCGCCGTCGCCGCCGACCTGGAGCGGGGTGCGACCGTCGGCGTTGAGCTCGATGCGCGCGCCCCGCAGGCAGGTGACCTCGGGCAGCTCGACGTGGGAGCCGTCGTAGATCTTGGGGAACGACCGCACCAGCGCGGTGCGGGAGGCGGCCTCGACCACGATGACGTCGAGCAGCCCGTCGTCGACGATCGCACCGGGCGCGACCTTCATGCCCTTGCCGTAGTAGGCCGAGCCGGCCACGACGACCAGCGCGGCGGCGTACTCCTGCGCCTGTCCGTCGACGCTGACCCGGAAGCGTCCGGGCTGGTAGGTGGCGATGGCGCGCACCGCGGCCACGGGGTACTGCAGCTTCTGCGGGGTCCACCGCATCCTGTCGACCAGGGCCGCGGCGCGGGCGTCGATGCCGGAGTAGACCGATCCGGCGACCAGTCGGGTCGGGCCGCCGGGCGGCGCCCACTCGAGCAGGTCGACCTCGCGCACGGCCGTGTGCAGGAAGTGCTCGGCGATCTCCGCCGGCTCGGACGGCAGCCCGAGCATCCGGGCGAAGTCGTTGCCGCGCCCCGCGGGCAGCACCCCGAGGATGCCGCCGGCCTCGGAGACCGCGCCCGCCAGGTGCGAGACCATCCCGTCGCCACCCACCGACACCACGACGTCGCCGCGCTCGACGGCGGCCAGCACCAGCGCATCGGTGGCGCGCGGGCCCGGTGAGTAGGTGACGTCGACCGACGCCCCAGCGTCGCGCAGCAGCCGGGCGACGGGCACCACGGCCTCGGGGGCCGCGCCGCCGCCGGAGTGCGGGTTGACCAGGAACGTGAAGGAGCGGGGCGCGCTCACGGGATCAGCACTCCCGGGTTGAGCACCCCGGTCGGGTCGAGGTCGGCCTTGACGGCTCGCAGCACCGAGGCGCCCAGGTCGCCGATCTCGGCGCTCAGCCACGGCCGGTGGTCGGTGCCGACCGCGTGGTGGTGGGTGATCGAGGCGCCCTGGGCGACGATCGCGTCGTTGGCCGCGGCCTTGGCCCGCCCCCAGCGCCCGAGCGGGTCGTCCCCGGCGGAGGTGGCCACGGTGAAGTAGAGCGAGCAGCCGGTCTCGTAGACGTGGGAGAGGTGGCACAGCACGATCGCCGACCCGCCGTCGGCGCCGAGCTCGCGCTCCAGCGCCTCGCGCACGGCGGCGTACAGCGCGTCGGCCCTCGACCAGAACGTCGCGGTCTCGAGGGTCTCGACGAGGACGCCGACGTCGAGCATCGAGTCACGCAGGTACGGCGCCTGGAACCGGCCGTGCTCCCACGACCGGCCCGGCTCCTCGCCGAGCGGGGTGCCACCGAGGCCGGCGAGCACCTCGGTGACCGCGGCGCGGCGGGACTCGACCTGGGCGCGGGTGCCCTCGTGGCCCACGATCATCAGGCACCCCGAGGACTCCTCGCCGATGGCGTCGGGACGGGCGAGGTTGAGACCGGTCTCGGCCTCGTCGGAGAGTCGCAGCACGGTCGGCAGCATGCCCGACTGGACCAGGGTGCGCATCGCGGTCGCGCCCTCGGCGAAGGAGGACCAGCGCCACCCCTCGTAGACCTTGACCTCGGGCAGTCGCCGCACCCGCACGGTGACGGCCGTGATGACGCCGAACGCGCCCTCGGAGCCGAGCACCAGCTGGCGCAGGTCGGGGCCGGCGGCGTTGGCCGGCGACGAGCCGAGCCGCCACTCGCCCCGCGGCGTGGCCACCCGCAACCCGACGACCATCTGGTCGAAGCGGCCGTAGCCCGCGCTGGACTGGCCCGAGGAGCGGGTGGCGGCGAACCCGCCGATCGAGGCGTGCTGGAAGGACTGCGGGTAGTGGCCCAGGCACAGACCGTGCTCGGCGAGCAGCGCCTCGGCCTCGGGGCCGCGCAGGCCCGGCTCGAGGGTGGCGGTCATCGAGATCTCGTCGACCTCGAGCAGCCGGTCGAGGCGCACGAGGTCGAGCGAGACCAGGCCGGCGAACCCGTCGCGGCGCGCGGCCAGGCCCCCGGTGACGCACGTGCCCCCGCCGAAGGGCACGACGGCGACGTGGTGCTCGACCGCGAGGGCGAGCACGGCCGCGACCTCCTCGTGGCTGCCGGGCCGCACCACCACGTCGGGGGCGTCGACGAGGTCACCGACCCGGGCCCGCAGCAGGTCGGGGGTCGACTTTCCCCGGGTGCGCAGGCGGCGGGTCTCGTCGTCGACGTGCACGTGCTGGGCGCCGACGGCGGCGCGCAGCGCCTCGAGCACCACCTCGTCGGTCCCGACCGGCGGCAGTGCGACGTCGGTGGCGGCCGGGGACTCGCTCAGCCCGAAGGCGAGCTCGACGAGGCCGCGCGCCGCGTCGGGCAGCACGGTCGCGGCGGCCGGGTCGCCCCACCGCTGCGGGTGCATCTCACGAGGGTGTGCGCCGGTGGGCAGGTCGCTGGATCGAGTGGTGTCCTGGGTCACGTGTTACAGTGTTACACATGACGTCACTTAGTCACAAGCAGGAGGTAGCAGACCCCCGCGACAGCTACCTCGACGCGGCCCGCGCCTGCATCCTCGACGTCGGCTGGCGGCGTACGACGCTCACCGAGGTGGCGCGCCGTGCCGGCGTCTCCCGGATGACGATCTACCGCTCCTGGGCCGACATGCCCACCCTGCTCGCCGACCTGATGACGCGTGAGTGGGCGGGCCTCGTGGCCCGCTCCGTCGCCGACGAGCAGGAGTCCGCCCCGGCATCCGAGGACCTCGTGGACACGCTGGTCGCGGAGGTGCTGCGCACCATCCACGCGCTGCGCCACAACGAGCTGTTCGTGCGGATCGTCGAGCTCGACCCCGACCTGGTGCTGCCCTACCTGTTCCACCGCCGCGGCCGGTCGCAGGAGCTGATCGTGACGATGCTGACCGACGAGATCGTCCGCGGCCAGGCCGCCGGTGTGGTCCGCACCGGCCCGGCGCCCGCGATGGCGCGCACCCTGGTGCTCGCGGTGCACGGGTTCGTGCTGTCGCTGCACACGATGGTCGACGACACGGTGGGTGCCGCCGAGCTCGACGGCGAGCTGCGCCACCTGCTGGTCCGGATGCTGCGCCCGTGAGCGGCCCCACCCGCATCCGGGCCGGCCTCACCGACGCGCCCACCGACGTCGACCTCGTCGTCATCGGTCTGGGCGTCACCGGCGCCGGCGTCGCGCTCGACGCGGCGACCCGTGGTCTGGGCGTGCTGGCCGTGGACGCCCACGACCTCGCGTTCGGCACCTCGCGCTGGAGCTCGAAGATGGTCCACGGCGGTCTGCGCTACCTCGCGCAGGGCCAGGTCGGCGTCGCCCACGAGAGCGCCGTCGAGCGCGGCATCCTGATGGAGACCACCGCCCCGC
This sequence comes from Nocardioides dokdonensis FR1436, assembly GCF_001653335.1. Classification (NCBI taxonomy): domain Bacteria; kingdom Bacillati; phylum Actinomycetota; class Actinomycetes; order Propionibacteriales; family Nocardioidaceae; genus Nocardioides; species Nocardioides dokdonensis. Next base: position 1,192,029 of record NZ_CP015079.1, read on the forward strand.
ACCTGGCCCGCGCGATGCCGATGCTGATCCCGATCACCTCCGGCACCGCCCCGCTGCAGCGCGTCCTCTCGCGCAGCGGACTGATGGCCGGCGACCTGCTGCGACGCGGCGCCGGCACCGACGTCGAGACGCTGCCCCGCCCACGGCACCTCTCCCGCACCGAGGCGCTCGCGATGGCACCCGGCCTGCGCCCGGCCGGGCTGCGGGGCGCGCTGCTCGGCTGGGACGGCCAGCTCGAGGACGACGCCCGCCTGGTCACCACCATCGCGCGCACCGCGGCGGCGTACGGCGCCGAGGTGCGCACGCGCGCCCGGGTCCTGCACGCCAGCGGCACCGAGGTGGCGCTGCGCGACGAGATCACCGGCGCCACCAGCACCGTGCGCGCCCGTGCGGTGGTCAACGCGACCGGCGTCTGGGCGGGCGACCTGGCCGACGAGGTCACGCTGCGCCCCAGCCGCGGCACCCACCTGGTGCTGCGCGGCGACCGGTTGCCGGGGCTGCGCACCAGCGTCTTCGCACCCGTGCCCGGCTCGACGAGCCGCTTCGTGATGGTGCTGCCCCAGCCCGACGGCACCATCTACGTCGGGCTCACCGACGAGCCGGCCCCGGGCCCGGTGCCCGACGTGCCGCAGCCGACCGAGCCCGAGATCGGCTTCCTCCTCGACGTCGTGGCCGCGACCTTCACCGGTCCGCTGCGCCGGGAGGACGTGGTCGGCGCGTTCGCCGGGCTGCGCCCGCTGCTCGACGTGGCCGACTCCGAGGGGGTCGACTCGACCGCGGACCTCTCGCGGCGCCACGCCGTGCTGACCGGACGCACCGGGATGGTCACGGTCGTCGGCGGCAAGCTCACGACCTACCGGCGGATGGCGCAGGACGCGGTCGACGCCGCGGTCGCCCACGCCGGTCTCGACGCCGACCCGTGCACCACGCCCACCCTGCCGCTGCTCGGGGCCGCGCCCCGGGTCGTGCTCGACGCGCTGGAGGAGCCGGTCCGCCTCGTGCGTCGCTTCGGCACCGACGCCGCGCTGGTGCTCGCCGAGGCACACGAGGTGACGGGGCGCGCCGGTGAGCAGCTGAGCGACGAGGAGCTGCTGGCCCCGGCGGCGCCGACGGTGCCGGTCACCCTGGCCGAGCTGGTCTTCGCCGTGACCCACGAGGGTGCCCACGACGTCGACGACCTCCTCGACCGGCGTACGCGGGTGGGGCTGGTGGCGCCCGACCGGGCGCTCGCCGAGCCGCTCGCCGAGCGCGCCCTCGCGCTGGTGCAGCGCGCTCGGGCGAACGGGTCGCTGCCCCGGCGATGAGTCTGGGGCCCCGGTCGGGTCCGTCCCTGGACGACCCACCCGAGGAGCACCCATGATGACGAGCATGACCGGACCCACGACCCGTCAGCCGGACGTGGCGCGCGAGGAGCTGGGCGACTTCCCGGCCCTCACCGAGCGCTACTCGCGCGAGCTGTTGGCGCACTGCTACCGCATGAGCGGATCGGTGCACGACGCCGAGGACCTGGTGCAGGAGACCTTCCTGCGCGCCTGGAAGGCCTCGGCCGACTTCCAGGGCCGCTCCTCGGTGCGCACCTGGCTCTACCGCATCGCCACCAACGTCTGCCTGACGAACCTGGAGGGCCGGCCCCGCCGACCGCTGCCCAACGGGCTCGGCACCGCCGACCAACCGGCGGGCGACGCCCTCGAGCAGGACCACGAGATCGCCTGGCTCGAGCCGGTGCCCGACGCAGCGGTCGTCGTGGCCGAGCGCGACTCCATCCGCCTGGCCTTCGTAGCGGCCCTGCAGCACCTGCCGGCCAAGCAGCGCGCGGTGCTGATCCTGCGCGACGTGCTGCGCTGGCGCGCCGCAGAGGTCGCCGAGGCGCTCGACACCTCGGTGGCCGCCGTGAACTCCGCCCTGCAGCGCGCCCACGCGCAGATGAGCGCCCGCGCGCTCACCGAGGACACCGTGCAGGAGGACCTCTCCCGCGAGCAGCAGCACCTGCTCGAGCGCTACGTCGACGCGTTCTGGCGCAAGGACGTCGACCAGATCGTCTCGATGCTCACCGCAGAGGCCGTGTGGGAGATGCCGCCGTTCACCAGCTGGTTCCGCGGGCGCGCCAACATCGCCTGGCTGATCAGCCACGAGTGCCCCGGCGGCGCGCGCGAGATGCCGATGATCGCGACGTCGGCGAACGGCCAGCCCGCGTTCGGGATGTACATGCGCGGTCCCGACGGCGACTACACGCCCTTCCAGCTGCACGTCCTCGAGCTCTCCGGCACCCCGGAGGATCCCCGGATTCGCCAGGTCGACGCCTTCTTCGACCCCCGGCTCTTCGCGACCTTCGGGCTGCCGACGAGCCTGCCCGCCGACCACGTCCGCGAGGGCGCACCGGCGTGAGCACGCGGCTCGACCGGGCGGTCGGGCTGCTGGAGCGCTCGCTGATCGGCACCCGCGAGGCCCTGGGCCGGGTCCGTCCGGCCGACCTGGCGCGACCCACCCCGTGCGCCGCGTGGGACCTGGGCGCGCTGCTCCGGCACATGGACGACTCCCTGGGCTGCTACCTCGAGGCCAGTCGGGGACTCCTCGGCCTGTCGTCGGCCGCGGTGGGCGACGACGACGCGGACCCCGCGGCCTCGTTGCGGGCCAGGGCCTGCACCCTGCTCGGCGCCTGGAGCGCGGCGGCCGAGCAGGGACTGGACGAGGTGGCGCTCGACGCGCGTGTCGGCCGACCGTCCCCGGCAGCGCTGCCGGCCGACCTGCTGGTCAGCACGGCCGCGCTCGAGATCGCCGCCCACGGCTGGGACGTGAACCGCTCCCTGGGCCACCGCCACGACCTGCTGGACGAACCGCTTGCCGCAGCACTGGTCCCGGTGGCCCGCTGCACCGTCGGCGCGGGGCGGGAGGCACACCACTTCGCAGCGCCCGTCGTGGCAGCCGCCGGAGCCGGCTCCCGGGACCTGCTGCTCGCGATGCTCGGCCGCGACCCCGGCTGGACCGCGCGTCCGGGTCCACTGGGATAAGTCGACTTCGACCTCTTTACCTTGGCTACGCTTCCGGCCATGGCACACGCCGGGTCGGGGGGCCCGTCCCCGATCGCTCACGCCCTGCAGGTGCTGCGCGCCGGTCGCGTCGACGAGGCCACCACCCTCCTCGACGCGCTGGACGTCGTCCCCCTCCCCGGGACCGAGCGGGCCGGCCTGCTGGCCGCCAGGGCCGACGTGCTGGTCGGGCGCGGCGACCTGGCCGCCGCCGCCGCGCTGGTGGGCCCGCTCACCCGGCTCCTCGGGCGACCCGGGCCCGACGGACGGGCCACCGGAGCCGTGGCCCACCACGCCCTGGGCGACCTCGCCGCCGCCGCCGGCCACCTCGAGGCCGCCGTGGAGCACCAGGCGCGCGTCGGCAGCCTGGCGCCCGACGCCGATCCCGAGCAGCTGCCGTGGCGGGCCCACCAGGCCGTGGCCCTGGTCCGCGCCCGCCGAGGGCACGAGGCCGACCAGCAGGCCCGCGCGCACCTGCGCCTGGCCCGGGCGGCGGGCTCGGCGTACGGGATCGCCGTGGGGTTGCGCACCGTCGCCACGGTCACCCGCGCCGGGGAGGGCCTCCACCTGCTCGAGGAGGCCCGCGAGGTGCTCGCCGACGTCGAGGCCGCCCGTCTGGCGGCCCAGGTCGACACTGACCTCGCCGGCCTGCTCGTCCTCGCCGGCGAGGGTCCCTCGCCCCGGGTGCTGGCACTGCTGCGCGGGGCGTCGACGTACGCCGCCGCCGAGGGCCTGTGGCCGCTCCAGCAGCGCGCCCGACGCCTGCTGGACCTGGTCGGGGCGGCACCGTCCGGGGCCGCCGAGGCGTTGGCCGGGCTGACCGTGGCCGAGCGCCGGGTGACGGTGCTCGCGGCGCAGGGCCTGAGCAACCGCGAGATCGCCACGGCGCTCGTGGTGACCGTGAAGGCAGTCGAGTGGCACCTGTCGCGGGTCTACCGCAAGGTCGGCGTGCGCTCGCGCCGCGAGCTGCCCGGCCTCCTCACCGGCTGAGTCGACCCCCCGGTCCCGTGGACCCGGCCGTCCAGGTCAGGGTGCGTCCGTGCCCGTGCGTCCACCCCACCGAGCGACCGTCGACCCCCAGCACGAACGACCCGGAGGGCGGGGGCGGGCCGGTGCGGGTGACCTCCGGCAGCACGTCGGGTCCCTCGTTGCTGATCCAGTGGCAGGCGCCGGCGTCGACCAGGTCGTGCAGCAGCCGGGACGCCTCGACGCGGGCCGGCGCGGGCAGGTAGCTGAGCACCGCGCTGTGCTGCACCACGACCCGCCCGTGCGCCGCCGCCCGCTCGACGAGGGCGGGCAGGGCCTCCACCAGGTCACCGCTGACCAGGTCCGGCGGCTCACGCCGGGCCACGTCGATCGCAGCACGCAGCACCCCGCGCCGGTCCTCGTGCTCGGGCCAGACCAGCGTCTCGAGCCAGGCCATGGCGTCGGTGTCGGTCACGTCGAGCGGGTTCAGGTCCACCCCGCCCCGCCAGGCCACCGTCGGGAGCCCGGTGGGCAGGGGGACCGATGCACCGTCGTGGCCGTCGACGCGGCACTCCAGCACCGGCCGACCGGGCTGCGTCCCGACCTCGTGGGACCCCGGCCGGTCCGCGACCCGGTAGCGGTAGCCCCACCGGTCCGGGTAGAGGCACAGGCCCGCGCTGGCGCCGATCTCCACCAGCGCCACCGGCTCCGGACCCAGCGCCGCGAGTCCGGCCAGCGCCGGCAGCAGGGTCGCCATCCGCGCGGCCTCGTTGGTCTGGGTGGCCCGGCTGAGCACCGTGGCCCGGATCGTCCCGTCGTCCCCCAGCAGCGCCGCGCGCAGGGCGGCGTACGGCGCCGGGGCCGTGAGGCCGTGCCACCGGACCGCGGCGAAGACCAGGTTCGGCTGGCGCTTCGGCTCCGGCAGGGTCTCCAGCCAGGCCTGCACCTCAGGGTCGCCGACGACACCGCGCGCCCACTCCCCGAAGCACGGGGAGTCCTCGGTGTACCTCGCGAAGTCCTCGTAAACCGCGACCACGTCACCCTCGAGCAGCATCCCCCCAACCAACACCGACCCGGCCCAGATGTCGCGTCGACCCGGCGCACATGTCTCGCTATCCGGGTGTGGCTGCCCGGTAAAGGGGGATGATGAGCGGGTCGGGCCGCGAGGAATGCGTCACCGGCACCGGCTGCGGGAGGGTGGGCACGTGACGACGTACCTGATCATCGCCGTGCTCGGTCTCCTGGTCCTCCTGGTCTCGCTCGTCGTGGGCGACCTGCTCGACGGTGCCCTCGACGCGCTGGCCGGCGACACGTTCTCCAGCGCCGTGATCGGCGCGTTCCTGGCCGCGCTCGGCTTCGGCGGCGCGCTGGCCGAGGGGCTCGGCGCCCCGGTGCCGGTCTCGTTGCCCGCCGGCGCCGTCGCGGGCGTCGGGTTCGGCTGGTTCGCGGCCTGGCTGACCCGGCTGCTGCGCTCGGACACCTCCGGCTCCACCCCGCGCACCGACGACACCCTGGGCCGTGAGGGGGTCGTGGTGACCGCGATCCCCGCCGACGGCTACGGCACCGTCAAGGTCCTCGTCGGCGGCCACGCGATGCGCCTCAACGCGCGCCTGGACACCGACCACCCGATCCCCGTCGAGCCCGGCACCCGGGTGCACGTCACCGGCGCCATCTCCCCCACCGCCGTGACCGTCGCGCCGACCTGGCGCGAGCTCGGCTGAGGCCCCGATCCACGCTCCACCTGTCCTGACCCCGCCCCTCCAAGGAGCCCTTGAGTGAATCCGTCCGTATTGATCCCCATCGCGGGGTTCGTCGTCCTCTTCGTCCTGCTGGTCCTGCTGGTGACCAGCCGCTACAAGGTCGCCGGGCCCAACGAGGCGTTCATCGTCACCGGCCGCAAGGGCAAGGCCGTCGTCAACCCCGAGACCGGCGAGCTGACCACCGACCTGTCGGGCCAGAAGGTCATCCTCGGTGGCGGCACCTTCGTCATCCCGTTCGTGCAGAAGCTGGGCACGCTGGACCTGTCGTCGCGGCGCATCTCGGTGCAGATCCGGGGCGCCGTCTCCGGGCAGGGCATCAAGCTCAACGTTGAGGGCGTCGCCATCGTCAAGGTCGGCGGCAACGCCGACCAGATCCGCCTGGCCGCCCAGCGGTTCCTCTCCCAGCAGCAGGACGTCGAGCCCTACACCCAGGAGGTGCTCGCCGGAGCGCTGCGCTCGATCGTCGGAGGGCTCACCGTCGAGCAGATCATCCGAGACCGTGCCGCCTTCGCCCAGCGCGTGGCCGACGAGTCCGAGAACTCGCTGACCGGCCAGGGCCTGATCCTCGACACGTTCCAGATCCAGGACGTCACCGACGACGGCAGCTACCTGGCCGACCTCGGTCGGCCGGAGGCCGCCCGCGTCGCCCAGGAGGCGCGCATCGCGGAGGCGAACGCCCGCCAGGCCGCCGAGCAGGCCCAGATCGCCGCCGAGCAGGAGATCGCCATCTCCCAGCGGGTGCTGGCCCTCAAGCAGTCCGAGATCAAGGCCGAGACCGACGCCGCCTCCGCCCAGGCCGCGGCCGCCGGTCCGTTGGCCCAGGCCGAGCGCGACCAGTCGATCTTCACCGAGCAGGAGAAGGTCGCGGTGCGCCAGGCCGCGCTGACCGAGCGTCAGCTCGAGACCGAGGTCCGCAAGCCCGCCGACGCCGAGCGCTACAAGGTGGAGCAGGAGGCCGAGGCGAAGCGCAGCGCCGAGATCGCCGCCGCCGAGGCTCGCAAGGCCGCCACCATCGCCGCCGCTGAGGGCCAGGCCCAGGAGGCGCGGCTGTCGGGTGAGGCCGAGAAGTCCCGTCGTGCGGCCCTCGCCGAGGCCGAGGCCATCGAGGGTGAGCGTCGCGGTGCCGCCGAGCGCGACCGTCGTGTGGCCGAGGCCGAGGCGACCCGCGCCGAGGGTGAGGCCCAGGCGGCCGCCGTCCTGGCGATCGGGCGCGCCGAGGCGGAGGCGATGGACAAGCGCGCCGAGGCCTTCGCGCACTACAACGACGCCGCCGTGCTGCAGATGCTCATCGAGGTGCTGCCGCAGATCGCGCGGGAGGTCGCCGCTCCGATCAGTGCCATCGACCAGCTGACCGTCATCTCCTCCGACGGGGCCGGCGCGATGCCCAAGCAGGTCGTCGACAACGTCACCCAGACCTTGAGCATGCTCAAGACCACGACCGGCCTCGACCTCGAGGCGCTGATCAAGAAGTCGGTGGCCAACGCCGCTGCCGGCACCGGCCTCGAGGTCGACGCGACCACCCCGGAGTAACCCGCCGCCCCGAGTCGGCGCAGATGTCTCACTGAGTCGGCGCGGATCTACCCCACCCAGGGAGATCTGCGCCGGCTCAGTGGGCTATCTGGGCCGGGTCGGCGAGATATTTGGGCCGGGTCAGCTGCCGGGCAGGGCCACGTAGGTGGTCTCGAGGTACTCCTCGATGCCCTCGAAGCCGCCCTCGCGGCCGAATCCGGAGGCCTTCATGCCGCCGAAGGGCGCGGCGGGGTTGGAGATGAGGCCGGCGTTGATGCCGACCATGCCGAACTCCAGGGCCTCGGCCACCCGGATCGTGCGGGCCAGGTCGCGGGTGTAGACGTAGGAGGCCAGGCCGTACTCGGTGTCGTTGGCGCGGGCGACGGCCTCCTCCTCGGTGCGGAAGGTCGTGATGGGCGCGACCGGGCCGAAGACCTCCTCGGCGTTGATCGCGGACCCGGCAGGTACGTCGACCAGGACGGTGGGCGGGTAGAACCAGCCCTGCCCCTCGGGGCGCTCGCCGCCGACGACGACGCGGGCGCCGTCCTCAACCGCATCGGCGACCAGGCGCGAGACCGAGTCGACCGCGGCCTCGTCGATCAGCGGGCCGACGTCGACGCCGTCGTCCTGGCCGCGGCCCAGCCTCAGCGCACCCATCCGGGCGGCGAGCTTCTCCGCGAACGACGCCGCGACGTCCTCGTGGACCAGGAAGCGGTTGGCCGCGGTGCAGGCCTCGCCCATGTTGCGCATCTTGGCCAGCATCGCCCCGTCGACCGCGGCGTCGACGTCGGCGTCCTCGAAGACCAGGAACGGGGCGTTGCCCCCCAGCTCCATGCTCAGGCGCTGCAGCTGGTCGGCCGACTGGCGCACCAGGGTGCGCCCGACCGCGGTGGAGCCGGTGAAGGAGACCTTGCGCAGCCGGTCGTCGGCCTGGAGCTGCTTGCTGATGTCCTTGGCCCGGGTCGAGGGCAGCACGTTGAGCACCCCGTCGGGCAGCCCGGCCTCGGCCAGGATGGCGGCCAGCGCCAGCATCGTCAGCGGCGTCTGCGCGGCCGGCTTGACCACCATCGTGCAGCCCGCGGCGACCGCGGGGCCGATCTTGCGGGTGCCCATCGCGAGTGGGAAGTTCCAGGGGGTGACGAAGAAGCACGGACCCACCGGCTTCTTGATCGTCAGCAGTCGGCTGCCGCCCGCCGGCGCCTGCATCCACCGACCGTGGATCCGCACGGCCTCCTCGGCGTACCAGCGGAAGAACTCGTTGCCGTAGGCGACCTCGCCGCGGGCCTCCTGGAGCGTCTTGCCCATCTCCAGGCTCATCAGCCGGGCCAGGTCGTCGGCGCGCCGGCCGATCATCTCGAAGGCGCGGCGCAGCACCTCGCCCCGCTCGCGCGGTGCGGTCGCGGCCCACGAGGCCTGCGCGGCCACGGCCGCGTCGAGCGCCTCGACCGCGTCGCCCACCGACGCGTCAGCGACCTGGGTCAGCACGGAGCCGTCGGCGGGGTCGTGCACGTCGAAGGTGGCGCCGCCCTCGGCGTCGCGCCAGCGACCTCCCACGAGGAGTCGGCGGTGCTCGTCGGGGAGCAGCGCTCCGAGGGCGGAGGTGTGGTCAGGACCGGTCATGGGGCGATCCTCGCACTCCGTGACCTTGTTCCCAATGCTTCACCCCGCTGGGCGATGCGTGGCATAATCGTGGTGTCGACTTCGGAGGGAGCACTCAGAAGACGACTGTGAACCCCTCGCCGACCCCATGCGGCGGGGGGTTCATCTGTTCCGGAGCGGGTGCCCGCCCAGGGGTCCGGCTCAGCCGCCCTGGGCCGTCCGCAGGAACGACTCCAGGATCGGGCCCGCCGTGCCGGAGCCCGAGTCGCCCACCTCGACGTAGACGGCCACCGCGAGGTCGCCCTGCGCGGCGACCATCCAGGCGTGGGTGAGGATCTTGCCGTCGCGGGCGAACTCCGCGGTGCCGGTCTTGGCGATGGCGTCGGGCCCAGGCAGGTCCGCCAGGCCTCGTCCGCTGCCGTCGGTGACGACGCCACGCAGCATGGAGCGCAGGTCGGCCGCCTCGTCCTTCGTCAGCGGGGCTGCGCCCTCGGGCGGGTCGTCGGTGAACCCCTCCACCAGCGTGGGGACCACGGTGGTCCCCTCCTGGACGCTCGCGACCACCGCCGCCATCGCCATCGGCGAGGCCAGCACCTTGCCCTGCCCGATCAGCGAGGCGGCGGCCTCGGTGTCGCTCCCGGGCTGCGGGACGCTGCCGAAGTACGCCGGGAAGCCCAGGTCGTGGTCGATCCCCAGCCCCAGCGTGGCCGCGGCGTCGTAGAGGTCGGTGCCGTCGATCTTGTCGGCGCGCGCGATCAGCGCGGTGTTGCACGAGCTCGCGATCGCCCGGCGCAGCGTGATGTCGCCGAGGTCGCCCGCCGGGTAGTCGGAGTAGTTCTTGAACGCCTTGCCGTCGACGACCACCCGGGGCGTGCAGGGCACCGTCGAGTCCGGGGTCAGGCCGGCGCGCAGCAGCGCCAGGCTGGTGACGATCTTGGAGGTGCTGCCGGGGGCGGCCTGCCCGTAGGTGGCCACGTTGGTGGTCCCGCTGCCGGGACCGTTGGCCGCGGCCAGCACCTCGCCGGTGCTGGGCCGCAGGGCGACCAGCGCACTGGCGGGCCCGACCCCGGACAGCAGCCGCTCGGCCTCGCGCTGGAGGCCGGCGTCGAGGGTCAGCCGCAGGTCCTCGCCCGGCACCGCCTCGAGCGCAAGCAGCTCGCGCTCACCGCCGCTGCCCGCCCCGTCCTCGACTGCACGGACCAGGACCCCGGGGGTGCCCTGCAGCTCCTCGTCGTAGCGGGCCTGGAGGCCGGAGAGCCCCGCCTGGTCCCCGATCCGGTAGGTGTCGGGGTCGGCCTCGATCATCTCCGCGGTCACCTCGCCGACGCTGCCCAGCAGCGCCGCGGCGAAGTCGCGGGTCGGGGCCAGCGGCTGCTCGCCGGCGATCGCCACGACGCCCGCGACGTCCGGGTAGCCCTGCGCCAGCGCGCTCGGCACGTCGTCGCGGCGGTAGACGATGGCCTCCACGAAGGCCTCGTCCCCGGACGCGGCCACCCGGTCCCGGTACGCCGCGGCGTCGAGGCCGGCGAGCGCGGCCAGCCGCCCGGCCGCACGCAGTGCCTGCTTCTTCGACACCTGCCCGCGGTCGACGCCGAAGCGCATGACCGGTCGAGCGGTGACCAGGCGGGCCCCGCCGGCGCCGCGGACGTCGCCGCGCTCGGCTCCCAGGGTGGAGGCGTCGAGCACCTCGCCGTCGCCCAGGCTCGGCTCGACCACGGCCGGCTGCCACACCGCGCGCCACTCGTCGTCGACCAGGCGCAGGCTGGTGCTGGTCTCGTAGGCCCACTCCCCCACCGGCAGCGACCAGGTCCAGGCGAGGTCGACCTCGGCCACGTCGTCGTCGTTCTCCCGGACGTCGAGCACCTCGATCCGCGGGACGGCGCCCGCGAAGGCGGGCTCGAGTCCGGCGACGACCTCCTGGTGCGCCTCGTCGGCGGCCGCGGAGGCGGGCTCGGCGAGCGGCACCGCGCCCGGCTCGCCCGCCGCGAGGGCGGCGGCGTACGCCTCGGCGGCGGGGCGCGGGTCGGGGCCCGAGACCTGGTCAGCCACCTGGTCGCAGGCGCTCAACGCGGTGGTGGCCACCAGCGTGAGCGCCAGCACCGCGCCCCTGGTCGGGGACGCGGTGCGGGACGAGCGGAGCCGAGGACGCATGGCCCGGTTCTACCAGGCCCCGCGTGGCGCGAGGTGCGACGACCTGGATCGCCGGGGCTCTCGCGGCGACTCAGCGCGCATTCATCAGGGAAAGCGCGTAGCCGGCGTAGCGCCGGGCCACTTCTTCGGCACTCAGCCGACCATCCAACCGGAACCAGCTGGGCAGGGCGGTGCACATCGTCGCGACAGCCCGGGCGGCGGTGTGGATGTCGGGGCAGTCGAAGGCGCCGGCTGACTGGCACCGAGCCGCTTGGTCGTCGAGTGCGTACTGGACCTCGTTGCGCAGCCGGGCGATCCGCTTCAGCTCGGCTCCCTCGAAGGAACGCATCTCGCTGGCGCCCACGAAGGCCAGGTCCCCGCGGACAGCGTGGAACAGGGCGAGCGCCTCGACCATGCGCGCGAACGACTCGACCTCAGAGCCGCCCTCGACCCGGGCAGCCTCGATGCGCCAGGAGATCTCACTCATGGTCACGTCGAGCACCGCTGAGAGCAGCTGCTGCTTGCTCGCGTAGTGGTGGTAGACCCCGGCCACGCTGAGCCCGGACTCCGCTGCCACCTCCCGCATCCCAGCGGCGTGATAGCCCTTGCGGACGAACACGCGGGTCGCTGCTTCCAGGACGGGGCCCATCTCGATCCGGGAGAAGTCCCGCCAGTCCCGGTCCTGGTCCCCCGGCAGGGCGGGGACCTGTGCCGTCGTGGGTTCTCCCGCGAGCAGTCGAGCAGCCGGCACGTCGAGCAGCTCAGCGAGGCGGTGCAGCCTCTCCAGCGACAGCGGCGTACGACCGAGCTCGATGCCGCTCAGGGTCGCGGGGCTCACCTCCAGCTGGAGCGCCACCCGCCGAAGTGAGAGCCCTCGTGCCTCCCGGGCGCTCCGGACCGCACTGCCGTGCGCCGTCTGTTCAGTCACGTTGAACATGTTAACCGATGCAAGTGCTGCTCAACGCGAACTGAACATGTACCGTACGATCATTCGGTCTGCACACGTTCCCTGCCCGTTGGAGTGCCATGACTTCCGATCTCATCCCGCTCGACCGCCTCGCCCCCGCCATCGTCGCGGCCACGGGCGACGCGCGCTGGGCCCACCCACGCGCCGAGCTGATCAGCGGCGGCAAGTCCAACCTGACCTTCATCCTGAGCAGCGATGCCGGTGAGCTGGTGCTGCGACGTCCCCCCACCGGTGAGCTGCTGCCCAGCGCCCACGACATGGCGCGCGAGGCGCGGGTCCAGCAGGGACTCGCCGGGACCGACGTGCCGGTGGCCAGGGTGGTGCTCAGCGACGCGGGCGAGCTGATCGGCATCGGCTGCTACGTGATGGAGAAGGTCCCCGGTCACGTGATCCGCGCCGACCTGCCTGCAGGCTACGCCGACCGTCCTGACCAGCGCCGGACCATCGGACTGGTCTTCGCCGACACCCTGGCCGCGCTGCACGCGGTCGACCCGGGGGCGGTCGGCCTCGGCGACTACGGCCGCCCCGCGGGATTCATGGCGCGACAGGTGCGCCGCTGGACCGGGCAGTGGGAGGCCAGCCGGACCCATGAGGTCGAGGAGATCGACGAGCTGGGTCGTCGGCTGGCCGCTGCCGTTCCCGAGCAGCAGCGGGCCACGATCGTGCACGGGGACTTCCGCCTCGACAACGTCGTCCTCGACGCCGCCGACCCGGGGCGGATCAACGCGGTCCTGGACTGGGAGCTCTCCACCCTGGGCGACCCGCTCTCCGACGTCGGCCTGCTGATGCTGTTCTGGCGCACCGAGGGCGAGCCGTCGCTGAGCCTGATCCCCGGCGTCACCCACCTGCCCGGCTTCCCCAGCCGCGACGAGATGCTCCAGCGGTACGCCGACGTCTCGGGCGCCGATCTCTCCGACATGGCCTTCTACGAGGCCTTCGCACACTACAAGTTCGCGATCATCGCCCAGGGCGTGCAGGTGCGGGCCGCCGCCGGGGCGATGGGTGGCCAGGACTTCGGCAACCTCGACGACGAGATCCGCCAGCTCGGCCAGTCCGGCCTCGAGCTCGTCTGACCCCTGCCCGACCACAGCCCGACCTCGACTACAAGGAGATCCCCATGGACTTCGCCCTCTCCCCCCAGGCCGCCGAGGCCAGCGAGAAGATGTGGGACTTCATGCGCTCCCACGTGTTCCCCGCCGAACCCGTCTGGAGCGACTACCTCCGCGAGCACGGCGAGAACGCGCACCCACCGGTGATGGAGGACCTCAAGGCCGAGGCCCAGCGCCGCGGCCTGTGGAACCTCTTCCTGCCCAAGGTCTCCGGCCTCAGCAACCTCGAGTACGCCGCTGTGGCCGAGATCTCGGGGTGGTCACCGGTGATCGCCCCCGAGGCGATCAACTGCCAGGCCCCTGACACCGGCAACATGGAGACCCTCGAGCTGTTCGCCACTCCCGAGCAGCGTGCGCAGTGGCTCGAGCCCCTGCTGCGGGGCGAGATCCGTTCAGCGTTCGCGATGACCGAGCCGGACGTGGCCTCCTCCGATGCCACCAACATCACCACCCAGATCATCCGCGACGGCGACGACTACGTGATCAACGGTTGCAAGTGGTGGATCACGGGCGCGGCCGACGAGCGCTGCAAGGTCTTCATCGTCATGGGCAAGACCGACGAGACCGCCGAGGCGCACCGCCAGCAGTCGATGATCCTGGTCCCCCGGGACACCCCCGGTGTCACGATCGTGCGCAACCTGCCGATCTTCGGCTACTCCGACCAGCACGGCCACTGCGAGATCACCTTCGACAACGTCCGGGTGCCGGCGAGCAGCCTCCTGGCCGGCGAGGGTGACGGGTTCAAGATCGCCCAGGCACGCCTGGGCCCCGGGCGGATCCACCACGCCATGCGCGCGATCGGCATGGCTGAGCGAGCCCTGGCCCTGATGGTCGACCGGGCCACGAGCCGCGTCGCCTTCGGCAAGCCGCTCTCCGAGCAGGCCAACGTCCTCGACCTGATCGCCCAGTCCCGGATCGAGATCGACCAGGCCAGGCTGCACGTCTACAACGCCGCGTGGTTGATCGACCAGCACGGCGCCAAGGGCGCCCGCAGCGAGATCTCCGCGATCAAGATCTCGGCTCCCGCCATGGCCTGCGCGGTCATCGACCGGGCCATCGAGGTCTTCGGAGGCATGGGCGTCTCCGACGACACGGTGCTCGCCTACTTCTACGCCTGGGCCCGGGTGCTGCGCATCGTGGACGGACCCGACGCGGTGCACCGCCGCACCGTGGCTCGGGTCGAGCTCAAGAAGACCCCTCCCTACGTCGGCTGAGGAGATCCCCATGGACCCGCTTGCTCGTTTCCGTCTCGACGACAAGGTCGTCGTCATCACCGGCGCCAGCTCCGGGCTCGGAGTCGGCTTCGCCCGCGCCGTGGCCGCCGTCGGCGCGACGGTGGTCCTCGCGGCTCGCCGCGAGGACCGGCTCGAGGCCCTGGCCGCAGAGCTGCGGGGGCAGGGCACCACCGTGCTGACCCGACGCACCGACGTGTCGGTGCTCGAGGACTGCGAGGCGCTCGCGGCCGCCGCGGCCGCCGACCTCGGCCGCATCGACGTGCTCGTCAACAACGCCGGCATCGGCCTGGCAGGCAGCGCGTTGCGACAGGACCCGGACGACTACCGGCGCACCATCGACATCAACCTCAACGGCACCTACTGGATGTCTCGGGCCTGTGCGCCACACATGCCCGAGGGGTCGGCGATCGTCAACGTCGCCAGCGTGCTGGCCAGCGTCGCATCACGGTTCCCGCAGGCGGGGTACAGCGCGAGCAAGGCAGGCGTGCTGGGTCTGACCCGCGACCTCGCCCAGCAGTGGTCCAGACGCCGCGGCATCCGGGTGAACGCCCTGTGTCCGGGGTTCTTCGACTCCGAGATCACCGCCTCCGAAGGCGCCGAGAACCTGCGCGCCATGGTGGCGGAGAGCGCCGTGCTGGGCAGGTACGGCGACCAGGAGGAGCTCGACTCCGCACTGCTCTTCCTGGCCAGCCCCGCGTCGTCCTACATGACCGGCGCCTCGCTGGTCATCGACGGGGGCCTCAGCTCCAGCGTGTGATCGTGGTGGCTCCCGGTGCGGGTCAGGAGGCGTTGAGCCTGACCGGGAGCCGCTTCATCCCCCGAGTCAGGATCACCCGATCCCACTCCAGCTCCTCACCCGCCAGCTCCATGCGCGGGAACCGCTCCAACAACCTCGGCACCACCACCGTGCCCTCCAACCGCGCCAACGTCGCACCCAAGCAGTAATGCACCCCCACACCGAACCCCAGGTGCCCCACACCCTTGCGCGTGATGTCGAACCGATCCGGATCCTCGAACACCTCCGGATCCCGATTCGCACCCGCCAACATCACGAACACCCGATCACCAGCACGAATGGTCCTCCCACCCAGCTCGATGTCCTCCGCCGCGATCCGCACCACCGACTTCGCCGGCCCATCGAAACGCAACATCTCCTCGATCGCCGCACCCGCCAACGAACCGTCCGCACGCAACAGCTCCGCCTGGTCCGGATGCTCGATGAACGCCAGGACACTGTTCGCGATCAGGTTCGTCGTCGTCTCATGACCACCGAACAACAAGTTCACACAGATCGCGACCAGCTCGTCCTCGGTCAACGACTCCTCACCATCACGCGCCTGCACCAACGCTGAGGCCAGATCATCACCAGGCACCTCACGCACCCGCTCCAACAACGCCGAGATGTAGCCCACCAGCTCCAACATCCCCACCCGCGCCCGACCATGACGATCAGGATCATCCAACGCCCCGAACACCAGGGCCGAGATGTCATCGGACCAGTCCTTGAACCGCTCCCGATCCTGCGCAGGCACACCCAACATCGACGCGATCACGATCGCCGGCAACGGGAACGCCACCTCACGAATCAGGTCGACCACACCATCAGCAGCCTCAGCCTCCACCCGAGCCGCCTCCACCAGCTCATCAGCGACCCGCTCCACCTCACCCCGCATCGACGCGATGATCCGCGGCGAGAACGCCTTGTGCACCAACCGACGAAACCGCGTGTGCTCCGGCGGATCCCGAAACACCAACCACCGGTCCAACAGCTCGAACGTCTCCACCAGATCCAGATCCGGACGCGCCCGCGCCCGCTCCCGCGCAATCACCGGCGCAATCCGATCCGACGAGAAACGCCCATCCGTCATCGCCACCGACACATCCGCATGACGCGTCAACACCCACGACCGGTACCGCGCATTCCAGTACACCGGCTCCACCGCACGCAGACCACCCAGATACCCATACGGATCCGCCACCGCACACGCCGACAACATCTCGTCATCCAACCCGGCCTTCATCGTCAGATCCCCCTTCGCCCGAACAGGGCCACGACGCACGCGTTCCCGTCGACGCCGGACACCCCGCCGCCCATCGTCTCGACCAGACCCACCTGCGCGCCGTCCACCTGGCGGCCTCCGGCCTCGCCGCGCAGCTGCCAGACGACCTCGGCCGCCTGGGCGACACCGGTGGCACCCAGCGGGTGCCCCCGGGAGAGCAGCCCGCCCGACGGGTTCACCGGCAGCTGACCGCCGAGGGCGGTCCGTCCGGACTCCGCGTAGTGCCCGGCCATCCCCTGGGGGGCCAGGCCCAGGGCCTCGGTGGTGGTGAGCTCGCCGATGGTGAACGCGTCGTGGACCTCTGCGAGGTCGACGTCGTCGGGCCCCAGACCGGCCAGCTCCATGGCCGCCAGGGCCGTGTCGCTGATGAGCTGGTAGCCCCACACGTCCGGGCTGCGGTGGTCCCAGGGGCCGCCCGCCTGCTGGGCGGAGGCGAGCAGCTCGACGTCACGCGGCGAGGCCGAGGTGGCGCTGAGCACCACCGCGGCCGCACCGTCGGAGATGGGGCTGCACTGGAGCAGCGTGAGCGGGTCGGAGATCATCACCGAGCCCAGGACCTGCTCGACGGTGTACTCGCCCGAGTACTGGGCCCGGTCGTTGTGCATGGCATGGCGGTGGTTCTTCACCGAGACCGATGCGAGCTGCTCGGGCGTGACCCGCCCCTCGTGGAGCCAACGGCTGGCCTCCATCGCGTAGAGGCTCGGCATGGCCAGCCCGGTGCGCCCCTCGGTGTCGCTCTGCTGCGGGATGATCGGCCCCTTGAACAGAGTGCTCATCTGCTCCAGCCCGAGCACCAGCACCTCCTGGTAGCGGCCCTGGCGGATCGCGGTGGCCGCCTCGTGCATGGCCGAGGTCCCGCTGGCGCAAGCGTTCTCGACGGTGATGATCGGCAGGCCGGTGAGCGCGTACCCCTGCAACGCCCGCATCGCGACCCCCGGCTCACCGAAGACGCTCCCGACGTAGACCGCGTCGAAGGGTGGGAGGACTCCACCCGCGGAGGCACGGTCGGCGAGGGCCTCGCCGACCGCCGTCCAGGCCAGCTCCGCCGGGGAGAGGTGGGACTGCTTGCCGAAGTGGGAGGTGCCTGCTCCCGTGATGAAGACGCTCATGCCACGACCTCCACGACCACGTCGCCGTCGCGGGGCGCGAGGAGGCGCACGCGGGACTCGACTGCCGGTGCGCTCACCTCGGCTCCTGCGACGTGGGCCAGGATCCGCGGACCGTCGTCGAGGTCGACGTAGGCCAGCGCGTAGGGCGGGGTCCGGTCGCCGACGGCGATCCGGACCACCGTCGAGGCGTAGACCGTGCCGGTCGGGCCGAAGCCGGCCTCCTCCACCTGACCGCCGCAGGCCGCGCACACCGGGCGGGGCGTGGCCATCGGATGGCGGCACGAACGGCACTTCACTCCGACCACCAGCGGCCCTTCACTGGTGTCGACCTGCGGGCGCGGATCAGGCATCGGGCATGTCTCCTCGTGCGTTGGTTCGCAGGTCGCGCGGACGCGACCTGCGAGGGACGTAACCAAACGATAGGTTGTTCAAGGCGGCAATTCCAGCGCCCGCCGGTGGGGTTTACAAGGAGATGCCGCCGTCGACCATCAGCGTCTGCCCCTGGACCATCCCGCAGGCGGGCGAGGAGACCAGCTCGACGGCAGCCACGACATCGGACATCGCCAGGCCACGGCCACTGGGGTTCGCCCCCGCGGCCGCATCCAGCCGGTCCTGCGCCCGGTCCCCGAACATCGTCCGGAACGCCGGAGTGTCCAGCGCGCCGGCGGCCACGGTGTTGGCGCGCACCCCACGGGGCGCGAGCTCCACGGCCAGGTAGCGGACCAGGGCCTCGCCGAGCGCCTTGGAGGGACCCAGCGCGACGTACGACGGCACGTAGCTCCTGGCCCCGCGGCTGCTGATGTAGACCAGGCTGCTGCCGGGCTTGAGGACCGGCAGCAGCCCCTGCGCCAGCGGAACCAAGGAGGTGGCGTTGACGGCGATGGCCTGGGCCAGGCGCTCCGGATCGATCTCCAGCGCGCTGCCGGTGACAGCGAGCCCCGCGCAGTGGACGAACAGGTCGAGGGAGTCGGTGACCTCCGCGACAGCCGCCACGAGCGCGTCCACCCCGGCCTGGCTGCCGACGTCGGCCTTGACGAGGTGGGTTCGCCCACCGGCCGCCTCGACGGCCGCGACCGCCTCCTGCGCCGCAGCGTCGTTGGCGTGGTAGTTGATGACCACGTCGTGACCCAGGCCGCCCCAGTGCTCGGCGATCGCACGACCGATGCCGGAGGAGCCTCCGGTGACCAGGACCGTCATGCCGGGCTCAGCTCTGCCTCGACCTCGGTGCCGATGCCGACCTCGAGACTCACCCCGAAGCGCTCGATCATCACGCCGGCATCGGCCCGCATGGCGGCGAACTCCGGGGACTGCTCGCTGGCCTGCAGGTCCGCCTCGGAGTCGTAGTGGAGCTCGGCGACCCGGTAGAACGAGGGGTCGCTGCCCCCCAGGTTGGTGTCGGTGCGGATCGCCACGAGCTTGCGCAGGTGCGGCGACCGCGCCGCGGCCGGGAGGTGGACCTCCGCGTAGTGCTTCTCGAAGGCCTCGACGTCCTCGCTCTTGGGCGCTGACCAGCAGGCGATGATCTTGTACATGGTGTCTCCTGAGTTCTCGAGGGTGTGTGGGGGACGGCTTGAGGTGCGGGCGCGGGACCTGACGGTCAGCGGGAGCCCATCCGCATTCCGGCGTCGAGCCGGATGGTCTCGGCATTGAGCATCGGGTTGGCGATCACGTGCTCGACCAGGCTGGCGAACTCGTCCGGGTCCCCGGCCCGCGAGGGGTGGGGCACCTGGGCAGCGAGCGAGGCCTGCACCTCCTCGGGCTGCAGGTCCACGAGCGGCGTCCGGAAGAAGCCGGGCGCGATCGTGTTGACCCGGATCCGGTGCTTGGCCAGGTCACGGGCGACCGGCAGCGTCATGCCGACGAGGGCCGCCTTCGAGGCCGAGTACGCCGCCTGCCCGACCTGGCCGTCGTACGCCGCGGCGGAGGCGGTGTTGATGATGACGCCACGCTCCTCGCCCTCGAGCGGACGTGCCACCATGGCCTGGGCGGTGAGCCGGAGCACGTTGAAGGTCCCGACGAGGTTCACCTCCAGGATCTTGCGGAACTCCTCCAGCGGGAACGGACCGTCCCGGCCGACCACCCGGAAGGCGTTGCCGATCCCGGCGCAGTTGACGGCCACGCAGAGGTCGCCGAGGCTCTCTGCGAGCTCGATCGCGGCGTTGACCTGATCGGTGTCCGTGACGTCCGCCGGCGCGAAGCGCACCTGCTCGCCGAGCTCGGCGGCGGTCTCGTCGCCGGGCGAGGAGGGCAGGTCGACGATCACGACCAGCATTCCCGCCCCGGCCAGGCGCCGTGCGGTGGCACGCCCCAGACCCGATGCGCCTCCTGTGACGAGTGCGACCCTTCCGGTCACCTCCATGGTCTGGTCCTCCTGGCTCGGGTGCTGGCTCTGGTGCGGACGTGAGGCTGGCTCTGGTGCGGGCGGGCGCGCGCTGGCCGGCCGGGCAGCCGGTCAGGCGCGCGGTCGCTCGTCGACGACGCGCCGGGCCTTGAAGACGGTGGACGGCAGGGTCCCGGGGTCGAGCATCTCGACCGGGATCCGGATCCCGGTCAGGCTCTTGAGCCTGGCCTCCCCGGCAGCCTGCGCCCGCTCGCGTGCGGCGTCGTCGGTCACCACCGCCGGGTCCCACTCGGCCCGCACCACGATCTCGTCGAGCGCGCCGCGCTTGGAGACGTGGATGGTGAACTCCGGCCCGAAGCCCGGCACGCTGCGCAGCCCGGTCTCGATCGCGCTGGGGAAGATGTTGGCGCCGCGCACGACGAGCATGTCGTCGAGGCGCCCCAGCACGCCCTCAGGCAGACGCGGGTAGGTCCGCCCACAGGGGCAGGGCTCGTGGGTCAGGTACGACTCGTCGCCCGGCGCGAAGCGGATCATCGGCTGGGAGGTGCGCCAGAGATGGGTGTAGACGAGGGCTCCGCGTCGGCCGTCCGGCACCGGGACGTTGAGGTCGTCCTTGTCCACGATCTCGGGGTAGACCTCGTCGGAGATGATGTGCGTCCCGGTGCCGGCAGGGCAGCCGACATTGGCCTGGAAGGGGTACATCTCTGAGGTGGAACCAGCGTCGACCAGGGTGGCGCCCCACCCCTCCTCGAGGATCTCTCGGGTGCCGGGCAGGCTGCCGCCGGGCTCACCCCCGACCAGGAGCAGCTTGACCGAGCTCTCCCTGAGGTCGATGCCACGCTCGGCGGCGACCGACATCAGGTGCATGCAGTAGGACGGGGTGGCGCTGAAGACGGTCGGGCGGAGCTGTCCGATGCACTGCAGGTGCTTCTCGGACTCGGTGACGCCGAGGGGGAAGAGTGCGGCGCCGATCCTCTCCACACCCTGGACCACGCCCCACCCGCCGAAGAAGAGCCCGAACGGGAAACCGACCTGGACCAGGTCGTCGGGGCGGACTCCGGCACACCACTGCGCCATCGCGTGCACGTCTGCGGCCCGGGCCCAGTCGTCGTTGCTGACCGCGTAGAGCGTCGGCACGCCCGACGTCCCCGACGAGCCGTGGATGCGAGCGATGTCGGCCATGTCGGTGGCGAGCGTGTAGCTGCCGAACGGCGGGTGCTCCTGCTGGTCGGCGACCAGCATCTTCTTCGTGATCACCGGGACCTTGGTGGTGAAGTCCTCGAGGGTCTTGACGTCGTCGGGGTGGAAGCTGTGCGCGTCGTAGTGCCGACGGTAGAAGGGCAGCTCGTCGTACACGCGGCGCAGCTGCT
Source organism: Nocardioides dokdonensis FR1436 (assembly GCF_001653335.1). Classification (NCBI taxonomy): domain Bacteria; kingdom Bacillati; phylum Actinomycetota; class Actinomycetes; order Propionibacteriales; family Nocardioidaceae; genus Nocardioides; species Nocardioides dokdonensis. The sequence goes on from NZ_CP015079.1 coordinate 1,213,210, forward strand.
GCTGGATGCGGCCGAGCACCAGCTCGTCCCGCTGCTCCGGCGCCATCGTCTCGCGGGCCTCGTCCCAGAAGCGCGGGTAGCCGCGCTCGTCATGGTTCTCAGAGGCAGGGGGGGTGCTCGTCATCGCAGGCTCCTCGCCGATCCGCGCAGCGCCCAGTCATCGCGGAGCGAGGTCAGGCGACCACGGCGTCGTCTGTTAACCGACCGTTTGTCTGGTTACACTCTGCATGAATGTGACCGTCAGCACAAGCAGTCAGAGCGGAGAAATGACATGAGCGACTCGGACATGGTGCAGGTACGCGTCGACGAGGAGGTGTGCGTCGGATCGGGCACCTGCGTGATGGTCGACCCCGCGCACTTCACCCTCGTCGACGGCAAGGGGCGAGCCCCGGGCGAGCCCGTCGAGCGGACGGAGGACCTCGAGGACGCTGTCCTGGACTGCCCGGTGCAGGCCATCCTGAGCGCCCGGGCCTGAGCCGCGGAGCGTCAGCCCTTACGTCGGGCCAGCGCTCCGGAGAGGAAGATGTCGGAGAGCTGGGCTGCCTTGGCGCGAGCCTGCGCCGGATCGCCGGGCTCGTACCAGCGGGTCATCCAGTTCAGCGCCCCGATCAGCGAGCGAGCCGCCATCTTGGTGTCGAGCGCGCTGTCGAAGTCGCCGGCGCCGACCCCTTCGACGAACACCTGCTCCACCAGGGACATGTACTCGCGATCCATGTCCGTCCACTCCTGCGAGATCCCCCTGCCGGCGATCTCCTGGACGTAGACGCTGACGTAGGGAAGGTGCCGGTCGATGATCTCGATGTGCACAAGAGCGATCTGGCGGAGCTTCTCGGAGGCGGGGAGGTCCTTGGCGTGGAGCTGCCGGGCATGGCTGAGCAGCTCCTCGGCATCCGGGCGGACCACGGCGAAGAGCAGGTCTTCCTTGGACGTGATGTAGTTGTAGAGACTGCCCTTGAGCATCCCGACCTCGTTCGCCACGTCCTCGAGGGAGGCGCCACCGAAGCCCTTCTGGCTGAAGACGCGCGCGGCTGCCGCGACGACGTCGTCCCATCGACTTGGACGAGGCACGACACACCTTCCGCTCAGGGTTCGGGTTGGGCTCCGCAGCCTGGCCGTCGGAACGGGGGCAACATATCCCAGCCGGAGTGCTTCCGACTCCGCGGACCGCAGGGTGGTTTATTTCCAACCGTTTGTTTGTTAACGTGATTTCATCATCCCCCCCTCTTTGGGAGAAGCGCGCATGAGCACAGTCGTCTTCATCGATCCCCACGGGGAGCGTCGCACTGTCGAAGCCACCCTCGGGCGCTCCTTGATGGAAACCGCCATCGACCACGACGTCCCCGGTGTGGTCGGGCAGTGCGGCGGGTCCCTGGCCTGCGCCAGCTGTCACGTCTACGTGCAGCAGCCCTGGAGCGCCCAGGTGGGCGGCCCCTCCGACATGGAGGACGACATGCTCGACGGCGCACTCGCCGAGCGGCGCCCGGAGAGCCGGCTCTCGTGCCAGCTCACCATGAGCGAGGAGCTCGACGGACTGACCGTCGAAGTGGCACCGGAGCAGCTGTGAACGGCCACGTCCTGGTCGTCGGGGCAAGTCACGCCGGCGTGCAGCTCGCCGCCCGGCTGCGCGAGCGCGGCCACCGAGGACCGGTCACGCTCGTCGGCGACGAGACCCCGCTCCCGTACCACCGGCCCCCGCTGTCGAAGGCCTACCTGGCCGGCAGCGTCACGCCCGACTCGATGTCGCTGCGCCCGGAGACCTTCTACGCCACCAAGGAGATCTCGCTGCTGCGGGGCACCCGCGTGGAGGAGATCGACCTCGAAGCCGGGACGGCCCGGACCTCGACCGGCGATCACCTCACCTTCGACCACCTGGCGCTGACCACCGGTGCCGCAGCTCGCCGCCTGGAGGTCCCGGGTGCTGAACTGAGAGGCGTCGCCCACCTGCGCGACATGCGGGACGCCACCGGCCTCCGCGACACCCTGGGCTCCGTGCGCCGAGCCGTCGTGGTGGGCGGCGGGTTCATCGGCCTCGAGGCCGCTGCCGTGCTGCGCCAACGCGGCGTGGAGGTGACCGTCGTGGAGTTCGCGGACCGGCTGATGGCTCGCTCGGTCTCCCGGGAGATGTCCGACTTCTTCGCCGACCTGCACCGGGACCAAGGGAGCCGCGTGCTGCTCGAGACCGGGGTGGTCGCACTGGAGGGCACCGACGACGGCTGCGTCGGGGCAGTGGCGCTCGACGACGGGACGGCCCTGCCCGCAGACCTGGTGGTCGTGGGCATCGGTGTGGTCCCCCGCACCGGACTGGCGGACCAGCTCGGGCTCCAGGTCGACGGCGGCGTCCTCGTCGACCGCCGGGCCCGCACCAGCGACCCCCGCGTGGTCGCCGCAGGTGACGTGACCCTGCTTCCCCACCCTCTGGAGCCGGGCACCCTGCTGCGCCTGGAGTCCGTGCAGAACGCCACCGACCAGTCCGACATCGCGGCCGCCACCCTCTGCGGGCAGGACGTCTCCTACGACGCGGTGCCGTGGTTCTGGTCCGACCAGTTCGACCTCAAGCTGCAGATGGCCGGCGCGGCCACCCGCTATGACGACGTGGTGGTCCGCGGCTCCGCCCGCGAGGGTGGCTTCACGGTGCTCTGCTACCGCGACGACCGACTCGTCGCCGGTGAGTGCGTCAACGCGGGCTCCGACTTCGTCGCCGTGCGCCGCGCGCTGGCTGCGGGTACGTCCTTCCCCAGGGATCTGGCGGCCGACATCTCGGTCAAGCTCAAGACCCTGCTGTGAACCGTGCGTCGCTGACGCACGAGCCGCCGCACGCCGCGAACCCCTGGCGCGACACCGCCGAGGTGTCGCGCCAGGGGTGATCTCGTCTCCGGGTGGTCCACCCGGAGCCTGGTGTCACTCCTGGCCGAGGGCGACCCGAGCCAGCCGGTCCCGCCGCGCCATGTGCTGGTGCGGCTGGAACTGCGGCATGACGTAGCGGGCGAACAGCTCCAGCGAGCGGTTCCACATGTCCGTGGTGACCCAGTCGCGGGAGTTGATGAGGAAGGTGCCGAAGTCGCCGGTCTCCTCGCGGATGTGGTGGATCTGCTCGATGCAGTCCTCCGGGCTACCGATCACCCACGGGATGTTCTCCACCATCCAGTCGAAGGTCAGCTCCTCGTCGGGCATGTTCTGGTCGAGCTTCATCAGGGCGCCGAGACCGAGGCCGCGCAGGTAGTCGTAGGAACGCGTCACACCCTCGCGGATCTCGTTGAGCGCGTCGTTGCGGTTGGCCGCCACGTAGACCTCGCGGCTCACCCGCCAGTTGGCGAGCGCATCCGACGCGTCCAGGCCGGAGTCCGCCGCACCCTTGAGGATCGCGTCGCGGTGGGCCACCAGGTCCGGCGCCGCCGGGTTGTCGGTGGTGTGCAGCGGCGCGAAGTAGACGCTGAGCGGAATCCAACCCCGGTTGCCACACTTCTCGAAGTTGTGGGTCCCGGTGAGTCCGGCGACCGCCATCGGCGGCACCACCTGGTAGGGACCGACCTGGAGCTGACGGTCCTCGTAGTGCCAGAAGACGCCCTCGTGGGTGACCGGGTCCTCGGAGGTGAGGAGCTTCCAGATGATCTCGAGGGACTCGTTGGTCCGGGGAGTGGCCTCCTCGGGGGCCATCTGGAAGAGCGCCTTGTCGGTGGGCAGCCCACCGCCGCCGAAACCGTAGATGAGGCGTCCGTGGGTGAGGTGGTCGAGGAAGGCCAGGCGCTCCGCCACCAGGAAGGGGTCCTGGTAGGGCAGGTTCACCACGCCCGTGCCGAGTCGGATCCGACTGGTGACCGCGGAAGCCTTGGCGATCATCATCTCGGGCATCGGGACGTTCTCGTAGCCGCCGGTGTGGTGCTCGCCGATCCAGAACTCGTCGAAGCCCAGCGACTCGGCCTTGACGATCTCAGCGATGTCGCGGTCGTAGGACAGCGTCCAGTTCTCGCGGGGCGGGTGCTCCGGCATGGTGAAGATTCCGAATTTCATGGTGGTTCCTCTGTCCTCTCGAGGGGGGTCGTGCCAGGGCGGATCTGGGTTCAGGCGGGTAGCAGCAAGCGACGCATCGGCTCGGTCCTGCGTGGGATGACTACGTGCGGGTCGCCGTCGTGCGCGGCCTCACGGCCGTCGGCCTGCAGTGCGGTCGCTGGTCGGTGGTGCCGCTCGTCACGCGATGGCGAGGGTGCGGAACTTGCTGCCGTGGAAGACCAGGGGCTCGACGGCCGCGTCGCACCACAGCTCGTGCACGCGCAGCAGCACGATGGCGTGGTCACCGGCGGGCACCACCGTGTGGATGCCACAGTTGAGCCAGGCGGCAGCCCCCTCGATGAAGACCGACCCGTCGGCGTTCTGCCCCCACGGGACGTCCTGGAAGCGGTCGCCCGCGGGCCGCGCGAGGTTGCGGCAGTCGGGGTCCTGACCGCTGGCCAGCACGCTCACACCGAGGCGCAGCAGCGAGCGGAGCTGACGCCAGGTCCGGGAGCTGTTCTGGATGCAGATGGAGACCAGCGCCGGGTCCATGGAGACCGACGTGAAGGAGCTCGCGGCCATCCCGGTGGGTTCACCGTCCACCATGGCACAGACCGCGGTGACCCCGCTCGGGAAGCACCCGAAGGCGGCACGCAGCTGGTCGGGTCCTACTTCTTGCGCTGGCAGCTCGATCACGATCGATCACGTCCCTCTCGGCGAGACACACGGTGGTGGGGCGGTGACAACGGTCGTAACCAACCATAGAGTAGGTTACGATTGCTGTGTCAAGCGTCACAGCAGCTCATTGGAGGAAAATCTTGTACCTGCTCGTGGACGCCTCTGGCTCTCGCCTGCACGACGATGACGACTTTCGACGGCTCGACCTCAGGCTCACCGACGAGGTGGGGGTCGACCGGCTCCCCGACACTCTCGAGGCCCTGCACCCGGGCTCCGAGATCGACGGCGACCACGTCTGGTTCCCGGTGGACGCCCTGCGCCGGCTCGGCCGGCCCCAGGACCCGCAGTGGGTCGAGCAGTTCGGGGCGATGATCGCCTACGCCGCCCGGTCGGGCTGGACCCGGGACGAGGAGAGGACCGTACGGCTCCACGTCGTGCCCTGATCAGGCGCCGACGCGTACCGCGGCGCCGGGACGCCACGACGCGTTCCCGGCACCGCCGTGGCGGACGGCCCGCCTCCCCGCGGTGCGGTGCGGGTCAGGAGGCGTTGAGCCGGACCGGGAGCCGCTTCATCCCCCGAGTCAGGATCACCCGATCCCACTCCAGCTCCTCACCCGCCAGCTCCATGCGCGGGAACCGCTCCAACAACCTCGGCACCACCACCGTGCCCTCCAACCGCGCCAACGTCGCACCCAAGCAGTAATGCACCCCCACACCGAACCCCAGGTGCCCCACACCCTTGCGCGTGATGTCGAACCGATCCGGATCCTCGAACACCTCCGGATCCCGATTCGCACCCGCCAACATCACGAACACCCGATCACCAGCACGAATGGTCCTCCCACCCAGCTCGATGTCCTCCGCCGCGATCCGCACCACCGACTTCGCCGGCCCATCGAAACGCAACATCTCCTCGATCGCCGCACCCGCCAACGAACCGTCCGCACGCAACAGCTCCGCCTGGTCCGGATGCTCGATGAACGCCAGGACACTGTTCGCGATCAGGTTCGTCGTCGTCTCATGACCACCGAACAACAAGTTCACACAGATCGCGACCAGCTCGTCCTCGGTCAACGACTCCTCACCATCACGCGCCTGCACCAACGCTGAGGCCAGATCATCACCAGGCACCTCACGCACCCGCTCCAACAACGCCGAGATGTAGCCCACCAGCTCCAACATCCCCACCCGCGCCCGACCATGACGATCAGGATCATCCAACGCCCCGAACACCAGGGCCGAGATGTCATCGGACCAGTCCTTGAACCGCTCCCGATCCTGCGCAGGCACACCCAACATCGACGCGATCACGATCGCCGGCAACGGGAACGCCACCTCACGAATCAGGTCGACCACACCATCAGCAGCCTCAGCCTCCACCCGAGCCGCCTCCACCAGCTCATCAGCGACCCGCTCCACCTCACCCCGCATCGACGCGATGATCCGCGGCGAGAACGCCTTGTGCACCAACCGACGAAACCGCGTGTGCTCCGGCGGATCCCGAAACACCAACCACCGGTCCAACAGCTCGAACGTCTCCACCAGATCCAGATCCGGACGCGCCCGCGCCCGCTCCCGCGCAATCACCGGCGCAATCCGATCCGACGAGAAACGCCCATCCGTCATCGCCACCGACACATCCGCATGACGCGTCAACACCCACGACCGGTACCGCGCATTCCAGTACACCGGCTCCACCGCACGCAGACCACCCAGATACCCATACGGATCCGCCACCGCACCCGCCGACAACATCTCGTCATCCAACCCGGCGTCGGTCGTCCCGCTCATGCTCGTCCCACTCATGAGTTCTGGATCAGCTGGTCGACGTGCTGGCTCTCGGAGCGCTCCGCGTAGGCGCCGTGGCGCCAGTCGAAGCGGATGCGCTTGGCCGTCCAGCGCCACACGCCGTCGTCGCATCGGGTCGCCGAGTCGATGTAGTGCCCGTAGGACATGGTCTCGGCGTCCTTGGTGCGCAGGAGCACGAAGTAGCCGCGAGTCTCGGCGGTGTCACCCTCGACCGAGTCGACCAGCACGTTCATGATCTGGTGCCGGTTGCGACTCTCCGCGGAGGCGTCGATCAGCACCGCGATCTGCTCGTGGCCGACGAAGTCGCCGCGGTCGCTGAGGGAGAACACGCCCTCCTCGGTGAAACAGTCGAGCACGTCCGCGGTGTTGCCGTAGTCGAGTGCGAAGCAGTACCTGGAGTAGAGGTTCCGCAGGTGGGCGTGGTCGAGCGCGAGGTCGGTCATGGGCATGCCTTTCGTGAGTGCCGTGCGGGAAGGGAGCCCGGACGAGAGGTCCGAGCGACCAGGGGGAGAGACAAGTCAGGAGTCGCGCATCCTCGGGTCGAGGTAGCGGTAGACGAGGTCGACGAAGACGTTGACGGCGATGGCCATGCAGCCGATGACGAGCGTGGCGGCCTGGATCACCGCGTAGTCGCGCTGACGCATGCCGTCGAAGATCAGCTTGCCCATGCCGGGGATCGAGAAGACCACCTCGATCACCACGACCCCGCCCACCACGGCCACCAGCTGCAGACCCGCGGTGGTGATGATCGGGATCAAGGAGGGCCGCAGCACGTGGCGCCACAGCATCCGCCGACCCTGGACCCCCTTGCTGCGTGCCGTCCGGACGAACTCCTGCTGGAGCGTCTCGGAGACCGATGTGCGGGTGAGGCGGGTGAGCAGACCGATCAGGCCCAGGGACAGGGCGGTCACCGGCAGCACCATGTGCCGCCCCCACTCCCACAGCCCGGCTGACAGCGGCTCGTAGCCGAAGGTGGCCAGCCCGGCCTGGCGGGCGACGAAGACGAGCAGCAGCAGGCCCACCACGAAGTCCGGCAGGCTGGTGCCGACCAGGGCCACACCGGAGGCAGCCTTGTCGGCCGCACGACCTCGTCGCAGCGCCGCGACCGTGCCCAGGACCACCGCCAGCAGCACACTGATGACGACCGCGATGAGCGCGATCTGGAGCGAGGGGACCATCTTCTCCCCCAGAGCCTCGGTCACCGGCTGACCCGTGAGGGCGGTGGTGCCGAGGTCGCCCTCGAGCACGTGGCCGAGCCAGCGCACGTACTGCTCGGGCAGCGGCTTGTCGAGGCCGTACTCCGCGGCGATGGCGGCCTTGGTCTCCTGGCTGGCCCCGTCGACGCCAGTGAGGCTGGTCGTGACGTCACCGGGCATCAGGCGGACCAGGAGGAAGGTGGCCATCGTCAGCAGGAGCAGTGCCGCGACCGCGCTGAGGACGCGACTGAGGAAGAAGCGCATCAGAGGATCTCCTCGGCCAGCTCGCGGTTGGGGGTGCTGCCGACGAAGTGGCAGGCCACCGGACGGGTCGCGGTGAGGTCCAGCATCGGACGCTCGCCCGAGCACTGCTGCCGGTCGGGATGGGCCATGGGACCGACCGGGCACCGGGTGTGGAAGGTGCACCCCGGTGGCGGGGAGGCCGGGCTGGGGGGGTCGCCCAGCAGCACGATGCGGCTCCGGTTCCGCTCCACGACCGGATCGGGGACCGGAGCCGCCGACTTGAGCGCCATCGAGTAGGGGTGCGTGGGCTGCTCCAGGACCTCACGGGCGGGACCGGACTCCACGATCCGTCCCAGGTACATGACCGCCACCTCGTGGCACAGCTCGCGCACGATGCCGAGGTCGTGGGCGATGAAGACGATGCCGATGCCGGTCTCGACCTGGATGTCGGCCAGCAGGTTCAGGATCTGGCCCTGGATCGAGACGTCCAGACTGGAGACGGCCTCGTCAGCGACCAGCATCCGCGGTTTGACGCACAGCGCGCGGGCGATCGCCGCGCGCTGACACTGCCCGCCGGACATCGAGGAGGGATACCGGTCCAGGTAGCCGCGGCCGAGGCCCACCCGCTCCAGCATCTCCGCCGCAGCCTGGTCGAGCTCGGCGCGTGGACCCGTCGCGCCACCGGCGACCAGCGCGATGCGGAGCGTGCGCCCGATGGTGAACGAACGGTTCAGTGAGCTGCGCGGCTCCTGGTAGATCATCTGCGCGTGCCTCCGGAACGCCCGGAGCCTGGCGCCCCTCAGGTCCGAGACCACCTCGTCGTCGAAGCGGATCTCACCCTCGGTGGTGGACTCCATGCCCACCAGCAGCCTGCCCAGCGTGGTCTTCCCGGACCCGGACTCACCCACCAGGCCGAGGCACTCGCCGACGCGCAGGGTCATGTCGACCCCGGCCAACGCCCGGACCGGTGGCCTGCCGCCGAACAGCCTGGACCGCTTGCCGTACTCCTTGACGATCCCCCGGGCCTCCAGCAGCACCGGTCCGGAGGCCGCGGCGGTAACCAGTGAGCTCGATGCCCCCACCGGGGTCTCCACGATGCTCAGCCGCTCGGTGCGCGGGGGCTCCTGGACCGCCGGGTTGAAGCAGGCGGCGCGGTGCCCGTCGGTGACCACGACGTCGTCCAGGTCCGGCCGCTGGGTCGAGCAGGTGGCGATGCGCCCCTCGCACCTGTCGGCGAAGGCACAGCGGTCCTCGGGGACGTTCGGCTCCGGGGGCTGTCCCGGGATGAAGCTGAAGCGGTCCGTGGCACGCGCGCCGTAGCCGGGGGTCGCCCGGAGCAGCGCCTGCGTGTAGTGGTGCTGCGGGTTGGCGAAGACCTCCGCGGTCGGGCCCTGCTCCACGATGCGGCCCGCATAGAGGACCAGCACCCGGTCGCACATGCCCGCGATCACGCCGAGGTCGTGGCTGATGAGCAGGGTGGAGGTCCCGGAGCCGGCCGAGAGGCTGCGGATCAGCTCCAGGACCTGCGCCTGGATCGTGACGTCCAGCGCGGTGGTGGGCTCGTCGGCGATCAGCAACCCCGGACTCATGGCCATCGCGATGGCGGCCATCACCCGCTGGCGCATGCCTCCGGAGAGCTGGTGGGGGTAGGCGTCGCGACGCGCCTCGGGGTCGGCGATGCCGACCATCGAGAGCAGCCGCAGCACCTCGGCCTTCACGTCGGGGTGCCCGCCGTGGGACTCGAAGACCTCTTCGATCTGCTGTCCGACCTTGAGCACCGGGTTGAGCGCGCGCAGAGCGTCCTGGTAGATGATCCCGACGTCCTTGCCCCAAAGCTGACGGCGCTGCTTCTCCGAGGCGCTGATCATGTCGCGTCCCAGGTAGGTCGCGGTTCCCGAGACCTCGAGCTGCAGCTCGTCGAGCAGGCCCAGGGTGCCGAGGACGGCGGTGGTCTTGCCGCAGCCGGACTCACCGACGATGCCGACGGTCTCGCCCGCCGCCACGTCGACACTGAAGTCGGAGACGATCGGGATCCCGGAGCCGCGGCGCGTCACGGTCAGGTTGCGCACCGACAGCAACGGCTCGCCGTCCGCCACGACGACTCCTCCGGAGCGGTCCTGGGTGGTCGTCGGCGCACTCATCGGCTGCTCGCTCGGGTGGTACGGCTCTGCGGGTCGAATCTCTCGGCCATGGCGTCTCCGACGAAGTTGAGGGCCAGCACCAGCACGGCGAGCACGGTGACCGGCAGGACGAGCTGGACCGGGGCGATGAGTACCTGCTGCTGCGCCTCGGCGGCCATCAGCCCCCAGCTGGGGCGTGGCTGCTGGGTGCCGACCCCGAGGAAGCTCAGGCTCGCCTCGATGATGATGGCGCGCGAGGCGATCAGCGTTCCCACCACGATCATCGGACCCATGGTGTTGGGGAAGATCTCCACGGCGAGCGTGCGCACGCCTCGGTGGCCCAGCCCCCTGCTGGCCAGCACGTAGGGGGCGGACTTCTCGGTCAGCACCGCCGCGCGCATCACCCGCGCGGTCAGCGGCGTGTACACCACCACCAGGGCGAAGACGGCGGTCCAGGTGCCGGGGCCGAGGATCGCCGCCAGGACCAGACCGAGGAGGATCGGGGGGAACGCCAGGACCCCGTCGATGAACCGGGAGACGACCCCGTCGAGCACTCCGCCGAAGTAGCCGGCGGCCGCCCCCAGGACGATCCCGCAGAGCAGGCTGCCCAGGGCGACGGCGAGCCCGACCACCCAGGCCAGGCGAGCGCCGTGCACCAGGCGGGAGTAGATGTCGCGACCGATCGCGTCGGTGCCGAGCAGGTGGCCCCCCTCCCCGAAGCCGAGCATCCGGTCCACCGGCACCGCCCGCTCGGGGTCGAACGAGGTGAGCAGCCCGGGTACTGCGGCTGCCACCAGGCTGAGGGCCAGCACCAGCAGCGCGATCCGGGTGGTCCAGCTGCCACCGGCGCGTCGCAGGCTGCGCCACCGCGGGCGGGGCAGGACGCCCCGCTCCGCGGTGGTGCCGGGCCCTGAGGGGCTCTTCGACATGCTCTCAGCCGTCCTTGAGGAACGCCTTCGACAGGCCCCCCTCGTGGTAGATGACGTTGTAGGTGCCCTGCTCGTAGCCCTGGAGGTTGTTGCCGACGCCGACGAAGATGGTCGGGTTCACGGTGTAGTACTGCGCCGCCTGGGCGTAGTTCTCCTCGAGGATCTCCGCGTAGAGCTCCTTGCGGGTCTCCTCGTCGTTCTCCGAGGCGGCCTGCTTGACCTTGTCGGTGAGCTCGTCGTCCTTGAGCAGTCCGGCCAGGCCGTTGTTGGCGTTGTCCTGGGCCAGGTAGGCGTAGGGACGGGTCGGGTCCGTGATCAGACCGATCCACAGGTAGATGACGTCGAAGTCGCCAGCGGAGGAGTCGGTGACGATGGTGGTGATGTCGACCTTGGTCAGCTTGGGCTCGAGCCCGATCTCCGTCCAGGCGGACGCCACGATCTGCGCCTCCTGCTCGGAACCGAGCGCGTCCCAGACCAGCACCTCGACCTCGGTGCCCTCGGCGCCGGCCTCCTGGATCAGCCGCTTGGCCTCGTCGAGGTCCGCGGTCACCGGGTAGTCGGACTCCACGAACCACGGGGACTCGGCGTCGAACGGCTGGTTGGTGGGTTCGGCGAAGCCTCCCCACCCGGCGGCGGCGATGTCCTCGCGGGACACGGCCAGCTGCATGGCCCGGCGGACGTCGACGTTGTCGAAGGGCGCCTTGGTGGTGTTGATGGCGAAGAAGTTGCCGCGGTTCTGGCTGTCGGTCTGCAGCTCGAAGGCCCCGCTGGCCGCCGACGCCTCCGCCTGGGCGGAGTCGAGCCCGAAGGCGAGGTCGAGCTCACCCGAGCTCAGCGCCTGCAGGCGGGCGTTGTCGTCGGGGAGGATGCGCAGCTCGACCTCCTCGATGTAGGCCGGCTCGCCCCAGTAGTCGGCGTAGCGGGCCAGGATCAGCCGGTTGTTGGGGGTGTAGGACTCCCAGGTGAAGGGCCCGCTACCGATGTGGGCGACCATCTCGTCACCGTCGAAGTTGTCGGGCGACTGGATGCCGGCCCGGCCCTGGATGCCCAGCACCGACAGGAACGCCGCGTTCGGCGCCGCCAGGTCGATCACCAGGGTCTTCTCGTCGGGGGTCTGCATCTCGTCGATCTGGGCGAAGAAGGCCTGCTGGCTCGCGCCGGACTCCGGCTTCGCGATGCGCTCGTAGTTCCAGACCACGTCCTCGGAGGTGACCGGGGAGCCGTCGTGGAACGTGGCGTCGTCGAGCTGGAAGGTGTAGGTGAGGCCGTCCTCGCTCACCTCCCACGACTCCGCGATCCCGGGGGCGGGGTTGGAGGCCTGGTCGACGCCCACCAGCGTCTCGTAGACCATGGCGCCCCAGGTCGACCCCGTCTCGCCGCGCACGGCGTGCGGGTCGAGTGCGTCGAGGTCCTCGGGGGCGCCCACGCGCAGGGTGCCGCCCACGGTCGGTTCGCCACCGTCTCCGGTCGTCTCGTCCGCCGATCCACCGCCACCGCATGCCGCCAGCGTCAGCGCGGCGATCACCGCGCCCGCCATCAGGCGAGTCCTTCGTGCCACTGCCATCTCCTTCGGTAGACCCGCCCGAGCAGGTGTGAGCCACGTCATACAGACAAGGCTCGACCCTATTAAACAAACGTGCGGTTGGCTAGTGCTCTGCACTGGCCCGCTGACAAAATGCTGGGAAGGGCCCGCGACGTGGCGCTGCCCGCCACCGGCACGGCGACGGGCAGCGTTCGTGCGGTCCCTCAGCGGCGCAGGTTCTCCACGATCATCGACATGCCCTGCCCGGCGCCGAGGCACATCGTGAGCAGGCCGTAGCGACCGCCGGTACGCCGCAGCTCGTTGGTCGCAGCCATCGTCATCCGGATCCCCGTCGCCCCCGGCGGGTGCCCGATCGAGATCGCGCCACCGTTGCGGTTGACCCGGGAGGGATCCAGGCCGAGCTCACGCACGGCGTTGAGCACGACGACGGCGAAGGCCTCGTTGATCTCCACGACGTCCATGTCGTCGGCGCCCAGGCCTGTGCGCTCGAACAGCGCCTCGGTGGCCGGCACGGGCCCGCGGCCCATGAGGCGGGGGTCGCACCCGACCACGGCCCAGTCGACGATCCGCGCCACGGGATCCAGGCCCAGCCGCTCGACGGCCTCACCCGAGACCACGCCGATGGCAGCGGCGCCGTCGTTGACGCCGGAGGAGTTACCGGCCGTCACGGTGCCCCCGTCACGGAAGGGGGAGTCCATCGAGGCCAGCTTGGCCGCGGTCGTCTGCGGCCGCGGGAACTCGTCCGCCTCCACCCCGACGAAGGCAATGATCTCCTCGCCGAGGTAGCCGGCCTCGAGAGCGCGGGCGGTGCGCTGCTGGCTGGCCAGCGCATACTCGTCCTGCTCGTCCTTGTCGATGCCTGCATGCGCAGCCAGCGCCTCGGCGGTCTGTCCCATCAGGGAACCGTCGAAAGGATCCTGGTAGGCCCAGTCGAGCATGTCCTCGACCTGGGGCACGCCGCGCTTGACACCCCACCGGGAGCGGATCACGTGGGGCGCGGCGGAGTAGACCTCGACCCCGGCCGCGACCGCCACCTCGGAGCGACCCAGGAGGATCTGGTCCGAGGCCGAGGCGATCGCCTGGAGTCCCGTACCACATGCCCGGATCACTCCCAAGGACGCCGCCGACTGGGGCAGACCCGCGTTGAGGGTGACCACCCGGCTGCCGAACGGGGCGTCGGCGGTGGTGTGCACGGTGTTGCCGAGGACCAGGTGGTCCACCTGGTCAGGAGCCAGGTCGGCGCGCTTGAGCGCCTCCTGCACCGCGGGGACCGCAAGGTCGCTCACGGCGACGTCCTTGAACCCACCCCCGAACTTGCCGAAGGCGGTCCTGGCTCCTCCGACGAGGTACGTCGATCGGGACATCACTGACCCTCCCCGCCCCGCAGGGCGAATGCTGGCGATCACCTGCGACGCGCTTCCATCACCTGTGACCTGTGTCTTATGGTGGGGCCCAGCATAGAACAACCATTCGTTTGCTAACACCCCTACACCGCTGCTGGAGCTCCCCCATGGTCATCTCACTCGCCCACCAGCTCGGCCACGCTGCTCGCGCACACGGCGCCGCGACCTGGCTCACCACCCCGCGGGAGGAGGTCAGCTGGGAGCAGGCGTGGGTGGGCGTGCGCCGCACGGCCACCGCCCTGCGCGAGGCAGGTGTGCAGCCCGGCGACCGGGTGGGCATCTTCTGCCGCAACGGGGTGGAGTTCGTCCAGACCTGGTTCGCGGCGCAGGCGGTCGGCGCCACCACGGTCCCGGTCAACACCGGCTTCCAGACGAACGAGGCGCGCTACGTGCTCGAGCACGCGAGGGTCCGGCTGCTCGTCGCGGACACCGACACGGTCGACGTCGTCCGCCGGGCCCGCGCGGACCTGCCCGGCCTGGACCTCGTCGTCGTGGTCGATGGCGACAGCGACGACCTCGGAGCCCACGAGGTCGGCTTCGCATCCTTCACCGACCTGACCCCGTTGGCCGAGGACGAGGTCCACGCGCCGACGGCCGCGGAGACCGCCTCGATCCTCTACACCTCCGGCACCTCGGGCCCCCCGAAGGGCTGCCTGCTCGGCCACGCCTTCTTCGACTTCGGCGCCCGCTCGGTGGCCAGCCAGCTCGAGCTGAGCGAGGCCGACGTGATGATGTGCGTGCTGCCGCTGTTCCACATGAACGCCCAGGCCTCGTCCGTGGCCACCTCGTTGCACGTCGGTGCTCGGTTGGTGCTTGAGGACCGCTTCTCGGCCCGCGGCTTCTGGCCCCGCGTCCGCGAGCAGGGCGTCACCGCGTTCAGCTACCTGGGCATCATCTCCGCCGCGCTGGCCAAGCTGCCTCCCAGCCCGCTGGACCGCGAGCACGAGCTGCGCGTCGCGATGGGTGCCGGGATGCCGGCCGATCTGCACGCCGGCTTCGAGGACCGGTTCGGCGTCAAGATGCTCGAGGTCTTCGGCATGACCGAGACGTGCATCGACCTGGCCACCCGCCTTGTCGACGACCGTCACGTCGGCCGTCGCTCGCTCGGCACGGTGGTGCCCGGCAAGGAGGCGCGGATCGTCGACGAGCAGGGGCAGCCGCTCGCCGACGGGCACCCGGGGCACCTCCAGGTGCGCGGCGAGGGGCTCTTCCAGGGGTACCTGGACGACCCGGAGACGACCGCCTCGTCCTTCGACGGCCCCTGGTTCCGGACCGGCGACCTGGCGGTGCGCGACACCGACGGCTGGTTCTACTACGTCGACCGTTCCAAGGACATCGTCCGCCGGGCCGGGGAGAACATCGGGTCGGTGGAGGTCGAGGCCGTGCTGTCGGCCCACCCCGCCGTGCAGTCGGCTGCGGTGATCGGTGTGGAGGATGACGTGGTGGGCCACGAGGTCAAGGCGCTGGTCGTGCTCCAGGACGACCACGCCGAGTCGCCCGAGCTGTTGGACGAGATCCTCCGGCACTGCGCCACCCACCTGGCCGCCTTCAAGGTGCCGCGCTACCTGCAGGTGCTGCCCGAGCTCCCCAGGACCGAGAGCCTCAAGATCCGCAAGGCCGACCTCCGCCGCACCCACGCCACGCCCGAGGGGAGCTACGAGCGGACCTGGCGCAGGCTGTCGCAGGCCTGACCGGCTCAGCGGCCGTGCAGGCCGAGCCCGAGCGCCAGGTCGGCCATCTCCCCGACCACCTCCGAGACCGACGGGTGCGGGAAGACCATGTCGGCCAGGTCCTGGACCACGGCGCCCATCTCGAGCGCGACGACCAGGCTGGGCACGACCTCCCCCGCTGCCGGGCCGGACAGCTCGAAGCCGAGCACCAGGCCGGTGACCGCGTCGTGCAGGAGCAGTCCGTCACCGTCGACGCCCAGGCCCAAGGCCCGACCATTGCCACGCAACGAGAAGCGGGTGGTGGCCACGTCGTGGCCCAGCGCCTGCGCCTCGTCCGGGGTCAGACCCGCGCGCGCCAGCTCGGGGGCCGAGTAGACGACGCTCGGCACGCAGACCGGGTCGAAGACCTCGTCCGCGCCGTGGGCGTTGTGGCCGGCGACCTTGCCCTGCGCCATCGCCCGGTGCGCCAGGGCGGGGCCCTGGGTCAGGTCACCGATCGCGAACACGTGCGGGGCCGAGGTGCGCAGCCGGTCGTCGACCAGCAGGTGGCCACCCGGCCCCCGGCGCAGGTCGAGCGGGCCGAGGTCGGGCAGGAGCGGCCTACGCCCGACGGCGACCACGACGTGGTCGGTCTCGATCCGCTCCACCTCGCCGGCCGCACTGCGCAGACCTACGGTGGTGCCGTCGTCGTCCTCGACGACGGTCGAGGTGCGGATCGACACCCCACGTTCCCGGAGAGCATCGAGGACCGGTCGCACCACGGTGGCGTCGAACCCGGCGAGCAGCCGGTCCTGCGCTTCCACCAACAGCACCTCGGCACCGGACGCGCCCAGGAAGGTGGCGAGCTCGACGCCGATCGCCCCGCCCCCGACCACGACGACGCGGTCCGGGGTGTGCCGCCAGTCCAGGACGTGGCGCGCGTGCACCACCCGGTCGTGGTCGAACGGAAGGGAGGCGAGCTCGACCGGGGCTGAACCGGTCGCGACCACCGCGTAGTCGAACTCCACCTCGGTGCCGCCGTCCGCACCCTCGACGGCCAGGGTGTGCTCGCCGGTGAAGCGTCCGAGACCGGTGATCACGCGGACCCGCCGGGCCCGCAGCAGGCCCGCGATCCCGCCGCGCAGCCGGCCCACCGTGTCGGTCTTGAACAGCTGGAGACCAGCGTGGTCGAGGGTGATCGGCGAGTTGCTGCGCGCCCACGGCGCGTGGACGACGCTCTCCACGGTCTCGGCGGCGTGCAGCAGGATCTTGCTGGGGATGCAGCCCTCGTTGAGGCAGACCCCGCCGAGATGGTCACGCTCGACCAGGGTCACCTCGGCGCCGAGGGTGGCCGCGCGGAGCGCGGCGACGTACCCGCCGGGTCCACCGCCGAGCACCAGCACCTCGGTCCGGACGCGTTCGGGAGCGGCGCTCATGCCAGTGCCCTCTCCGGCTCCTCGAGGAAGAGGGTCAGGTCGTTGATCATCGCGACGGCCTCCGCCCCGTCGATGAACCGGTGGTCGAAGCTGATCGACCCGGTCAGCACCGGACCTGCCTCGAGCCCGCCCTGGCCCACCCGGGGCGCGTCGGCGATCCGGGAGAGCCAGAGCGTGGCGACCTGGGGCGGGTTGATGATCGGGGTCGTCGAGACCATCCGGGACCGCTCCAGTGATCCCGTGCTCGAGACGGTGAAGGTGGCGCCGTCCATCTCCTGGGCGGTCAGCCTCTGGGCGTGCGCCCGCTCGGAGAGCTCGCGCACCTCGGCATGGACCCGGCGGGCGGACTTCTCCTGGACCGCCCGCACGGCGGGCACGGTGAGTCCGTGCTCGGTCGCGATGGCGACCGCCAGGTCGACGTGGCTGCCCACCAGCAGGGTCCGGCTCTCCTCGTCCACCCGGGCGTTGAAGCGCGGGTTGCGGACCAGGGCGGCCGACACCGCCTTGAGCATCAGCGCGAGCATGCCGACCTGCTCACCCTCGACCTCGCTGCGCAGGGCCGAGCGGAGCCGGAGCAGCCCGTCGCCGTGCACCGTGAACGTCGTCGTGGCCGTGGCGTAGGTGCGGGCCGAGTGCTCCAGCCGCTTGGCGGAGGTCAGCCGGACGCCGCTGAGCGGCAGCTCGGTCCACGACTGGCCCGGGACCGCCGGCGTCGGAGCCGGTGCCGGGGCCCGGTCCGGGGAGGTCGTGGCTCCGGGCTGCTCGAGGTCGGCGCGCAGGATCCGGCCACCGGGGCCGCTCCCCCGGACTCGGGTGAGGTCGATCCCCTGCTCGCGGGCCACCCGCCGTGTGGACGGCGCTGCCACGACCCGGCGGTCCCGGGTCCCGGGCTCGGCCGGCACCCCGGCCGGCTTCGCAGGGGGCTCGTGGGCCGGCTCGGTCTGCTGGGCCGGCTTGGCCGGGTCTGCCGGCTCGGTCTGCTGCTGCCCGGCCGTCTCGATCCGGGCGAGCGTGGCGCCGACCGGGATCACGTCGGTGACGCGCCAGGGGAGCTCACCGATCACGCCGTCACAGGGTGAGGGCAGCTCGACGTTGACCTTGTCGGTGCTCACCTCGGCGATCGGCTGACCCTCGGTGACCTGGTCACCGACCTCGACCAGCCAGGCCAGGAGCTCGGCCTCCGCGAGACCTTCTCCGACGTCGGGCAGCAGGAAGTCACGCATCAGAACTCGAACTCCGTCAGTCGCTTGATCCCGGCGGTGATCCGCAGGACGTCGGGGCGGTAGTACTCGTCCCCGGTGGAGAAGTTGTAGGGGACGTCGTGCCCGGTGACCCTCTCGATGGGTGCGTGCAGGTAGCCGAACGCCTTCTCCTGCACCAAGGTCGCCAGCTCGGCGCCGAACCCGCCGGTGCGCGCGGCCTCGTGCACGATGAGGACGCGACCGGTCCGCTGGACCGACGCCACGATCGCGTCCACGTCGAGCGGCACCAGGCTGCGCAGGTCGAGGACCTCGACGTCGATGCCGTCGGCGGCCAGCGCCTCGGCCGCCTCCACCGAGCGCAGGACCTGCGGCCCCCAGGTCAGCACGGTGACGTCGCGGCCTGCCCGGACGGTGCGCGAGGTTCCCGGCTCGAGCGCCTTGCCGTCCCGCTCCACCTCGCCGCGCAGCGACCGGTAGAGAGGAACCGGCTCGATGACCAGCACCGGGTCGGGGTCGGCGACGGCGGCGAGGAGGCTGCGGTAGCAGTCGTCGGGGGTGGTCGGGGTGAGGACCTTGATGCCGCCGCCGTGGGTGAAGTACGCCTCGGGGCTCTGGGAGTGCCAGAAGCCGCCCTTGATCCCGCCGTACGACGGAGCTCGCAGCACCATCGGACAGCTGTACTCGCCGCCGGTCATCCAGCGGTACTTCGAGGCGCAGAACATGATCTGCTCGAAGGCATCGTGGATGAAGCCGGAGAACTGCACCTCGACGATCGGCCTGAGGCCGTAGAGCGCCATGCCCACGGCGTGGGCGACTATCCCCTTCTCGTCCAGCGGTGTGTCGATCACCCGCTGGGGGCCGAACTGCTGCTGCAGCCCCTGGGTGGCCCGGAAGATCCCGCCGCTGACGCCGACGTCCTCTCCCAGCACCACCACGGAGCTGTCGGCCTCCAGGGAGTCGGCCATGGCCGCCGTGATGGCTTCCAGGACGGTGAGCTCGCTCAAGGCGTAGCCCCCTTCAAGTCGTCGGTCAGCTGGGCGAGCTGCTCGAGCAGCGCCCGGTCGGGAGTGGCCAGCACGTCGTGGAACTGGTCCTCGGGGTCCGGCTTCGGCAAGAGCTCCGCCGCGTGGATGGCCTCGCTGATCCTGGCGCGCTGGCCCGCCACCAGCGCGGTCTCCTGGTCGGCGTCCCACGCTCCGCGGCGCTCCAGGAACCGGCGCGCCCGGTGGAGCGGGTCCCACTCGGCCCAGGCAGCCGCCTCCTCGTCGGTGCGGTAGAGCTCGGGGTTGTCCGACGACGTGTGGAAGCCCTGGCGGTAGGTGACCGATTCCACCAGCGTCGGGCCGTCGCTCAGCGAGCGCTTCCGCAGCCGTGAGGTCGTCTCCCACAGCGCGAGGAAGTCGTTGCCGTCGACCCGGACGCCCGGGAGGCCGTAGCCCGCGGCCTTCTCTGCGAAGGTGTGGGTCGCGGTCTGCACCGAGTTGGGCGTGGAGACGGCCCAGCCGTTGTTCTGGCAGAAGAAGAGGATCGGCGGCCGGTGGACGCCCGCGAAGTTGAGCGCGCTGTGGAACTCCCCGCGAGAGGTCGCGCCGTCCCCGAAGTAGACGATGAAGGCCCGGTCGTCGCCCTTGAGCTTCGACGCCCAGGCCGCCCCGGCGGCGTGCGGGATGTAGGCCCCGACCTGCGTCGTGCAGGGCACGACGTTGCGGCTGCGGTCGCCGAAGAGGAGCGGCAGCCGACGGCCGCGGAGCGGCTCGGCCGCGCGTCCGAAGATCTGCGCGAAGAGCTGCTCCAGGGGCGCGCCGCGCCACAGCATGACCCCGGCCTCGCGGGAGGCGATGAAGATCCAGTCCTCCGGGTCGAAGGCAGCGCTGGAGGCGACGTGCGAGGCCTCCTGCCCCCGCATCGGGATCCAGAACTCCACGCGTCCCGAGCGCTGCAGCTCCCAGCCCCGCTCGTCGAGCAGGCGGGTGGTCACCATCGTCTCGTAGATGCGTCGCGCCACCGCGGGGTCGATGGTCGGCTCCTCACCGATCACCTCCCCGTCCTTGGTGAGGCGCTGGATGATGCCGTTCTCCTCGGCGTGGGCCAGGGGGGGCTCCACCAGCGTGCGGGGGGCGCCCGCGAACTTATGCCCAGTGGTCGGGGTGCTCATCGGGTGGATCCCTCCGGTTGCTCGGACCCACGTCGGGTCACTCGTCGTGCGGCGCGCCGCCAGATGCCGGCCAGCCCCTCGGGCTCGAAGAGCAGGAACAGCACCAGTGCGGTCCCGTAGAGCAGCACCGCCACGTGGTCGGCGCGGTTGTCGGTGGCCAGGAAGGTGGAGTACTCGGCCAGGTAGCTGAGAACCTGCGGCAGCGCCGTGATCAGGACGGCACCGAGGACGGAGCCGAGGACGCTGCCGAAGCCGCCGATGATGATCATCGCCAGGTAGGTGATGGAGAGCTCGAGGGAGAAGGACTCGGGCACCAGGTAACCCAGGTAGCTGCCGTAGAGCAGACCGGTGGCCCCTGCCATGCCGGACGAGACGGTGAAGGCAGCGAGCTTGTAGCGGGTGACGTCCACGCCGGCGACCGAGGCCGCGACCTGCCGGTCGCGGACCGCCATCATGGCGCGCCCCGGGCGGCTGCGGGACAGGTTGTAGATGGCGAACCCGATCAGGGCGGCGAGCGCGAGCGCTGCGAAGTAGTAGCGCACGTCGCGAGTCATCGGCAGGCCGAGCGCGTAGGCGGAAGTCCCCAGGTCGAAGCCGAAGACGTCGAGGTCGGTGGTCGGCGTGCCGCTCACGCCGCCGGTGACCCCGTCGAAGGCGACCACGATCCACTGCCCGACGTAGACCAGACCCAGGGTCGTGATGGCCAGGTAGAGCTCACGCAGACGCAGCGCCACCGGGCCGACCAGCAGTCCGACCAGCGCAGGGAGGCCCACTGCTGCGAGCACGATGACCGGGAACGACCAGCCGTGCTGACCGCCGTAGGCACCGACGTAGGCACCGACGCCGAGGAAGAACGCGTGGCCCACCGAGACCTGGCCGGCGTAGCCGACCAAGAGGTTGAGCGAGAGCGCACCGCTCGCGGCGATCGCACAGAAGACCGCGACCGTGAGCCAGAACGAGGATGCGATGAAGGGGAAGGCGAGGAGGAGGACGACCAGGAGGGCCGGTCCCAGGAGGCGTGCCGGTCGTAGGTGCTGACCGGCCCCTGCCCGGGTCCGGGCCTCGGGGACGTCGAGCATGCTGCTCACGACGCCACCCCCAGGTAGCTCTCCTGGATGACGGGGTCGTCGGCGAGCTCCGCACTGGCGCCGGAGCGCACCACCTTGCCGGCCTGGAGGACCACTGCGTGCGACGAGGCCTGCAGGGCCCGCTCGGCGTTCTGCTCCACCAGGAGCACCCCGATCCCGTCCTGCGCCAGGGATGCGATGGTCTCGAAGACCGAGTCCACGACCAGCGGGGCCAGACCCAGGGACGGCTCGTCGAGGAGGAGCACCTTCGGGCGGGCCATCAGGGCGCGCCCGATCGCGAGCATCTGCTGCTCACCCCCGGAGAGGTAGCCGGCCTGGATCTTGGGTCGCTGGAGCGCCGGGAACCTCTCGAGCAGCTGCTCGATGTCCTGGCCGATCTCCTTGTCACGTCGTGTGGACGCCCCGATCCGCAGGTTCTGCTCGATGCTCAGGTCGGCGAAGAGCCGACGCCCCTCGGGCACGATGGCCAACCCCGCCTTGATCCGGCGCTGGGCGGACGCCCGGGTGACCTCGCGACCGAGCACGGTGACCGAGCCGGAGGTCATCTCCCCCCGGTGCACGGGCATCAGGCCCAGGACGCAGCGCAGGAAGGTGGTCTTGCCGGCGCCGTTGGCGCCGAGCAGGGCCGTCACCCTCCCGGGTTCCACCGTCAGGTCGATGCCGTGCAGGACGTCGGCGTTCTGGTAGCGCGCACAGGCCCCGCGCACGTCGAGCGCAGCGGTGCCTTCCGGTGCGGGGGTCTTCATACCCGCGCTACCTCCTTGCGGCCGAACAGGCCGTAGGGCCGCACCATCAGGACGATGATCATGATGATGTACCCGCTCACCGCGCTGAAGTTGGCACCGAAGATCGCGCTCTCGGACAGGTAGCCGGCGACCATCACCTCCACGATGCCGATGGCCATGCCGCCGACCACGGCTCCGACCACCGAGTCCAGCCCGCCCAGGATGGCGGCCGGGAAGGCCCGCATGCCGAGCATCACCAGCTCCGGTCCGAGGGTCCTCGGGAAGAGGGAGGCCGCGACTCCGGCGACCACGGCGAGCACTCCGGCGATGGCCCAGGCGACCGCGAAGGTGCGTTGGATCGGGACGCCGCTCATCAGGGCGGCCTCCTGGTCGCTGGCGGTGCCCAGCATCTGCACGCCCAGGCTGCTCCACCTGAAGAAGGCGAAGACCGCGGCCATGCAGACGGCCGCCGCCCCGAGGATCCACAGTGAGGCGACGGGTGTCGTCACGCCACCGGCCAGCGTCACCGTGTCGGCACCCCAGGGGTCGCCGATCGGACGCTCCTTGCCCTTCCAGATCAGGTTCATCCCAGCGCGCAGCAGGATCTCGAAGCCGAAGGTGATCATGATGGCCGCGAAGAGCGGGCGGCCCAGCATGCGACGGGCGAAGATCCGCTGCATCAGCACGTTCAGGGCGGCGCAGATCGCTGCGGCCCCGACGAGCGCCACCCCCCAGGGCTGCTCCCAGCGCACCGCGAACGTGTACACGAGGTAGGCACCCAGCGGGAGCATCGCCCCGTGGGCGAAGTGGACGATCTTGGTGGCCTTGTAGATGATGGCGAAACCCATCGCGATGAGACCGTAGATGGAGCCGAGCACCATCCCGGCCAACAACAGCTGCGCTAGCTTCATGCTGCGTGCTCTCCCAGGTAGGCCCGGCGCACGGCCGGGTCGTTGATGACGGTCTGTGGGACGTCGTCGGCGATGAGACGTCCGAAGTCGAGGACAGCCACGCGCTCGGCCAGCGACATCACGAACCGCATGTCGTGCTCGACGACCACGATCGAGATGCCGAGGTCCTGGTGCATGCTGCGCACCAGGTCGGCCATCTCCACCGACTCCGATTCGTTCATGCCCGCGACGGGTTCGTCCAGCAGCATCAGGGTCGGCTCCATGGCCAGCGCCCGGGCGTACTCCACCCGCTTCTTCACCCCGTAGGAGAGGTTCTCCACGGTGGTCTCGGCGATGTCGGCGAGACCGCAGTACTCCAGGTAGTGCAGCACCTTCTCGCGCTGCTCACGCTCCTCCCGGGCCGCGCGGCCGTACCAGGCCATGCCGGCGAGCACACCGGTCCGCATGGCCAGGTGCCGCCCGAGGAGGACGTTCTGACGCACGGAGAGCTTGTCGAAGAGCTCGACGTTCTGGAAGACCCGGGCGATGCCGAGTCCTGCGATCCTGTGGGGCTGCATCCCGTTGAGCACCGTGTCGCCGTAGGAGATGGTGCCGGCGCTGGGACGGTAGACCCCGCTGAGGCAGTTGAGCAGCGAGCTCTTCCCGGCACCGTTGGGACCGATCAGAGCGCGGAGCTCGCCAGGTTCCACGGTGAAGCCGACGTCGTCCAGGGCCCTCAGGCCCGCGAACTGCAACCCCAGCCCGGTGATGTGCAGCCGCCGGGCGTTCGGGGTCTCGCTCACGGGGCGTCGACCTCGTCGGCGGCCTCAGCCACGAAGAGGTCCTTGACGAGCTCGAGGCCGTTGTCGGTCACCTTGTAGATGCGGGTCTCCTTGGTGGTGCCGTAGACGCCGTCCTCGCGGGTGAAGTCGACCGAGGGCGCGATGCCGCCGAAGTCGAGGGTCGCGGTCGAGAGTGCGTCCTTGATGCCCTCGCGGGTCAGGTCGCCCTCCTCGGCAGCCATGGCGATCAGGTCGGTGAGCCCCTTGGCCATCACCCAGCCGACCTGGATCTGCACGTCGGGCTCCTCGTCGGGACCGAAGGCCTCCACGAGCTCCTGCTGCCCCTGCTCATCGCTGTTCCAGGCCGCCCAGGGCGAGGTCACGTAGGCGACCTCCTTGAGCACGGATCCGGTCTTGGTCGCCAGCACCGTGGGGCTGTAGCCGACCGAGCTGATCATGGTCGGGACCCGGAGGCCCTGGCTGTAGCCGGTGCCGATGAACGAGGCGGCCTGGGCGGGCGCGGTCCCGACGAGCATGAAGTCCGGGTCACCACCGGAGAGCGTCTGGACGGCGCCGGTGTAGTCGGTCTCGGTGCTCGGCTTCGCGATGCTGGAACCCGCCTCCACGCCGTAGACCTCGGCACCGATCTCGACCGCGCGGCTGTAGTCCTCGTTGATGCCCGACTCGAGGTTGAAGTTGGAGAGCGTCTTGCCGGCGGCGTCGAGGTCACTCACCATGTAGTCGATGCCGCCGAGGGCCTCGTAGATGTACGGCGTGCTGATCGGGGGGTGCTCGGACTCCAGGTAGCTCTGGCTGTAGGTGCCGGGCCAGGAGAACACGTTGTCCTTGTCCATCTCAGGGACCACAGCCGCGGTGATGCCCTCGCCGACGGTGGTGACGATGCCGAGCACGTCGTCCTCGATCTTGCGGTACTCCTGAACGGCGCGCTGGGGGTTGAACTGGGTGTCCTTGACGACCAGCTCGACCTGACGGCCATCGATGCCGCCGTTCTCGTTGAGGTGGTCCACGTAGGCCTGCGCACCTCGGGCCAGCGGCTCACCGATCGCGGCCACCGGGCCGGTGAGGTCCGGCAGGATGCCGATGGTGATGGTGTCGTCGGTGACACCAGGCACCTCGCCGTTGCTGCCGGTCTCGATCGCAGCGCCGCCGCACGCGGTCACGAGGGAGGCAGCGGCACCTGCGGCGATGAGGACGCCTGTCTTGCGGAACGTGGTCATGGATGTCTCTTCCCTCGTGTGGCGCGGGTTACATTGTCGCCGAACGTAACAGACCGTCCGTTTGCCTACAAGAGGTGGACCGACTCAATCTGTGCGCGGCCCGCGCTCCCGAATGTGGGCCACGGATGGCGCGCCCACCAGCGCCAAAGCGCGAACCAGCTCATCGGTGAGGATCTCGAAGACGCGCTCCACGCCAGCAGCCCCGCCGGCCATGAGTCCGTAGATGAACGGACGGCCGGCAAAAACGAAGTCGGCGCCCGCCTGCAGCGCCACGGCGACGTCCTGGCCGCTGCGGATGCCGGAGTCGAACCAGACGACGGGGTCCGCCCCGACCTCGCCCCGGATCCGGCGCAGCGCCTCCAGGGCAGCCGGCGCCCGCCCGGACTGGCGGCCACCGTGGTTGGAGACCCAGATGACGTCGACGCCCAGGTCGAGCGCGGCGCGCGCGTCCCGCGGGTCCAGGACGCCCTTGACTGCCAGGGGCCCGTCCCAGATCCGACGGATCCAGGCCAGGTCCTCGAAGGTGACCGCGGAGTC
Source organism: Nocardioides dokdonensis FR1436 (assembly GCF_001653335.1). NCBI lineage: Bacteria > Bacillati > Actinomycetota > Actinomycetes > Propionibacteriales > Nocardioidaceae > Nocardioides > Nocardioides dokdonensis. The sequence goes on from NZ_CP015079.1 coordinate 1,238,820, forward strand.
GAACATCTGGTGGCCCAGGTCCGACAACGCGGCACCCGTCGACCCGAAGCTGCACCGGTCGACACCACCGGAGCCGAGGAAGCTCCACAGCCACCCGGGGTGCCGGAGGATGCCGAACGCCGAGCGGGGGTTGATGGTCGGGGGCACGGTGAGTCCGTTGCGCACATCGGCGGGGCGGAAGCCCGGGACCGGGACGTCGACGGTCACCACCAGCCCCTCCGCCCCTGCCTCTCGCGCCTCCTCCATCAGCCCGCGGGCAGCGACCCGGTCGCGCCAGACGTAGAGCTGGAACCAGTGCGCCCGCCCTGTGCCCCGGGCGGCCACCTCGTCGTTGCTCCGGGTGCCCATCGAGGAAAGCACGAACGGCACCTGTCGCCGAGCGCACCCGTCCGCGAGCGCGTCCTCGGCGTGCGGGTGGGAGAGTGCCGGGAGGCCGGTGGGAGCGATCCCGAACGGCACCACCGTCGGGGTGCCGAGCAGGTCGGCGGAGAGGTCGACGGCACTCACGTCCACCAGGACCCGCGGGACCAGCTCCGCGGCCCGGAGCGACTCCTCGTTCCGACGCACGACCACACCGTCCTCTGCGCCGCCGTCGACGAACTCGAAGACGACGCGAGGCACCTTGCTGCGAGCCAGGAGCCTGACGTCCTCGATCGAGTGCGCGCGCTCGAGGGGCGTCGACCAGCCCCACGAGACCCACGACCGGATCTGCAGGATGCTCCTGACCACGTGCCGCAGGCTCAACTGCGACGGTCCTCGAACATCTTGCCCGGGTTCATCAGCCCATCCGGGTCGAACGTCCTCCTGACCAGCCGCATCAGCTCCACCACGTCCTCACCGTGCTCAGCGATCAGGTGGGGCCGCTTCGCGGTGCCGATCCCGTGCTCACCCGTGCACGTCCCGTCCAGGTCCAGGGCCAGCCGGGAGAGGGCGTCGCGGTAGAGCGCGAGGTCCTCGGCCTGGTCCTCGGTGTGGGCGACGCAGGTGTGCACATTGCCGTCGCCCACGTGGCCGAAGACCGCCGCGTCGAGCCGGTGCTCGGCCAGCAGCGACCGGGCGCCCTCGACCAGCTCGGGCACCCGCGACAAGGGCACCGCGGAGTCGGTGGAGGTGTAGGTCCGACCGGGGTACTGCGCGATCAGCGCGTACCAGATCTGGTGCCGGGACTTCCACAGCTGCTGGAGCTCCTCGGCAGTCGTGGCCACCTCGATGTCGAGGACTCCTGCCTCACCGAGCAGGTCGACCACGACCTCGACCTCCGCCGCGAGACCCGCACGGGTGCTGGAGTGGAGCTCGAGGAACAACGCCGGCCGCTCCGGGAGCCGCAGGTCCAGGTAGCGGCTCACGGCCCCGATCGCGAGCTCGTCGACCAGCTCGAGCCGAGCGAGCGGCACCCCCGACTGCATCACGTCGAAGGCGGCCCGGGTCGCCGCTTCGACGCCGGGGAAGAAGGCACGGATGCCCTGCACGCAGGCAGGCCGCGGGTGCACCCTCAGGGTGAGCTCGCTGATCACGCCGAGCGTGCCGCCCGAACCGACGACGAGGTCCTTGAGTGCATATCCGCTGCTCGTCTTGCGGACCGGACGCCCCAGGCGGAGTACCCGCCCGTCGACCAGGGCCAGCTCCAGGGAGAGGACGTTCGCGCGCATCCCGCCGTACTTGATGGTCGTGGTGCCCGAGGCGTTGGTGGAGGCCATGCCTCCCAACGTCGCGTCGGCGCCCGGGTCGACGGGGAAGAAGACACCCGCGGAGCGCAGGTGCGCGTCGAGTTGCATCCGGGTCACCCCCGGCTCCACGGTGACCGTCATGTCCTCGACGCTGTGGCTCAGCACCCGGTCCATCTGCGACACGTCGAGGGCCAGCTCGTCGCCGCGGGGGACCACCTGCCCGTCAGCACTGGTGCCTGCCCCCCAGGGGATCACCGGCGTGCCGGTCTCTCGCGCGTACCGAAGGGCCGCAAGGACGTCGTCCCTGCTCTCGGCGAAGACCACTCCGGCAGGGTGGACGATGCTGGAACTGTTCTCGTCCCGCCCATGGGCGTCCAGATCCGCCTGTTGACGACTGATCTCGAACGACAGTCCGGGATGGTTGACAGGCGCTGACATGACGGACCCCCGATTGCCCCACCCGCCCACAGATCAAGCAGCGGGATAACCGACCGTTCGGTTGTGGAACTCGATGGTCGCCAACCTCCGGCACCGTGTCAACAGGACCCGGCCACCGACTGTCGGCAGCGTCGTGGTCGCCGACCGGTCCCCGGCGTCAGGGCTTCTTGTGCCGGGGCTTCTTGCGCTCGGAGCTGTCGCCCCAGGTGTCGTTCGAGCTGCCGCTGTCGGCCCGCAGCTCGATGAGCTTGCCGGAGATGCGGGTGTCGGCCAGCGCCGCGAAGACCTGGGGGCCCAGTCCGGCCGGGAGCTCGACGAGCGAGAAGTCGGGCCGGATCGAGATCTTGCCGAAGTCGCCGCGCGAGAGGCCGCCCTCGTTGGCCAGGGCGCCGACGATCTGGCGGGGCTCGACCTTGTGCCGCTTGCCCACCGAGATCCGGTACGTCGCGAGGTCGACGTCGCCGCCGCGGCGGGGGGCGCGCTCGGCGCGGGCCTTGCCGGACCTCTCGTCGCGACCGCCACGCTCGGGACGCTCGGGGGCGCGACGAGCCTCGCGCTCGGCGCGGGCCCGGTCGGCGTCGGCGTCGAGCAGCAGCGGCGTCTCGCCCTGCGCCACGACGGCCAGCGCGGCAGCCACGTCGACCTCGGGCACGTCGTGCTCGCGCACGTAGTGGGCCACGATGTCGCGGAAGCGCTCGATGCGGTCGCGCTGCTCCAGCGCCTCGGTGATGGCGTCGTCGAAGCGGGTCAGGCGGGTGCTGTTGACGTCCTCGGCGCTGGGCAGCTGCATCTGGGTCAGCGGCTGGCGGGTCGCCTTCTCGATGTGCTTGAGCAGGTAGCGCTCGCGCGGGGTGATGAACGAGATCGCGTCACCGGTGCGCCCGGCCCGGCCGGTGCGACCGATGCGGTGCACGTAGGACTCGGTGTCGGTGGGGATGTCGTAGTTGACGACGTGGCTGATGCGCTCGACGTCGAGACCGCGGGCGGCCACGTCGGTGGCGACCAGGATGTCGAGCTTGCCGGCCTTGAGCTGGTTGACCGTGCGCTCGCGCTGGACCTGGGCGATGTCACCGTTGATCGCGGCGGCCGAGTAGCCCCGAGCCCGCAGCTTCTCGGCCAGGGTCTCGGTCTCGTTCTTGGTCCGGACGAACACGATCATGCCCTCGAAGTTCTCGACCTCGAGGATGCGGGTGAGCGCGTCGACCTTCTGCGGGTAGGACACGGTCAGGTAGCGCTGGGTGATGTTCGCGGCGGTGCGCGCGCTGCGCTTGACCGTGATCTCGGCGGGATCGCGGAGGTACTGCTTGGAGAGCCGACGGATCTGCGTGGGCATGGTGGCCGAGAACAGCGCCACCTGCTTGTCGTCGGGGGTCTCGGCCAGGATCGTCTCGACGTCCTCGGCGAAGCCCATGTTGAGCATCTCGTCGGCCTCGTCGAGCACCAGGAAGCGCAGCTTCGACAAGTCGAGGGTGCCCTTGTCGAGGTGGTCCATGATCCGACCCGGGGTGCCGACGACGATGTGCACGCCGCGGCGCAGCGCCGAGAGCTGCACGCCGTAGGCCTGGCCGCCGTAGACGGGCAGCACGTGCACGCCCTTCATCCGCGCGGCGTACTTCTCGAAGGCCTCGCACACCTGGAGCGCGAGCTCACGGGTGGGGGCCAGCACGAGCGCCTGCGGGCTCTTCTGCGACAGGTCCAGGTTGGAGAGGATCGGCAGCGCGAACGCGGCGGTCTTGCCGGTCCCGGTCTGCGCCAGGCCGACCACGTCGCGACCCTGCAGGAGGGTGGGGATGGTCTCGGCCTGGATGGCCGACGGGGTCTCGTAGCCCACGTCGGACAGGGCCTTCAGCACCTGCTCGGACAGACCGAGCTCGACGAACGTCGGCACCTGCTCCTCGACGGTCGGGGTCTCACTCTCGGGGGAAGTCACCTTGCAACGGTAGTCGCTCGGGGGGTCGCTCTTCCATTCGTGCTCGCGGTGGGCTCGGTCACCCCCTGCTGGGGAGGCTGTTCCGAGCCCACCGCTCGAGGTCACTCGACGGTCACCGACTTGGCCAGGTTGCGCGGCTTGTCGACGTCCAGGCCGAGGTGGTTCGCGGCGTGGAAGGCCAGCAGCTGCAGCGGGATCGTGAGCAGGATCGGGTCGAGCTCCTTCTCGTTGCGCGGCACGTCGATGCGCTGCGTGGTCGAGGAGTGCGCGAGGTCGCCGAGGTCGACTCCCTCGTGGGTCACGACGACCAACGGACCCTTGCGCGCGGCGATCTCGTGCAGCGCGGCGACGTTGCGGTCGACCAGCTCGTCGTCGGGCACCAGCGCGACCGTCGGCACCGCCTCGCTGATCAGCGCCAGCGGGCCGTGCTTGAGCTCGGAGGTCTGGTAGGCCTCGGCATGGCGGTAGGTGATCTCCTTGAACTTCTGCGCCCCCTCGCGGGCGACCGGGAAGCCGCGCACCCGGCCGATGAAGAACAGGCTGTCGGCCTCGGCCAGACGCTTGGCCACCACGGTCAGCTCCGCCTCGGTGTCCAGCACGGCCTGGATCTGCTCGGGCAGCTTGAGCAGACCCTCGATGAGGCGTCGCCCGTCGGAGATGGACAGGTCGCGCACCCGTCCCAGCTGCAGGGCCAGCAGCGAGAAGCCGAGGAACATGGTGGTCAGCGCCTTGGTGCTGGCCACCGCGACCTCCGGGCCGGCGTGCAGGTAGATGCCGCCGTCGCACTCGCGGGCGATGGCGCTGCCGACCACGTTGACCAGCCCGACCACCCGACCGCCCTTGCGACGGATCTCCTGGACGGCCAGCAGCGTGTCGATGGTCTCGCCGGACTGGCTCACCGCCACGTACAGGGTGTCGGGCTCGATGACCGGGTCGCGGTAGCGGAACTCGCTGGCCGCCTCGGCGTCGGCGGGGATGCGCGCCAGCTCCTCGATGAGCGAGGCACCCATCTGCCCGACGTAGTACGCCGAGCCGCAGCCCAGGATCTTGACCCGGCGGATCGCGCGGATCTCGCGGGCGTCCATGTTGAGCCCTCCGAGGTGGGAGGTGCCGAAGCGCTCGTTGAGCCGGCCGCGCAGCACCCGCTCGGCGGCCCGCGGCTGCTCGAGCATCTCGGCGAGCATGAAGGACTCGTGCTCGCCGATCTCGTACGCCGACGGGTCGACGTCGACGGGGGCGGCGTCGCGGTGGGTGCGGTGCAGCTGGGCGGTGTCGTGGCGGTAGGTGGTGAAGCCCTGGGCGGTCACGGTGGCCATCTCGCCGTCGTCGAGGTAGGCGACGGTCGTGGTGTAGCGCACCAGCGCGGCCAGGTCGCTGGCCACGTGCATCTCCTTGTCGCCCACGCCGATGATGAGCGGGCTGCCGTTGCGGGCCACCACGATCCGGTCGGGGAAGTCGGCGTGCACGACCGCGAGGCCGTAGGTGCCCTCGACGGCGGCGAGGGCGTCCGCGACGCGACCCTCCAGCGTGTCGGCGCCAGAGCGGGCGACGAGGTGGGCGAGCACCTCGGTGTCGGTGTCGGAGGCCAGCTCGATGCCGTCGTCGGTGAGCATCGCGCGCAGCGCGGAGGCGTTGTCGAGGATGCCGTTGTGGACCACGGCCACTCGACCGGCGGCGTCGGCGTGCGGGTGGGCGTTGGCGTCGGTGGCCGGGCCGTGGGTGGCCCAGCGGGTGTGGCCGATGCCGACCTTGCCGCCGAAGCGGGCGGGCACCTCCTCGGCGAGGTCACGCACCCGGCCCGAGCGCTTGGCCATCCGCAGCGCGCCCCCGGTGCCGAGGACGGCCATGCCGGCCGAGTCGTAGCCGCGGTGCTCGAGGCGCCCGAGGCCCTCGAGGAGCAGCGGGGCGGCCTGCTGGGTGCCGATGTAGCCGACGATTCCGCACATGGGTGGGGTCCTTGCCTATCCGTAGACGATCCGGCGCAGCTGGCGCTCGGAGAGGGTGGGTGGGGCCACCACGCGCTGCGCCAGCTCGGCGCCCACGCGGGTGAAGATCTCGGGGTTGCGCAGGCCGCGGGCCTGCAGCTGCCCGTGGCGGCGGCGTACGTAGTCCTCCACGCTCTCGCGCTGGAAGGCCGTCACGTCGCCGATGACCCGGCGCGCCTCGGCCTCGTCGAGGCCGGTGGTCGCCACCAGGTGCTGCACCAGCGGCGCCAGGAGATCGGGCTCGTTCGCCCGGCGGCCCGCTGCTGTCACCTGCGCAATCTGACGGGAAGCGCCGGACATGCGCAAGTCCCTGCCCGGAATCGGGCAGAAAGGCGTCACTCGCTCGACTCCAGCACCTTCCGTGCGACGCACCTGCGTTCTTCTGGTACCTTGGTGAACAGAAGATGAACAGGAGGTGTCCGATGTCGGACGCACAGATGACCGGTCGTCCCACGCTGACCTGGGCCCTCGTGGCCGACGCCGACGGTGGCACGCACCTGGAGTCGCACTGGACGATCCCGCAGACCGCGCTCGCGGCCGCCTCGCCGGCCGCCCACGCCGCCTGACGCGCCCCGCGCTCTACCCAGCACCCAGCACCCAGCACCCAGGAGCCGCGTCCCCGAGCCGGGGGCGCGGCTCCTGCGCGTCCCCCCGCTCCTGCACGAGAGATCCATGCCCTGCGGAATAGATCCGGGCACCCCCCGCTTGAGATGGTTGAATCTTCACCCACTATCTCCCAGGAGCTTCCTCATGGCCTTCTTCCGCAAGACCACCGCCCCCGCCGCCCGCACCGCCGTCCAGGCGACCCCCGCGACGACCGCGACGACCGCGACGACCGCGACGACCGCGACCGCCACGTTCGACGCTCCCACCGCGGCGCTCGACGACATCTCCGGCGACTACACGATCGACGCGAGCCACAGCCGCCTCGGCTTCAGCGCCCGGCACGCGATGGTCACCACCGTCCGCGGCCAGTTCTCCGAGTGGTCCGGCACCGCCCACGTCGACACCGCGAACCCGGCGGCCTCCTCGGTCCGCCTGAGCATCGCGACCGCCTCGATCGACACCGGCAGCGCGGACCGGGACGGCCACCTGGTCTCGGCCGACTTCTTCGACGCCGTGGAGAACCCGGAGATCACTTTCGTGTCCACCGACGTGAGCCGCGACGGGTCGGACTGGACCATCACCGGCGACCTCAGCATCAAGGGCGTCGCCCGCCCGGTCACCCTCGAGTTCGAGTCGACCGGCTCGGCGAAGGACCCGTTCGGCAACCTGCGCATCGGCTTCGAGGGCGGCACCACCATCAACCGCAAGGACTGGGGCCTGATCTGGAACGCGGCGCTCGAGACCGGCGGTGTGCTCGTCTCCGAGAAGATCAAGCTCGACTTCGACGTCTCGGCGATCCGCGACGCCTGAGCCCACTCCTCGCCGCCGGCCCCGGGACAAACCGGGTGCCGGCGGCGGTGTCCTTGGGTCATCATCGACTCATGAGCACGAGCGCCTGCGTCCCGTCGCTGCCCGACGGGCTGACCACCCGGCCCCTGCGGCTCGCCGACGCACCGTCCGTCACGGAGGTGATCCGGGCCGAGGAGCTCGTCGACCTCGGCGCCGCCGAGATGAGCGTCGAGGAGGTCCGCGAGGACTGGTGCCGCCCCAGCTACGACCTCAGCACCAGCACCCGGGCCGTCCTCGACCCGGCGGCCGGCGACCGGCTGGTCGCGTACGTCGACCACACGGGGGACGACGTCGCCTACGCCGGCGTGCACCCGGCGTACCAGGGCCGCGGCATCGGGACCTGGCTGGCCGCCTGGGTCCAGCAGCGGGCCCGCGAGGCCGGGGCGACCCGGATCGGCAGCCAGGTGCCGCAGGGCAGCGCCGCCGACAGGTTCATGCAGGCGCAGGGCTATCGGTTGCGCTGGACCGCCTGGGACCTGGAGCTGCCCGCCGGGACGACGATGCCGGCGGCGCCCCTGGCGCCCGGGCACACCCTGCGCGACGCCGAGCCCGCCGACCACGAGCCCGCCTGGACCCTGCTCGAGGACTGCTTCCTCGAGTGGGCCGAGCGCCCGCGGCAGCCGTTCGACGACTTCGGCGCCCGGATCTGGGACCGCGAGGGCTACGCGCCGTGGCAGCTGCGCCTGGTGCACGACGAGTCCGGGGCCCTGGTCGGCGCCACGCACGTGCACCTGTCCGGTGGGGGCGGCTACGTCGCCAAGATCGGTGTGCGGCGCGACCGTCGCGGCCGCGGGCTGGCCGCCGCGATGCTCACCGACGCCTTCGCCCTGGCCCGCGCGCACGGCGCCCGGCGCTGCTACCTGTCCACCGACTCGCGCACCGGCGCGCTGGGGCTCTACGAGCACGTGGGCATGGTGGTGTCCTCGACGTGGGTCCACCGCGCCGTCGACCTCTGAGCCAGGGTGCCGGCGACCGCACGGTCTGCGAAGGTGGGTCCGTGCCGAGCACCACGAGCCCGGACCTGCGCGGAGCGGGTCTCCAGCGCTCCCTGGTCGCGCTCATCCAGGTGCTCGGGCTCGCCGTGTGGTTCTCCGCCACCGCGATCGCGCCCACCCTGCGCCGCGAGTGGGGACTCGGCGACACCTCGGTGGTGTGGCTGACCGGGGCGGTGCAGGTCGGCTTCGTCGTCGGCGCGCTGACCTCGAGCGTGCTCAACCTGCCGGACCGGATGCCCCCGCAGCGCCTGGTGGCGCTGTGCGCGCTCGGGGCCGCAGCCTCCACGGCGCTCCTCGCGGTGGCCGCCGACCGCCTGGGCGCTGCCCTGCCGCTGCGCTTCCTGACCGGCGTCTTCCTGGCCGGGATCTACCCGGTCGGGATGAAGCTGATGGCGTCGTGGTCGCTGCCCGTCGACCGTGGCCGCGCCTTCGGGGTGCTCATCGGCGCCCTGACCCTGGGCTCGGCCCTGCCGCACCTGATCAGCGCCGCGGGCCCGCTGCCCTGGCGCGCGGTGATGCTCACCGCCTCGGCCCTGACCCTGGTCGCCGGCGTGGTCGCGTGGACCGTGCTGCGCCCGGGTCCGTTGCTGGCGCCCGGTCAGCGCCCGCGGGCCCGGCACGCCCTCGCGGGACTGCGCGAGCCGGCACCCCGCCTGGCCAACCTGGGCTACTTCGGGCACATGTGGGAGCTCTACGCGCTGTGGACCTGGCTGCCGGCGTTCCTGGTGCGCCAGCCGGCGTGGGAGCTGTCGGGCGCCGGGGTGAGCGCGGTGACGTTCGGCACCGTCGGCGCCGCCGGACTCGTGGGCAGCCTCCTGGGCGGCTGGGCGGCCGACCGCTACGGCCGCTCGCGCGCCGCTGTGGCCGCGATGGCCACCAGTGCCGCCTGCTGTCTGCTGGCGCCGCTGCTCTGGTCGGCGGGCCCGGTGCTCCTCGTGGTGTTCCTGCTGGTGTGGGGCGCCTCGGTGATCGCCGACTCGGGCGTCTTCTCGACCGCGCTGAGCGAGACCGCCGACCAGCGCTACGTCGGGACCGCGCTGAGCGTGCAGACCGCGGTGGGCTTCACGTTGTCGGTGGTGACCATCCAGCTGCTGCCGCTGCTCGCCGACGAGATCGGGTGGCGCTGGGCGTTCTGGCTGCTGGCGCCCGGTCCCGCACTGGGCGCGCTCGCGATGCTGCGCCTGGGCCGGATCACGGCACCTCGACCGTCGTGACCACCGAGGTCACCGACGGGCGTCGCGGGGTCGAGGAGAACCCGAAGTCGGGGGCCGGGTGCACCGGCGCCAGGGCACCGAGGTCGCGGCCCTCGAGCCGGCCGCGGACCGCGGTCACGGCGTGGTGGTCGGTGGCGCCGTACCACTCGCGGCGCCCGTGGCCGGCCGACCCCCGGGTGCGCACGCCCCGCATCACGACCCGGGCGACCGGGTCGATCGCGGCGCAGAAGGCCGGCGCGGTGGCCACCGGGTCGGGCACCAGGCCCAGCAGCCGGCCCAGCGGCGTACGCCCGCCGACGTCGAGGTCGAGCTCGAGGGAGTCGGCGCGCACCGACCACGCGGTCGGCGGCCCGGTGGTCGCGAACTCCTCCACCCGCACCTCGTCGAAGGTGTAGGTGCGCGCGATGAAGTCGGCGACCCGCTGGGTCGGGGCCAGCAACAGGCGGTGGCCCGAGGGCAGCGCCACCATCGCGTCGGAGAACGGCCCCCACGGGGTGCGGTCCCAGCGCCCGACGACGACCCGCACCCCCGAGGTGCTGCCGACGCCGGCGATCCGGCCGTGGAAGCGCTGACGCATGCCGCGAGCCTAGGCGGCGCCACCACCCCCAGCGGTGGGCTGGCAACCGGAACCGGGGCCAAGGTGGTTGCTGGCTCACCGCTGCCGACCGCGCCGGTGCCCAGCGGTGAGCTGGCAACCTGGGTCGGTCCGACAACGGTTGCTGGCTCACCGCTCCCGGGCCCGGCACCCCAGGAAGCGCTCAGGCGTGGCCCAACCGCTCGAACGCGCGGGTGGCGGCGTCGACGATGTCGTCGGGGCCGGCGGTGATCGAGCCGTCGAGCCAGGCGCCGACCAGCTTCTCCAGGCCCCCGATGAACATCAGCCCGGCGAGCTCGCCGTCGCGGCCCTGGAGCGCGTCGGAGCCGTAGAGCGCGGCCGCCTCGGAGGCGGCGTACGCACCGAAGCCGCGCAGCATCGCGTTGCGCGGCGCGGCGAGGGTCGGGCGCGAGGCGCCCAGCAGGATCGCCACCCGGCCCTTGCGCGGGTCGTCGGTGATGACGGCGACGAAGGCGGCCACGGCGGCCCGCACCCGCTCGGCGGGCCCGCCCTCGGTGTCGTTGATCGCGGCGTCGACGACGGTGCGGATCTCCTCGGTGATGCCGGCCAGCACGGCCAGCAGCGCCTCGTCGAGGTTGGCGAACTGCTCGTAGAAGTAGCGCTCGGTCAGCCCGGCCTCGGCGCAGATGCGGGTCATCGTGACGGGCGGTCCGTCGGTGCGGCCCCAGACCTCGAGGGCAGCGGCGACGAGCTGCTCCCGGCGCGCGGCGATGCGCTCCTGGGCGCTCTGCCCGCGGTAGCGCCCTGCTTTGACAGCCATGAGCGCATGGTGCCACGAGCGCCCCGACGCGCTCCGCCTCCCTCCAGGGTGTCCCCACCCCGGTATTGACAGGACGTCCTGTCTGAATGACGCTGCACCCATGGCTGATCAGATGGCTGCCTCTCCCCCCGTCCGCGAGCTGCCCCCGCTGACCCGACGCGCGCGGGGTCTCCCGGTGGTCGGGCGCACCCTCGACTACGTCCGCGACCCCCAGGCCCTCTTCGAGCGGCAGTGGAGCGAGCACGGTCCGGTCTCCCCGCTGCCGCTGCTCGGGCACCCGTGGGTGCTGCTCCTGGGCCCCGACGCCTGCGGCGCGGCCCTGACCAACGGAGACAAGGCGTTCGCCAACGCACCCGCCTGGACATACCTCGTCGGGCCCTTCTTCCGGCGCGGGCTGATGCTGCTCGACTTCGAGGAGCACAGGCTGCACCGCCGGATCCTCCAGCAGGCCTTCACCCGCGACCGGCTGGAGGGCTACAGCCGCAGCCTGCAGCCGGCGGCCCGCGCCGGCGTCGCCGCCTGGACGCCCGACCCCGCCTTCCGCGCCCACCCGGCCCTGAAGGCGCTGACCCTCGACCTCGCCGCCCAGATCTTCATGGGCGGCGCCG